>CAZWGT010000128.1:0-9998 GCA_964633345.1 uncultured Planctomycetota bacterium
CATGTGGTTACATAACCATAAGGTAACCACCATGGACCCCCTCAGCGCCACCTTCGCCGCCCTCGCCGACCCGACCCGCCGCGCCATCCTCCGCCGCCTCGCCCGGGGGCCGGCGACGGTGAAGGAGATCGGGGCCCCCTTCTCCATGAGCGGGCCGGCGATCTCCAAGCACCTGCGGGTGCTCGAGCGCGCGGGGCTCGTCCGCCGGGGGCGGGACGCCCAGCGCCGCCCGCGGACCCTCGACGTCCGGCGGCTCGCCGAGGCGGCGGCGTGGGCCGCGGAGTTCCGGGGGGCCGGGGGGCCCCCGGCGGTCCCGGAGCCCGCGGACCCCCACGATCCCATCGAGTAGAGGGGCCCCGCCGGCTCAGCGCGGTCCGGCGAAGCCCTCCCGGAGCCACGCGTTCGCCAGGGCCATCGCGCCCCGGGCGGCCGTCGTCCCGGCCAGCGCGTTCAGCAGGACGAAGTCGTGGATCGTCCCCTGGAAGCGGGCCGCCGTCGTCCGCACCCCCGCCGCGCGGAGGCGGTCGGCGTAGGCCTCCCCCTCGTCCCGCAGCACGTCCGCCTCGGCGGTGATCACGAGCGCCTCCGGCAGCCCCCGCAGCTGATCGAGGGTGGCGCGCAGCGGCGAGGCGAGGACCTCCTCGCGCCGCGCCCGGTCCGGGGCGTACTGGTCCCAGAACCACTTCATCGCGTCGCGGCGGAGGAAGAACCCCGTGGCGAAGCGCTGGTAGGACAGCGTGTCCATCCCCGCGTCGGTGACCGGGTAGAAGAGGAGCTGGCGGTGGATCCGCGGACCCCGTCGCTCCCGGGCCAGGTGCGTCAGCGCCGCGGCCAGGTTCCCGCCGACGCTGTCCCCGGCCACCGCGATGCGGTCCGGGTCGAGGCCGTGCACCCTCCCGTGGCCGGCGACCCAGTGCAGGGCGGCGTAGCACTCCTCGACGGCCGTGGGGTAGCGGGCCTCGGGGGAGAGGCTGTAGTTCACGAACACCACCGCCGCCCCGGAGCCGACGGCGAGCTCCCGCGCCAGGCGATCGTGGGTGTGCAGGTTCCCGAACACCCAGCCCGCGCCGTGCATGAAGACGACGGCGGGCAGGAGGGGGGGGCCTCCCTTCGGGCGGAGGATGCGCACGGACACCTCGCCGGAGGGGCCCCCGGGGATCGTCCGGTCCTCGACGTCCGCGGGAGGCAGGGCCCCCGGCGTCGACTGGACCGCGTCCACGGCCTTGCGGCCCGCGGCCGGGCCGAGGTCGAAGAGGAACGGCGGATTCGCCGTGGCCGCGGCGAACGCCGCGGCCTCCGGCTCGAGACGGACGTCGGTGGTGCTCATGGCGCTCCTCCCCGGGGCGGCGACGGCCCGGGAGGAGGATACGGGGCCCGGGGCGGGAGCGCCCATGGGGCGGATCCCCACGGCGGCCGTCCGCGGCCGCGGGAGGGTTCCGCCCCATGGCGGCGTCCCGGCGCGTTCCGTAGGGTGCCCGGCCTCTCCACCCCCCGCCCGAGGAGGACGCCCATGTTCAAGAGCCCGAGCCCCCTGCCGGAAGAGGCCCGCAAGCGCATCGCCGACGCCCTGAACGACGTCCTCGCCGACGGCCTCGACCTGCAGAGCCAGATCAAGGTCGCCCACTGGAACCTCAAGGGGCCGCGGTTCCCGGGGCTCCACCTCCTCTTCGACGCGTTCGCGGCCGGCATCGCGGCCCACAACGACACGATCGCCGAGCGGGCGGTGACCCTCGGCGGGAAGGCCCTCGGGACGGCCCGCCACGCGGCGAAGTGCTCGCGCCTGCCCGAGTACCCGGCGGAGGCCGTGCGGGACGTGGAGCACGCGGGCCTCGTCGCCGAGCGCATCGAGTCCTACCTCCAGGGCGTCCGGAAGTCCCGCTGCGTCGCCGAGGAGCACCGGGACGCCGACACCGTGGACGTCCTCACCCAGGTCGCCCGCGACTTCGAGAAGCACGCGTGGATGCTCCGGGCGTCCCTCGAGGCGTGACCGCCTCGCCGCCGCCGTCCGCCGGCCGGCCCGCCCCGCGGACCCGGCGCCTCGACGTCCACTTCCCGGCGTCCGCCATCCTGCGCGTCGTCCTGGCGATCCTGGTCGTGGTGGTGGCGGTCAAGCTCTGGCTCGCCTTCCTGCTCTTCCTCGTCGCGGTGGTGTTCGCGGTGTCGCTGCAGCCCGTCGCCCTGTGGATCGAGGGGCGCGGGCTCTCGCGCGCCGGCGCCGTCCTGACGATCGCGGTCGCCTGCTTCTCCGGCATCGGCCTGGGACTCCTCCTGGTCGTCCCCCCGCTCGGCCAGGAGATCGCCGCCCTCGTCCGGGACTTCGAGGGGACGCGGAACCGCATCGTCGCGGACTTCCCGGCGGACTCCCCGGTCCTCAGGACCCTCGTCTCGCAGGTCCTCGCGCTCCCCGACTCGCCCGAGGTGAGCGGGTGGCTCTCCCGGCCCCACGTGTGGGGCCTGGCCGTCGTGCAGGTCGTCTCCGCGGGGCTCGTCGTCCTGATGTCCTCGCTCTACCTCCTGGTGGACGGAATGCGCACGTACACGTGGCTGCTCAGCTACGTCCCGCGGCGACACCGCCGCCGCATGGCCCGCACGGTGGAGGCGGTGTCCGAGGTCGTGCGCTCCTACGTGCGCGGCCAGTGCATCACCTCGGTCCTCTGCGGGCTGTACACCTTCGCGCTCCTCTCGCTCCTCGAGGTCCCCGCGGCGCTCCCCCTGGCCGTCGCCGCGGCCGCCCTGGACGTCGTGCCGATCCTGGGGACCGTGGCGATCGCCCTGGCGTCCTCGCTCCTCGCCCTGACCGTCTCCCCCTTCGCGGCGGCGGTCGTGCTCGCCGGGAACCTGCTCTACCACCTCTTCGAGAACTACGTCATCGCGCCGCGGGTCTACGGGCGCAACCTCCGGCTCTCCACGCTCTCCGTGATGCTGGCCCTCGTCGTCGGCGGGCTCCTGCAGGGGATCCTCGGCGCCGTCCTCGTGCTCCCGCTGGTCGCGGCGTACCCCATCATCGAGCGGATCTGGCTCCGGAAGTACCTGGGGGCGGACGTCCTGGGGGACCACGCCGCGCTGGCGGACTCGGCGGACACCACCCGGGAGCTCGCGGTCGAGAACACGGTGATCCTCGGCCGGAAGCACCTCGACGCGGCGCCCTCCGTCACACCGGCAGGCCCATCGCCCTCATGAGATCGACGGCGTTGCTGCGCCGGACGACCCCGTCCCGCATCACGTAGTCGAAGACGAGGCGGCCCTCCTCGAGCCGGTCCTCGAAGTGGACCTCCCGGGCCCGCGGCCCGAGGGGGAGGATCGCCTCGCTGAGGGAGAGGTCGTGGGTCGTGGCCATCCCGATCGCGCCGCGGCCGACGAAGGCCGCGAGGATCGCCTCCGCCCCGCGCCGCCGGTCGTGGGAGTTGGTCCCGGCGAGCACCTCGTCGAGGAGGAAGAGGAGCGGGACCGGGCCCGCAGCCCGGCCCGTCAGGACGCGCAGGCGCTCCAGTTCGGCCATGAAGCGCGACCGCCCGTCCTGGAGGGAGTCGTGGATCCGCAGCGTCGCCCCGAGGACGAGGGGGGAGATCCGCAGGCTCAACGCCCGCACCGGCGCCCCGCAGAGGGCGAGCACCGCGTTGACGCCGACGGTCCGGAGGGCCGTGCTCTTGCCCGACATGTTCGACCCGCTCACGAGCAGCAGCGCCGGCCCCTCCCCCCCGGCGCGGAGCGCGACGTCGTTGCGCACGAAGCCGGCGGCGGGGACGAGCGGGTGGCCGAGGCCGGTACCCTCGAACAGCGCCGGCCCCTCCACGATCTCCGGGAAGGGATCGAGGGGGTGCTCGAAGGCGTAGGCCGAGAGGCTGACGAGCGCCTCCAGCTCGCCGAGGGCCTCGAGCCAGCCGCGGACGGAGCGCCCGTGGCGCGCCCGCCACGCCTCGACGGCCAGGGCGGCGTGGACGTCGATCAGGAGCGCGTGGAGGATCGGGGCGGCGAAGGGGTTCTTCAGGGAGTCCACCCACGCCACGCGCCGCAGGAGGGACCGCACGCTCCCCGAGGCGGGGAGGTCCCCGTCCGCGAGGCGGCCCCGGAGGTCCCGCAGGGCGGGGGCCCGGAACGGGGCGGCCTCCATGCGCTCCAGCGTGGCCCGGAGGACCTCCAGCTCCGCGGCCGGATGGTCCACCCCGGCCTTGACGGCCTCGATCCTGCGCCGGGCGGCGCGGGACGCCGCCCAGGGGGCGAGCAGGGACGCCGCGACCCAGGCGCCGCCCCAGGCGCCGGCCGCCCACCCGATCCCGGCGGCGAGGACGAGGAACCCGGCCGCGAGGGCGCCGGCGGCGAGATGCCGGGAGCCCCCGGGGAAGGCGGGCGGCGCCTCGGCCCACCCGAGCAGCGCCTCCGGGTGGACGGCCGATCGGACCTCGCCGGCCAGGACCGAGAGCTCCTCGCGGAGATCGACCGCGGGGCGCAGCTCCTCCACCGCCTCCTGCCGCGCCCGGATCGTCCCGGGCGGGGCCGGGTCCACGAGCCACCGCGCCAGCGTCGCCTCCCCCGCCCGGGTCCGGGCCAGGTTCAGGAGGTCGAACAGGGAGCCCTCGCCGAAAAGGTCGAGGTCGGCGGCGAAGGGGTGGTCGGCCGCGACCAGGTCGGTCCGGCCCGCGCCGTCCCCGCGCCACGCGCCGTCCAGGCGCCGCAGGCCGCGCTCGAAGTACGCCGCGGCGCGGCCGACCCGGTCCCGCGCCCGGATCACCCGGTCGTGCACGACGACCAGGGCGGCGAACGCCGCCGCGGGAACCGCCACGATCCACTCCGGCCAGCCCCCCTTCCACGCCAGGACGAAGGCGGCCGCGAACGCGGCGAAGACCGCGAGCCTCAGGTCCGCGATCCGGTGGAACCGCCGTTCGAAGGAGGCAAGGAGATCCCGGCGCGCCCGCAGACGCTCCCCGTAGACCGCGCGCGGATCGGGGTTCACGGGGCGAGGTGGGGCGTCGGCGTCCACGCGGCCAGGACCCGGACGGCCTCCTCGACGGTGCCGAGGATCTCGACCTGGCCCGAGAACCCGATCAGGTCGAGGACCTTCCGGACGTTCGGCGGCACGGCGGCGAGCACCGTCCGCCCGCCCTCCTCCCGGGTGCTCTCCACCGTGCGCCAGACCTGCCCCGCCCCCGTGGAGTCGAGGTACGCCACGGCGGCGAGGTCGAGGACGATCCGCGTCCCCGGCCGGGTCCTGAGGCCCACGACGGCGTTGAAGAACGCGATGGCGGTGAGGTTGGTCAGCTCCCCCTCGACCGACACGACGTGCACGCCGCCGTCCTCCCGTACCTTCACGTCCATGGGCCGCCTCCCGGTGGGGTCCCCATCGTGCCCGATCACGCCACGTAGGCCGCCGCGAACCCGACCTGCGCGACCATCATCATCATGTACATGTGGGTCCAGGAGGGGTGGTTCTCCGTGCGCGCCAGCGCCTCGGGGTCGCGGAGCAGGAGGGTGCAGGTGTAGATCCCCCACGCGGCCAGGCCGAGGCCGAGGCCGACGAGGACGGCGGGGTTCCCCGTGAGCAGGCGCAGGGAGGGATCGGCGGGATCGGGCAGCACGGTGCCGAGGGGGATGAGGAGCCACGGGAGGACGAAGGACGGGGCGATCCTCCACGCGGCCCGGCGCACCCCGAGGGTCACGGGCAGGGTGCGCACCCCGCTCGCCGCGTCCCCCCGCATGTCGGAGAAGTCCTTGGTGGAGGAGGCCCCGAGGAGGAACAGGGCGAAGACGGCTCCGATCCACCACGCCTCCCACCGGAGCACGCTCGCCACCATCCCCCACCCCGCCACCTTGAGCCAGAGGCCGCGGGGGACGGCGATGGTGACGTTGGCCCAGACGCCGAACCGCTTGGTCCGGCCCAGCGCGGGCAGGGAGTAGGCCAGCGTGGCGACGGCGGCGGCGGCGTAGAGGAGGAACACCCCGTGCTCGGAGATCGGGGCGCGGATCCGCTCCGCGAGCGTGGCCGCGGGGAACGGGACGACCAGCCAGACCGGGAGCGTGCCGAGGACGTAGAGGACCGCGGCCAGCCTCCACGCCTCCCCCTCCCCGACGCGCCCCGAGGGGATCGGCCGGCGCGGCTTGTTGACCCGGTCGGCCTCGAGGTCGGCGACCTGGTTGAGGACGTTGGACCCGGCGTTGAGGAGGGCGGCGCAGGCGCTCCCGAGGAGGATCGTGAAGGCCACGGGGGCGGTGAAGGCCCGCGCCGGGTCGGGGTTGTGGGCGGACCCGAACGCGCAGACCGCCCCCGACACGATCCCCAGGATCGGCGGCAGGAGGGTGAACGGCCGCGCCAGTTCGACGGCGTCGCGGACTCTCACGTCGTCCCTCCGGCCCCGGCGGTCCCCGCCCGGGGCCGCGCCACCGCCCCAGACTACCGCGGACGGCGGCGTCCCGCCTCCGGATCGGGAAGGTAGGGATCCACCCCATGGATCCTCCCCGGACGCCCCGGAGAATGGACCCCGCTGGGAGCCGGCCCGGTCGTCCGGGCCGAGCCCGCCCCTGCACGACGTCCGCCGCGCGACGACGCACGACCCCGAAACGAGGACCTCCTTGGCACCCCGGCGCACCCGCCGCAAGGGAGGCTCCCCGCCTTCCCCCCGGTCCCTCGCCGCGCACCGCGCCCTGCTCCGCAAGGGGGCGGACGACCTCGCCAACGCCGAGAAGTCCCTGTCGATGGAGACGGGCCGCAGGCGGATCGCGCAGGCGGCCCTCGCCGCGCGGGAGGGCGAGCACGACGTCCTCCTCAAGCGGTCCGGTTCCATGGAGGAGGAGCTCCGGCAGCTCTCCCGCAGCCTCCTCAAGGCGCACGAGAGCGAGCGGATGCGGATCAGCCGGGAGCTCCACGACACGCTCGGGCAGATGCTCTCGGGCATCAACGTCGGCCTGTCGTCCCTGGGGTCGGAGGGGCCCGCGGACCTGAAGACGTTCCGGGGGAACGTGGCGCGGACCCGGCGCCTCGTGCAGAAGTCGATGCGCAAGGTCCACGAGTTCGCCCGGAGCCTCCGCCCGGCGCTCCTCGACGACCTCGGGCTCAACCCCGCCCTCCAGGCCTTCGCCCGGGAGTTCGGGACGCGGAACAAGGTGGACGTGGGCGTCTCGGCCTCGGGGGAATTCCAGGAGCTCGACGACGACGGCCGGACGGCCCTGTTCCGCGTCGCCCAGGAGGCCCTCGTGAACGTCGGCCGCCACGCGGGGGCCGCGAAGGTCTCCGTCTCCCTCGCCAGGACCCCCGCCGGCGTGCGCATGGAGGTCTGGAACGACGGGACGCCGTTCGACGTGAAGAAGGCCCTTCGCTCCCGGACGAACCGCCATCTCGGGCTCCTCTGCATGCGCGAGAGGATGGAGATGGTCGGCGGGACCCTCTCCATCCTCTCCTCGAAGGCGGCCGGCACCACGGTCCGGGCGGACATCCCCCTCCCGAAGCGGGCGGAGTGACCGGCCCGGCCGTCTCCCGGAGCGCCCGGAAGGCCGCGGCCCCGGCGAGGACCTCCGTCCTCCTCGTGGACGATCAGGCCGCCATCCGGGAGGGGATCCGCGGCTTCCTGGGCCGGGAGCGGGACCTCCTCGTCGTCGGGGAGGCGAGGGACGGGCTCGAGGCCGTCTCGATGGCCACCCTCCTCGACCCCGACGTCGTCCTCATGGACATCGGGATGCCGAGGATGAACGGGATCGAGGCCACCCGGCGGATCCGCGAGGTCGCCCCGCGGTCCCGGGTGCTCATCCTCTCGGCCCACGTCGACGACGACTACATCCTGGCGGTGCTCGCCATGGGCGCCGTCGGCTACATCCTCAAGCACTCCTCCCTCGCGACCCTGGCCCGGCAGATCCGCAGGACGGGGAGGGGCGGGACCGTCGTCGGCCCCATGGTCCGCCACCGCCTCCGCACCCTGAGCCCGGCGGCCCCCCGCGGCGGCCCCGCGGCGGGCCGCGCGTCGCGGGCGTAGCCGGCGCCCCGGGGACGGTGGGGTTCCACCCCATGGACGGCCCCGACGCGGGGGTCCATCGTGGTCCGTGCCCGTGGCTGCAGAGGTCGCACGTCGAAGCAAGGGAGGTCCGTCATGGCCCGCAAGGGACTCGATTGGAGGGGATGGCGCGTGCGCGCGGCCCTGTTCGCCGCGCTCGGCGCCTCCATGGCGGGAGGCCCCGCGCCCGCGACGGCCGCCGGCGGGCCCTCCCTCGGCGTGGCGAGGAGCTTCGCGGCCCTGGCCGGCTCGACGCTGACCAACACGGGCGCGAACACGATGGTGGACGGCGACGTGGGCGTCAGCCCCGGCTCCGAGATCACCGGCTTCGGCCCTGGCCAGGTGACCGGGGGGATCTACGTCGGCGGCGACGCCAAGGCCGACCAGGCCCACGCCGACGCCTACCTCGCCTACAACTTCCTCGCGGGCATGGCCTCCATCCCGGCCAACAACCTCTCCGGCCTGGACCTCGGGGGGAAGACCCTCGCGTCGGGCGTCTACACGTTCAACTCCTCGGCCCAGCTGACGGGGAACCTCGTCCTCGACGCCGGGGGCGCCTCCGACGCGCTCTTCGTCTTCCAGGTCGCCAGCACGCTCACGACCGCGTCCGGGTCCACGGTCACCGTGATCAACGGCGGCGCGGACTATGACGAGTCGAACGTGTTCTGGCAGATCGGCAGCTCCGCCACCCTGGAGACGGGGACCTCGTTCATCGGGAACATCCTCTCCTACGCCAGCATCACCCTGGAGACCGGGTCGAGCCTGACCGGCAACGCGCTCGCCCTCGTGGGCGCCGTCACCATGGACTCCAACGTCGCCACCTCCCCGGCCCTCGCCACCGGGCCGCCCCCGCCTCCCGGGGCCCCGGTGGAGCCGTCGAACCTGACGGCCGCCCCGATCACGGCGGACGCGTGCACGGGTGCGGCGCTGCAGTGGACGGACGAGAGCGACAACGAGACGGAGTTCCGCGTCTTCCGCAGGGACGGAGCCTCCCCGGACTTCGTCCAGGTCGGCACCGTCCTCTCGACGGACGTGGCCGGCAAGAACGGGGTCGTGTCCTTCGACGATCCCGACCTGGAGCTCTCGACGACCCATACCTACCGGGTCACGGCGTTCAGCGCCGCGGACGGCGAGTCCGGCCCCTCGAACGAGGGCCGGGTCGAGGTCTGCATCCTCGCCGGCACCGGGCTGGACGTCCGGCTCGGCCGCAGGCGCAGCACGATCCGGGACCTCCGCCGGACCGGGCAGGACCGCCTGGTCGTCCAGGGCTCCTACACGGTGAACGGGGCGGACACGCTCGACCCGATCGCCCAGGGCGTCACGATCCAGGTCCGCGCCCCCGGCAGCCTCGTCCTCGTCGCCATCCCGGCCGACGACGCGGGCTGGAAGAAGTCGAAGAAGGGCGTCTACCGCTGGAAGTCGCCCCGCGGCGCGGAGGGCGCCGTCTCGAAGGTCCGGATCCACCCGAAGAAGTCGGAGTTCTTCCTGAAGTCCCGGCGGCACGACTTCGGCTCCGCCCCCGTGAACTCCATCACCGTCTCCCTCGAGTACCAGGGGCAGGCCGGCTCCGACACCCGCGCCTGGGCGACCCCGAAGAAGCTCCCGGCCAGCGCCCTGGCCCTGTTCATGGTCCGGAAGGTGAAGTAGCGCCCCGCCTCCTCCTCCCGTCTCCGCTCCCGCGAGGGGGCCGGCCGCCGACGCGGGCGTCCGGCCCCCTCCCTGTATCCTGTGCCGATGGTCCCGCCCGCCCCGGCCGTGCGGAGGCTCGCCTCCCTGGACGAGGCCGCCGTCGCCGGGCTCTCCGCGGTCCTCGTGGACTGCGTCGAGGGGGGCGCCTCGGTCGGCTTCCTCCTCCCGGCCTCCAGGGAGCGCGCGGCCGCCTTCTGGCGCGGGGTCGGCCGGGGCGTGGCCGCGGGGGAGCGGATCCTCCTCGTGGCCGAGGACGCCGAGGGCATCTGCGGCACCGTCCAGGTGATCCCCGCCCCGATGGAGAACCAGCCCCACCGCGCCGACCTCGCGAAG
>CAZWGT010000129.1:0-9965 GCA_964633345.1 uncultured Planctomycetota bacterium
GTCCTGCATGCGGCCTCGGAGAGGCCCGTCGCGAAGGGGCACCCGATGGCGTTCGGCGCGGGACGGCTCCTCGCCGCCGACCTCGACGCCGACGGGGACGTGGACCTCGTCTGCGGCCGCACCGTCCTCCTCAACGACGGGAAGGCGAACTTCACGGTCTCGACGGCCCCCGTGGCGCTCCCGGCCGAGCCGTGGGCGCCGCTGTTCCTCCTCGACGCGGACGACGACGGCTTCCCCGACCTCGCGGGGGAGACGACCTGGGTGCGCAACCTCCGCGGCGGCTCCTTCGGCGGGGAGAAGCCCCTGCCCGACCTGCTCGCGACCCTGGCCAAGCCCCTCGTGGCAGGGACCGGAATCGCCTACGGCGACGCCGACGCCGACGGGGTCGAGGACCGGGTCGTGGCCGTCGGCGACGGGGTCGTCATCGAGCGGATCGGCCCCGACGGGAAACTCGTCCGGTCCATGCACCAGAGCCAGGCGTGGCCCCTTCCGGAATCGAAGAAGGGCGGTCGCGCCCGGGCCGCGGTGTTCGCCGACTTCGACGGGGACGGGGACCTCGACCTCGTCGTCGCCCAGGGGGGCGTCCTCCGCTTCGCCGCCCACGCCGGGAACGCGGGGGCCTCCCTCCTCCACGTCCGCCTCGTGGGCGTCCTCCACCCCAACGGCCGCCAGTTCGGCTGGACGAACATCCGCGGACTCGGCGCGAAGGTGGAGGCCGTCGTCGGCCGCCGCCGCGTCACCCGGTGGATGGGCCTCGGACTGGCCCTCCACGGGAAGCCGGCGCCGGACCTCCTCGCCCTCGGCCTCGGGCCCCTGGCGAAGGCCGACCTCGTCTCGATCCGCTGGTGCGAGGGGGTCATCCAGGCGGAGACCGAGGTGAAGGTCCCGCCGGGCCCGCCGGCCGCCGTCGTCCGCATCGAGGAGGTCCAGCGCAAGGCCGCCTCCTGCCCCGTGGTGTTCGCGTGGGACGGGGCGAAGTTCGGGTTCGTCGCGGACTGCATGGGCGGCGGGGGCCTCGGGTTCCTCGTGGCGCCGGGGGTCTACGGGCCCCCGGACCCGACGGAGCGGGTGCGGATCGCGCCGTCGCAGTTGAAGGCGAGGGACGGCTTCTACGAGGTGCGCCTGCTGGAACCCCTCGAGGAGGTGTGCTACGCCGACCGCCTCGCCCTGGTGGCCGTGGACCATCCCTCCGACGCCGCGTCCTTCCCCGACGAGCGGTTCGGCGGCGTCCTGCCGCCCCCGGCGGAGCGGGTGTTCGTCCACCGCATCGCCGAACAGGTCCTGCCGGTGAGGGCGTTCGACGCCCGGTCGCAGGACGTCTCGGCATCCCTGGCGAGGTCCGACCGCGCGTACGCCGAGGGCTTCGACCTCCACCGCGACCTGCTCGGCTTCACCGCGGCGGACCACTGGATCGACCTCGACTTCGGGGACCGGATCCCCGCCCTGAAGGAGGGGGAGCGGCTCGTTCTCTTCCTCGACGGGTGGATCGAGTACGGCTACTCGCGCTCCTTCTACGCCGCCGCCGGGGCGGGCGTCGTCCCGCTCTCCCCGGTCCTGGAACTCCCCGACGGGAAGGGGGGCTGGAGGGAGAAGCCCGGCATCGCCGACACCGGCTACCCGGCCGGCACGCCCCGCGTCATGACCTGCGACGTGACGGGAGTGGTGGGGCGGGACTCCCCGCGCTTCCGCCTCCGCACCAACCTGGAGATCTACTGGGACCGCGTCTGGCTGGCCGTGGACCGCGGCGAGGCGGGTCTCGTGCGCACCGCGGCCGCCCCGGCGGAGGCGCGGCTGCGGTTCGCCGGCTTCCCGCGCGAGGTCTCCCCCGACGGGCGGATGCCGAAGGTGAACGACTACGCCCTGATGGACCCCTCGGTCCCCGGCTTCAAGGCGTTGCGCGGGGAGTACACGCGGTTCGGGGACGTCCTGCCGCTCGTGAAGGAGGCCGACGACCGCTACGTCATCTTCCGCAACGGGGAGGAGATCGCGCTGCGCTTCCGCGTCTCCGACTTCCCGCCGCTGAAGGAGGGGTGGACGCGCACCTTCCTCCTGGAGACGACGGGGTGGTGCAAGGACATGGACTACCACACGTGGCGGCCGGAGACCGTGGAGCCCCTGCCCTTCCTCGGGATGAAGGGCTACGGGCCCGACGCGGCGGAGGACTACCCGTCGGACGAGGGGCACCGCGCCTGGCGGAGGGAGTTCAACACCCGCGAGGTGCGGTAGGGGCGTCCCCGGTCAGTTGTTCTCGGCGCCGGGGCTGAGGCCGGGCTTCGGCGACGCGTTCCACTCCGGCTCGATCCAGTCGCGGACCATGTTGATGACCGCCTGCGGGAGTTTGCTGCCCCCCTTGGGCATCGAACCGCTGTCGATCTTCGTGAAGAACGAGGAGGCGGAGGGGTTGTTGGCCGTGACCCGTCCGCTGAGGACCGCGGAGTGGGCCGCGGAGGCGCCCCCGCTCATGACGAGGCCGCCGCCGGGGGCGACGGACGAATGGCAGCCGCTGGTCCCGGTCCCGCAGCTGGCGGTCACCATGGCGTAGATGTCCCCGCTCCAGGACGGCAGCACCAGCATCTCCACGGTGGACTTGGCGCTCTGCTCCACCCCGTCGGTCGCGGTGACCCCGAGGACGTAGATCCCGCCCGTGTTCTGCTGCTGCGAGGTCGGCTTGGGGGCGCTCCTGAAGGTGATGCTCGAACCGCTCGTCGCCGACAGCAGGACCGCGGTGGAGGTGATGGGGCCCGATTCCACGGTCCACGAGAAGGTCAGGGCGTCCCCGTCGGGGTCGGTCAGCGACGTCACCGAGACGGTCTCCGACTTGTCGGACGAGGTCGAGGAGCTGTCGGAGTAGAAGACCTTCCGGTCCCCCCCCGTGACGAGGGTGGGAATCTCCGGCGCCCGGTTCGGGCTGAAGGTGACGTCGCGGGTCGCCGGGAAGGAGGGGCCCATCGAGTCGGTGACCGTCAGCCGGAACGTCCGGCGCCGCGCCGTGGGCGTGCCCGTGTACGCCGGCATCGTGAAGGTCGCGGTCGCCGTGGAGGCTCCCGAGAGGGTCACGGGGCTCCCCGTGAGCGGCGGGATCTCCGACCAGGCGAAGGTCAGCGTCTCGCCGTCGGGGTCGGTGGTCGTCGTCCCGCTCAGGGTGACGAAGGTCCCGTCCGGCCCCGAGGCGGGGGTCGAGGTCGCACCGACGACGGGAGGCCGGTTCACCGAGAAGGAGACGTCCGCGGTGGCGACGGCGTTCGGCTCCCCCGTGCCGTCGGAGACCGTGACGCGGTAGACGAGGGTGGCCGTGGCGACGGGGGCCGTCACCGAGGCGGCGGCGAGGTTGGGCGACGTGACGACGGCGGCGGGCCCGGAGACCTGGGTCCACGAGTAGGTCAGCGGGTCCCCGTCCGCGTCCGTCGCCGAGGCGTTGAGCGCGACCGTCGCCCCCGGGCGGAAGACGGAGGCCGTGGTGGAGGCGCTCACCTGGGGCGGGGCGTTCTTCTGGAGGTTCTGGAACACGACCGTCGCGTAGTCCTGGCGGCTCGTCCCCGTCGAGTCGGTGACCGTCAGCCCGAAGTGGAGCGTCCGCGTGGGGGAGAGGGAGGAGACCGTGGTCGGGACGGAGAGGAGCGGGCTCGCGGCCGACGGGTCGAAGCCGGGGTCCATCGCGTCGGCGTCGTACCAGTCCCTCCCCGAGAGCTGGGTCCACTGGCGGGAGAGGATCGTCTGCCCGGGCGCGGGCACGGAGGCGGCCGAGGTGAGGTTCAGCACCGCCCCGGTGGTGCCGGAGCGGTCCGGCCCGGCGGAGGCGACGGGGGCGGCCGGGGCGCCCGCGGCGACGAGGGCGGCGTCGGGGGCCCCGTACTTCCGCCCGTCGTGCACCATGAGCAGGAACCGCAGCACCTCCGCCGAGGCGGGGGCGGTGCCCGAGGCCGCGGCCGATCCGGCCTGCTGCAGGTCGGCGTCCGTCCCGTCGGCCTGCATCCACTCGAAGGCCTGCACGGAGCCGTCGTCGGTGCTGCCGGAGCCGTCGAGGTCGAACGGGGCGGAGAGGGCGGCGGAGACGGCGCCGCCCGCGTCCGCCACGGGGGTCCCGTTGATCGGGGTCGCGGCGGTCACGACGACGAGGACCTCGTCGGCCGCGGCGGCATCCCCCTCCACGGCGAGCCGGAAGCCCAGGCGCGCGGGGACCTTCGGGGCGGTGAAGGAGGCCACGGGCCCGTCCGCGCCCGCCAGGGCGACGGAGGCCGCGTTGCCCGGGAGGGCCGACCACGCCCACTGGGAGGGGGCCGTCCCGTCGGCCTTCCGGGAGCGGAGGCCGGAGAGGAAGACCGTCTCCTGGGGGCGGACGATCACCGCGCGGCCGGCGTCGGCCGCGGCGCCGGAGGGCCCCATGTTCACGACGACGAAACTCGGCTCCGAGGGGAGGACACCGTCGTGCACGACCAGGGAGAAGACGCACGCGCCCTGAGAGCCGGGGGTCACGGTGGGCTTCTGCGCGAAGAGATCGTCGATGGCCGCGCCGGGGCCGGAGACCTGCGTCCAGCGGTAGTGGAGGACGTCCCCGGCGTCGAGGTCGGTGGAGCCGGAACCGTCGAGCTGCGCGGTGGAGAAGGGGATCGTGGCGCTGGGTCCCGCGTCGGCCACGGGGGCGCGGTTGATCTCGAGGACCGCCAGGGACGGGAGCGAGGGGCCCGAGGGGTTGCGCGCCACCAGCTGCCACGCGTAGGTGGCGCGGGTCGCGGGGGCGTTGATGACCGGGTTCGGCACCTTGTTGCTGAAGGACAGGGGCGGCCCGCTGACCGGGATCCAGAGGTAGGAGGACGCCCCGATGGTCCCGGAGGCGTCGAGGGCCCCCTTGGTGGAGGGCTCCAGGAAGTAGGGTCCGCCCGCGTCGGCGACGGGGGCCCCCGGGAACACGATCGGCTTCTTCGAGGCCTTCACCTTGGCGACGAGGGTGTAGTCCCCCGTGGCGGCGGTGGACCCCACGCGCAGGGTGTAGTGCCCGAAGGCGGGCAGGGGCATGTTCTTGATGGTGATGGAGTCGTCGGTGCCGACCGTGCTCCAGGGACCGTAGTCGATCTCGTCCCCGGAGGCGGCGAGGATCTTCAGACTCACGCCGAAGGGGGTCAGCTTGGACGGCTTGAGGGCGACCGCCAGCAGCGCGTTCTCCGGGACCTCGAGGGGGTAGTCGTCCTTCTCCGCCAGGGTCCCGATGGAGGCCGGGGGGGCGGTGAATGCGGTCGGCGCCTTGCCCCCGAGCTTCAGGGAGTACGCGCCGGCGGTCGCCTTTCCGTCCCCGCCCGGGGCGCCGGAGACGACGACCTTGTACAGGCCGGTCGCGGGGAAGAGGGGCAGGTTCTTGACGGAGACCGACTTCGGCGTGGCCTTCACGACGGCCCCGAGGGCCGCGAGCCCTTCCTGGTCGACGGTGGTGCCGTCGGGCCGGACGAGGGAGACCCGGGGCGCGAGGAGGGAGCCCCTGGCCGCCTTCACCGTGATCGAGCCCTTGGAGGTGCCCGCGGGGACGAGGACGCCGATCGCGGAGGCGCGGCCCCCGGCGGGGACCTCGCCGAGGGCGGTCCCGTTCAGGGGGGCCACGGCGTCCACGGCGACGGCGGCCGAGGCGGCGGCCCCCAGCGCGAGGACCGAGAGCCACGCGGCGAGGCCACGGAATCGGGCAGGCACCATTCGATCCTCCGGGTCGTCGGAAGACGGCCGCGCCCCGGGCCGGAAGCCGGCCTGCGCGCGCCCGATACCCCCCGACACCCTGGCCCGCTCCAGGGGACGACGGACCACAGTATAGCCCAGGTTCCGGATGTGACCACCAACGCGTATCCTGTCCGGCCCCGGCGGACGGCGTCGCCCGGGGGGGGAGGGTCCATGGCGAAGGCGAAGCGGAGGAAGGGGTCCCTGGACTCCCTGCTGGTCGAGAACCGCCGCTACCCGCCGCCGGCCTGGTGGGCGAAGCACGCCCTCGTCCGGTCGAACTCGGTCTACCCGCGCACCGAGGCGGCGCGCCTCCGGCACTGGGAGCGGGAGGCGCGGCGCCTGCACTGGCGGCGGCCGTGGAGACGGACCCTGGAGTGGAAGCCCCCCCACGCGAAGTGGTTCCTCGGCGGCAGGATCAACGCCTGCGAGAACTGCGTGGACCGCCACGTGCGCGACGGGCGGGGGAACAAGGCGGCCATCGTCTGGGAGGGGGAGCCCGGGGACCGCCGCGTCCTCACCTACCGGGAGCTCCACCGCGAGGTCCGCCAGTTCGCCACGGTGCTCCGGGGGCTCGGCGTCGGGAAGGGGGACCGGGTCGGCATCTACCTGCCCATGGTCCCCGAGGCCGCGGTGGCGATGCTCGCCTGCGCCCGCATCGGCGCCGCCCACAGCGTGGTCTTCGGCGGGTTCAGCGCCGATTCCCTGCGGGACCGGATGATCGACGCCGGCGCGAAGGTGCTGGTCACCGCGGACGCGGGCTGGCGGCGCGGCGCCCTCGTCCCCCTGAAGGCCAACGTGGACCAGGCGCTGGAGGGGGCGCCGACGGTGAAGCACGTGGTCGTGCTCCGCAGGACCGGCACGGAGATCCACGTGAAGGAGGGACGGGACCACTGGTGGCACCGGCTCATGCAGGACGCGAGGCCCGACGGGGAGTGCGAGGGCTTCGACGCGGAGCAGGTCCTCTTCCTCCTCTACACCTCGGGGACCACGGGCAAGCCCAAGGGGATCGTCCACACGACGGGCGGCTACATGACGGGGGTCTCCTCGACGACGCGGATGGTCTTCGACCTCCGCGACGACGACGTCTTCTGGTGCACCGCCGACGTGGGCTGGATCACGGGGCACTCCTACGTGGTGTACGGCCCGCTCTCCGTGGGGGCGACGGTCCTGATGTACGAGGGGGCGCCGGACTGGCCCGACCGCGGGCGGTTCTGGGAGATCGCCGAGCGCCACGGGGTGACGGTCTTCTACACGGCCCCGACGGCCATCCGCGCGTTCATGAAGTGGGGAGCGGAGTGGCCCGCGAAGCGGGACCTCTCGGCGATCCGCCTCCTCGGCTCCGTCGGGGAGCCGATCAACCCGGAGGCCTGGGCCTGGTACCGGGAGCACGTCGGGCGGAACCGCGTGCCCGTCGTGGACACCTGGTGGCAGACGGAGACGGGGTCGATCCTCGTGTCCCCGCTCCCGGGGCTGACGACGACGCGGCCGGGCTCGGCGACCTTCGCGCTTCCGGGCATCGAGATGGAGGTCGTGGACGAGGCCGGGAACCCGGTGAAGGAGGGGGGCGGGTACCTCGTGTCGAGGAAGCCCTGGCCCTCGATGCTGCGCACGATCTGGGGGGACGACGAGCGCTACCGCAAGACGTACTTCGGGCGGTGGGGGGATTCCGTCTACGTCACCGGCGACGGGGCCCGCATCGACCGGAACGGCTACCTCTGGCTCCTCGGGCGCGTGGACGACGTGCTCAACGTTGCCGGCCACCGCATCGGCACCGCCGAGGTGGAGAGCGCGCTGGTCGAGCACCCCGCGGTGGCGGAGGCGGCCGTCGTCGGCCGGCCCGACCCCCTGAAGGGGCAGGCGATGGTGGCGTTCGTCTCGCTGAGGGCGTCGTTCAAGGCCGACGTCCACGAGATCCGCGCGGAACTGCGGGACTGGGTGGGGGAGAAGATCGGCGCCATCGCCAAGCCCGACGAGGTCCACGTCGCCGCCGACCTCCCCAAGACCCGCTCGGGGAAGATCATGCGCCGCCTGCTGCGCGACATCGCCGAGGGCCGCGCCCTCGGGGACACGACGACGCTCGCCGATCCCGCCGTCGTCCACCTCCTCCGCGAGCAGTTCGAGGACAGGGAGTAGCCGAGCGGGCGGAGCCTTCTCAGGGACTGTCCCTGGCACCGAGCGGAGCGAGGTGCCGGGGACTGTCCCCGGTTCGGGGGCAGGGGCGGGGTCTGACCCCGGACCGAAGGGGTCTGACCCCGACTTCGCCGCCACGTTGCCGTAGGATCGCCCCCATGGCCCGCATGCTCCTCCACGGTATGGCCCTGGCGGGATGCGCCGGCGGATGCGTCGCCGGCGCCCACGCCCTCGGGCTGCACCCGCTGGCCGGGCCGCTGGCGGCCGCGCCGCTCTACCTGCTGCTCCGCGCCGCCGGGCGGCGCGCCTCGGACTTCGTCGGCCGCCGGCTCCTCGTCGCCCGCAGCGGGCTCGCGGGACGGGACCGCGCGCGGTTCGCGGCGGCCCTCGACTTCCTCGACCGCGGGAACCCCGACGTGGCGCGCTCCCTCCTGGCCGATCTCCGGGAGCCCGCCCGGGGAGGGGCCGTCGTCTACCAGGTCTGGGCCCGCGCCTGCCTGCGGATCGTCGGCCACCGCCCCCTCGGCACCGGGCCGGCCGACGCCTGGGCCGGGGTGACCTCGGGGACCCGCCGCCCCCTCCCGCGCCTCGAGCGGGCGCTGCTCGCCCCCGCCCTCGGGCAGGACGACGGGGCGCTGGCCGCCGAGGCCGCCGTCGCCGACGACCGGTCCATCGCCGCCATCCTCGGCACCCGCGCCCTCGTGCTGGGCACGCTCCTGCCCGCCGTCGGGAACCCCCTCCACCCGTTCTTCCCCCGGGCCGAACAGGACCTCGAGCGGATGCTGGGCGCCCGGTACGTCCTCCTGGCCGGAACCCGCCTCCTGGCCCGCGCCCGCGGGATCCAGCCGCGCCGCGCCCTGCCGCCCAGGGAGGAGGCCGCGCTGCTGCTCCTCTGCTGGGGCCGCGAGCAGGCGGCCGCCGCCCTGCTGGCCTCCGCCGACGCGGCCGGGACCCTCTCGCGGCGGGGGCGGGCCTTCCGCACCGCCGCCCTCGTCCTGCTCTACCTCCGCGAGGAGGGCCCCGTCGGCGTCACCGCGGAGGCCTTCGTCCGCAGGACGCGGGAGATCTTCTTCCTCCACACCCGGGACTTCGCCATGACGGAGGGGGCGGCCCACGTCCACGCCCTGCCCGACGGGCCGAGGCGCCTGCTCGGGCTCCTCCGCGAGAAGCGGCGGCTCGTCGAGGTCCTGGCCGCCGAGTGGGCGCGCCGCCCGGCCCTCGGCTCCACCCTCGCCCCCCTCGTGCGCCGCGTCGCCGCGGGCCCGGGCGCGCGGCGGCCCCCGCGGACCGTCCGCCCCTTCCTCCGCTGGTGGAGGCGGGAGGGCCGGCGCCAGGACGAGGCCTGCGGGTACAACCTCCGCGGACTCTCCCTCCTCTCCGAGGGGAGGGAGGCGGAGGCGACGGCGGAGTTCGAGCGCGCCCTGGACCTCGACCCCGCCCTGGAGTCGGCGGCCTACAACCTCGCCGTCGCCCTCGACGGGGCGGGGACGGACGGGGGGGACCCCGCGGAGCGCCTGCGGGCCCTGGCCGGCGGGGAGGCGATGGACGTGCGGGCCGGCCACCTGCTCGGGGAGTTCCTCGAGCGGACCGACCGCCCGGCCGAGGCGGAATCGGTCTACCGGCGGATCCTCGACGTCGAGCCGATGAACGCGGAGGGGAACCTCGCCCTCGGCCGGCTCCTCCTCGAGGCGGGGCGGCCCGGGGAGGCGGAGGAGGCGCTGCGGCGCGCCAACGCGGCCTCCCCCGGGGACCCCGACGTGCTCATGGCCCTGGCGATGGTGCCCCTGGAGGCGGGGAGGCCCGCGGAGGCGGTCCCCCTCCTGCAGGCGGCGGTGCAGGCCGCCGAGGGGGACCTCCGCGAGGAGGCCCGCTGGCTCCTCCACTCCGCGTACCGCGAGGCGGACGACCACGAGCGGGCCCTCGAGGCCCTGGACGAGGTGCCCGACCGCTTCCTCCGCCGGAACGAGGAGTTCCTCGAGGAGGCGGCCCTCTACCTGGAGGAGCGCCGCCGCTTCGACCGCTCCACCCGCCTCTTCGAGAAGCTCCGCGAACTCCGCGCCCGCCGCGGCGAGTGGTGAGGCGGGGTCAGACCCCTTCGGTCCGGGGTCTGACCCCAGACCGAAGGGGTCTGACCC
>CAZWGT010000130.1:0-9787 GCA_964633345.1 uncultured Planctomycetota bacterium
CCTGGACGACGGGCGCCTCACCGACGGCCAGGGCCGCACGGTGGACTTCCGCAACGCCGTGATCATCCTCACCAGCAACCTCGGCACCGCCGGCGAGGGGGGGGAGCCCCGCGAGGAGGACGTCCTCGAGGAGGCCCGCCGCCACTTCCGCCCGGAGTTCTGGAACCGGCTCGACGAGACCGTGGTCTTCCGGCGGCTGTCGGAGGAGGACCTGCAGGGGATCGTGGACATCCAGGCCGGCCGCCTGGCGGCGCTCCTCGCCGGGAGGCGGCTGACGCTCGACATCACCCCGAAGGCGCGGCGGGAGATCGCCCGCCTGGGGTTCGACCCCGTCTACGGGGCGAGGCCGCTGAAGCGGGTCCTCCAGCGGAAGGTGCAGGACCCGCTCGCCTCGGCCCTGCTGGAGGGGCGCATCCGGGACGGGGACCGGGTGCGGGTCGTGCTGAAGGACGGGGTCCTCGAACTCGAACCGGCCGCGCCCCCGGCCGGGGTGGGCGCCCGTCAAGATCCGTGACGGGGGCGCGGTGGTAGGCTTCGGACGCGCCGCGGATTCCTCCGCGCCGCACCGGGGTGCCCGTACGCTTCCCGGGCATCACGGGGGGTAACGAACGGACGGGAGCCGCACTTGGCCACGGATTTCAACCACGTTCGCGGCGGCGACTACGAGGACCTGGGCCCCGGCGAGATCCTGTACACCCAGGGCGAGGCCCCCGACGGGATGTTCGTCGTTCTGGAGGGGGAGGTGCACCTCCGGATCCACGGCGAGCTGGTGGAGACCGTCGGACCGGGCGGCGTCCTCGGGGAGATGGCCCTCGTCGAGGGGGCGCCCCGCATGACCCTGGCCGAGACGGCCGGCGACGCCCGGGTCCTGCGCGTCGATCGGCGGCTCTTCGAGTCGCTCGTGATCCAGGACGCCGATTTCGCCCGGCTCGTGCTGCGCACGATGTCCCGGCGCCTGCGGAACCTGAACATCGCCGCCGGCGGGACGGGGGGGGAGGGCGCCCCGAAGGCGGGCGACTCGACGAGCCGCGTCCTCCTCGCGATGAAGGGAAACACCTCCTACCCGGCCGGAGCCACCATCTTCAAGGAGGGCGCCAAGGGGGACCGGATGTACTTCGTGCAGTCCGGCTGCGTGGAGCTGCGCGTCGGCGGGAACCCGGTGATGACCGCGGAGGCGGGCACGTTCTTCGGGGAGATGGCGCTCATCGAGGACGCGCCGCGGAGCGCCTCGGCCCACGCCGCCACGGACTGCGCCCTCATGCCCGTGGACCGCGCCCGCTTCGAGTACCTGGTCCGCATGACCCCCGACTTCGTCCTCGAGATGATGCGCACCATCGCCGCCCGCGCGAGGGCCATGACGCGGAAGACGTAGGCGGGGTCAGACCCCTTCGGTCTGGGGTCAGACCCCTTCGCCTTCAGTTCGTCCTCTTCCAGAGGTTCCCGTCGCGGCCGCGGCACTCCGCCGCGTCGGGGGCCGGGGCCCAGCCCCTCCCGCCCTCCGGCATCGCGGCGTCCCACTCCGGCGGGGCGAGAGAGCCGGAGTACCGGGAGTCGGCGTTCGATGTCTGCCAGACGTCCCCGCCCTGGTCCACGAAGAACACCCTCCGCCCGGAGTTCCCCGTCGCCACGGGCCAGGCGTAGGCGCACCATGTCTTCTCTGCAGCGTCGGTTTCCACGGGACCCGCGAAGGGGGAACCCTGGTGATGCTCGATCGGTGCCGCCGGCACCGCGGGGCGCCCGCATCAGCCGGGAAATGCGGGCCCCCCGGTGTGCCAGCCGGCCTTTCCCTCACGGGTTGCCGTCCCCCGCGGCCCCGGCAGGTGGATTCGGAAGGCGTAGCCCGACTTGGTCACGATCCCCTGCTCGCTCACGGCGGCCAGGGCGGGCGAGAGGATCGGAGGGGTCAGAGGATCCCCGCGGTTCGCGGCCGCGGCGTCGGCGCGGACCCCGTCGGTCCCGGTCAATTCCCCGAACGTGCCGTATTCGCCGACGCCGTCTCCGTCGATGTCGGCGCGCCCCGCGGCCCGGAACTGCTCCTGGCAGGAGGCGAGGTTGCGGAGCGTGGCGATGGCGGCGGTCGCGTTCCCGTCCCTGCACGTCGGGGTCAACAGGTTCGGGATCACGATCGCCGCTGCGAAGCCCGGCAGCAGGAGCAGGCCCAGCAGGCATCCGAGGTTCTTCACCGCCCGCACCCCCTCAGTTCACCGGCCTCCACTCCCCCCCGTCGCGGCCGACGTACCTCGCCCCCGCCGCCGGCGCGCTCCATCCGCCCCCCGTCCCCGCGGGGAACGCCCCGTCCCACGCCGGCCCGCCGTCGATGCCGAAGTACCGCAGATCCGCGTTGCGCGCCGCGAAGACGTCCCCCTTCGCGGCGACGAAGTAGGCGCGCGGGTCCTTGGCGGTGCGCGCCAGGGGCCAGGCGTAGGCGCAGAACGAGGCCTCCGCGGCGTCCGTGTCCACGGGCCGGTCGAAGGGCGCCCCGGGCCGCCCCTCGCGGGCGGCGCCGCCGCCGCGGGCCGGCAGGAGGATCCGGAAGGCGTACCCGGACTTCAGGACGACGCCGTCGCGATCGGGGCGGGCGAGTGCGGCGGAGAGCAGCGGCTCCGCGAGGGGGCCGCCCCGGGACCGGCCGAGGGGATCGGCGCGGACCCCGGCGAACCCGGTCAGTTCCCCGAAGGTCCCGTACTCGCCGGCCCCGTCCCCGTCGACGTCGCATCCGCCGAAGGCGCGGAACCGCTCCTGCTGCATCACGAGGGCGCGGAGGGTGGCCTGGGCCGCCACGGAGTTCGAGGAGAGGGTGGTGCAGATGGAGTTCGGGACCGCCATCGCCGCGCCGATCCCGAGGATCAGGAGCGAGAGAATCGCCAGGCTGCCCCACCGGCGCGCCTCCTTCATGGGCCAACCCTACCCGGTTCCCCGGAGGCGGGCCGGATTTGCTCATTTACAGTAGTGGGCGACTCTAGGCATCCGCGCGGGAGGGGACCATGGACGACGTGCTGGCGAAGGCCGCGGACCTCGGACGCGCCATCCGCGGGACGGAGAAGTACGCGCGCCTGCGCGACGCGGAGGCCGCCGTCATGAAGTCCCCCGATTCCGTCAAGCTCGCCGAGGCCCTCACCACCCTCCAGCAGGAGCTCGCCGCGAACGAGGCGAAGGGCAAGCCCCTCGACGCCGGCCTCAAGGAGCGCTACGAGAAGATCGCCGCCGCCGTCTCCCTCGATCCCCGCCTCCTCACCCTCGCGAAGGTCCAGAAGGAGTTCCAGGACCTCGTCAACGAGGTCAGCAGGACCATGCTGGGCGAGTTGAAGCCGTAGGCGAGCAACGGCGGGGTCTGACCCCAGACCGAAGGGGTCTGACCCCGCCTTTCTCCACACCTCCTCCACCGGCGGCGGCACGGCCCCTGCGATTCCCCCTCGCGTGACGCGGATCGCGCCACGGTCCGCGGGAGAAGGGGGTGCGCCTTGGAGAGGGAACCGGACGGGAAGGCCCTGAAGGACGCGCGGGAGGCGGCCGAACTCGCGCCGACGGTGGCCGCGGCGCGGCGGGGGGACCCGGCCGCCTTCGAGCGGCTGGTGCGGCGGTTCCGGGGGCCGATGACGGCCTACGCCTACTCCCTGCTGCGCGACAGGGGCCACGCCGAGGACGCGGTGCAGGAGGCCCTCCTCCTCGCCCACCGCGACCTCGCCGCGCTCCGCGACCCGGCGCGGTTCCGATCGTGGATCTACGCCATCGTCGAGAACACCGCCCTCTCCGGATACCGGCGGAGGAAGCGCCGGCCCTGCTTCCCGCTGGGGGAGGAGGAGGCCGTCGCCGAGGGAAGCCCGTTCCCCGACGACGGCGGGTCCGGGGAGATCCCCTCGTTCCGCGTCGAGGCCGTGCGCGCCTCGATGGCGGTGCTCCGGCCCCACTACGCCGAGGCGCTGCGCCTGCACTACGTGGAAGGCCTCTCCTCGAGGGACATGGCGGCGGTCCTCGGCCTCTCGCGGAACAACGCCAAGATGCGCCTGCGCCGCGCCAGGAGGGCCCTGCGGCGCGATCTGGAGGCCCGCGGCGTGGAGGCGGCGTCGTGAGCGCCCCCGAGGAGGCGGCCGTCGTCGTCCCGGAGAAGCCGACGCGGACCATCGCGGTGGCCTCGGCCCTGGCGGTGGGCGCCGCGCTGGCGGCGTCGGTCCTTCGCCCCGCGCCGGCCCGCGCCGTCCCGGGAACGGGCCAGCCCCCCTCGGCCCCCGGGGGGGACCCGGCGGCGGCGGTGGCCGCCGAGGCGGCGGCCCTCGGCCCGGTGGTGGCCGGCTTCCGCTCCCCCGAGCAGGCCGTGCGGCGGGAGACGGCGGGCGTGGTGGAGCGCCTCGCCCGGGACCCGGACCCCCGGCGCCGCCTCGCCCTGGCCGCGGCGCTGCGCGCCCTCGGCGGGAGGGAGTCGGTGCTGCCCCTGTGCCTGCTCGTGGGGGACGAGGACCCGGACGTGCGGATCGTCGCCCGGCGCGCGCTCCACGCCGAGGCGCACCGGTGATTTCCCGGTGGACGGGCCGGGAGGGCGTGCGTATAACGTTGTCGCACGCATGATCGGGTCCTTCTCCGGCCGGTGGCTCGCCGCGGGTGCGCTCGCCCTCCACGCCCTCGTGGCCGTGGTCGTCCTCCCCCTGCACGGCATCCTCGATGTCGCCGGGCCCCGGACGTCCGGGGTCTCCGTGGACGCCGACTGCCGGGACCGGGGCTGCCACGACTCCACCCACCGCCACCCCGCGGACCGCCACGACCCCGCCACCTGCGCCACCTGCGCCCAGGCCCGGGCCGCCGCCGCCCCCGCGCCCGCCGTCGCCATCGCGGAAGCGGTCCTCGTGCGGATCGGGGGCACGGAGCCCGCGCGCTCCGCGATCCTGCCCGCCGCCGGCCGCCCCCGGCACGCGGCGCGCGCCCCGCCCGTCCTCTCGTAGACCCTTCTCGGGCCGAAGCACCCGCCGGCCGGACTCCGTCCGCGCCCGCCATCCCTCCACGAGAGGAGGATTCCACCGATGCATCCCGCCGCGGCCGCCGTGCTCCTGCTCCTCGCCCAGGGCGCCCCCGAAGGGGACCTGGAGCGGAGGATCCGGGAGATCGAGACCCGACACGACGGGGAGATCGAGTCCCTCGTCGACCGCCTCGACGCGATGGAGGCGGCCCTGAAGGAGGCGCGCCGGCCGAAGCCGACGCTCAAGCTCCTCGACATCTCCCTCGACGGGCTGTTCGCCGCCGGGGGATCCTCCGCGACGGACGCGGAGCTGCAGGATCTCCAGGGCGGGGCCCACGACCCCCGCCAGCGCGGCTTCACCGTCCAGAACGTGGAGCTGTCCGTCTCCGGGGCCGTGGACCCCTGGTTCCACGGGGAGGCCCACGTCGTCTTCGCCGTCGACCCCGACGGGGAGACGGTGGTGGAGCTCGAGGAGATGTTCCTGACGACGACCTCGCTTCCCGCGGGGCTCCAGGTCAAGGCCGGCCACTACTTCACCGAGTTCGGCCGCCACAACCCCGTCCACCCTCACGCGTGGGAGTTCGTCGACCAGCCCTTCGCGATGACCCGGGTATTCGGGGGGGACGGGATGCGGGCCCCCGGGGCGCGCCTCTCCTGGCTCGCGCCGACCCCCTTCTCCCTCGAGGCCCAGGCCGGGGTGCAGAACGCCGACGGGGAGACGATGCCGAGCTTCCGCGGCGATCCCGGCGGGCCCCAGCCGGGCGGCCACCCCCGGGTGGAGGGGGACGTCGGATCCCCCGCGGACATGGTGTGGACGGGGAGGCTGGCGGCCGCCTTCGATCTCGCCCCGACGACGGTCCTCGCCCCCGGCGCCTCCGGGGCCTTCGGGCCCAACGGGACCGGAGGGCGGACCAGCATCCTGGGAGGGGACCTGACCCTCCGGTGGAAGCCCCTGGCCGGCGACGCGGGCTTCCCCTTCGTCTCGTGGACGACCGAGGCCGTCGCGCGCCGCTTCGACGCCGAGACCGCCGTCGATCCGGACACCTCCACCGCCGTCCCGGGGGAGATCCTCCACGACGCGGGGTACTACACCCAGGTGGTCTGGGGATTCGCGCGCGGCTGGACCGTCGGCGCCCGCCACGAGCGGGGAAGCGGCAGGGGCGGGACGCCGGACGGCGATCCGCTCCGGGACGACCGCGTCCGGGACTCCCTGGCCCTCACCTGGTACCCGAGCGAGTTCAGCAAGATCCGGCTCCAGGGGAGCCGGGACGACGCCGACCACCTCGACGGGCCCGAGTACGCCGTCTGGCTCCAGTTCGAGATCCTCCTCGGCGCCCACGGAGCCCACCAATGGTAGGGGGCCGATCCATGAAGATCGCCGCCGTCGCCACGTTGCTCATCGCCGCGTCCGCCCCGGCCCGGGAGACGAAGGTCGTCAACGTCCTGACCACGACCACCGATCTCGCCGCCATCGCGCGGGAGGTCGGCGGGGACGCCGTGAAGGTGTCGAGCCTCGCCCGGGGGCCGGAGGACCCGCACTTCCTCGACGCCCGGCCGTCCTTCGCGCGGATGGCGCGGGACGCCGATCTCTTCGTCAAGACGGGCCTGGACCTCGAGGTCGGCTACGAGGGGCCCATCGTCCTCCAGGCCCGGAACCCCGGGATCCAGCCGGGGACCGCCGGCTACTGCGACGCCTCCGCGGGACTGGACCTGCTCGAGGTCCCCGCGGGGACCCTGGACCGCAGCCTCGGCGACGTCCACGCCGGGGGGAACCCGCACTACCTCCTCGATCCCGTCCGGGCCAAGGTCGTGGCGGGGACGATCGCCGAGAGCCTCGCGTCGGTGGACCCTCCCCGCGCGGCCGCCTACCGGGAGAGGGCGAAGGCCTTCGCGGCGGGGCTGGACGAGCGGATGTTCGGGGCGAAGCTCCTCGAGCGGGCCCCGGCGAAGCGGCTCGAGCGCCTCCTCGCCGAGGGGAAGCTGGCCGCGTACCTCCGGGAGAAGGGGTGGGAGGCGGAGCTCGGGGGGTGGGCGAAGGAGCTGCTCCCCTTCGCGGGGGCCAGGGTCGTCGCCTACCACTCCCTGTTCGTCTACCTCCTCGACCGGTTCCACATCGAGGAGACCGCCAGGCTCGAGCCGAAGCCCGGGGTGCCCCCCTCGCCGCGGCACACGCGGAAGGTCGTCGATGCCATGAAGGCCGGGGGGATCCGCGTCCTCCTCGCCGCCGTCTACAACCCGAAGGACGTGCCCGAGTCCGTGGCGAGGGAGACGGGCGGGCGGGTCATCGTCCTGGCCCACATGCCATCGGCGGTGGAGGGCACCGACGGCTACGCCTCCTTCGTGGATCACAACGTGAAGGCCCTCGCCGCCGCCCTGGGGGGGAAGTAGCGGTGGGGGGGGCGGGGGAGGTCCTCGCCGTCCGGGACGCGTCCGTCGGCCACGGCGGGCGCGCCGTCGTCCGGGGGATCTCCCTCACGCTCCGGCGGGGGGAGACGCTGGGGATCGTCGGGCCCAACGGCTCCGGGAAGTCCACGTTCCTGAAGACCGTCCTCGGGCTCCTCCCCCCCGTCGAGGGGATTCTCGAGCGGGCCCCGGACTTCCGGGCCGGCTACGTCCCCCAGGGGGATTCGCTGGACGCGGTCCTGCCGCTGGCGGCCCGGGAGGTGGTCCTCATGGCGGCCCGGGCCGACGCCTGGCTGCCGTTCACGGCCTCCCGCGAGCGCCGCGACCTCGCCGACGAAGCCCTCGCCCGGGTCGGCCTGTCGGGCGAGGGCCGGACGCCCTTCCGGGACCTGTCGGGCGGGCAGAGGCAGCGCGTCCTGCTGGCCCGCGCCCTGGCCGCGCGGCCGACGGTCCTGGCCCTCGACGAGCCGACGAGCGGGCTCGACCTCGCGGCGGAGGTGGCCCTGCTGGACCTGGTGGCGCGCCTGCGGGAGGAGCAGGGGCTCGCGGTGATGCTGGTCTCCCACTCCCTGGCGGTCGTGGCGGACGCCGCGTCCCAGGTCCTCCTGCTCCGCGAGGGCCGCCACCGCGAGGGTCCGGCCTCGGAGATCCTCTCCGAAGCCGTCCTGCGCGACCTCTACGGCGTCGAGGTGCGGGTGCGCACCGAGGACGGCCGGAGGACGATCGCCGCCTTCCCCCGGACGGCGCCGTGACGGAGATCCTGGACACCCTCCGGCTCTTCGGGCCCGCCTTCGCCGGCAGCCTCCTCGTGGCGCTGGCCTGCGCGATCCTCGGGGTCCACGTGGTCGGGAGGCGGCTCGTGCTCGTCGGCGTGGCCCTGCCCCAGGTCGCGGCCGCGGGGATCGGGCTCTCGTTCCTGGCGGGGACCGTGGCGTGGACGGCGCCCGGGACCCCGCTGGCGTTCGCCCGGAACCACGACGTGATGGCGGTCCTCGGGGCCGTGGCGGGGGCGGCGATCCTCATGGGGCGGCCGGGGGCGCGGAGGGTCCCTCCCGAGGTGGCGGCCGGCGCCGCCTATGCGGTCGCGGCGGCCCTCTCGGTCCTCTTCGTCCTCCCCACAGCCCAGGGGCTGGAGGAGGTCCGCACCCTCGTGGCGGGGGACATCCTGGGGATCCACGGGGAGGCCCTGGGGAGCCTGGCCGCCGTCGTGGTCCCCGTGGCGGCCCTGCTCCTGGTCCTCGGCCGGAGGCTCCTGTTCGCGACCTTCGATCCCGAGATGGCCTCGACCCTGGGCATCCGGACCCGGCTCCACGACGGGCTGTTCTTCCTCGGGCTGGCGCTGGTGGTCGCGCGCGGGGTCCACGCCACGGGCCTTCTCTTCGTCTTCTCGTTCCTGCTCCTGCCCGCCGCCGGGGCGATGCAGGTGGCCCGCACGCCGGCGGGAATCGTCGGCGGGGCGGCCGCCCTCGCCCTCGCCGCGTCGGCCGCCGGCTTCCTGGTCGCCGCCTCCCCGGACCTGGACTGGCCCGTGGGGCCGACGGCGACCGTGGCGGTCTTCCTGCTCTTCCTCGCCTGCCGCTGGAAGGGCGCTACTTCTTCCGCGCGGCCTCGATGATCGCGACGTACTTCTTCGGGTCCTTCTCGAACTCCTTGATGCAGTTCGCGCAGCAGAAGCGGACCTCGACGCCCTCGTGGATCCGGACGACCGGCTCCCCCATGTCGCCGAGGGGCTCGCCGCTGACGACGCAGGTGGACAGGGGGTAGTCGAGGGCGCCGGGCATCGCCGCGGGTCCGGCCGCGGGCGCGGGCGCGGGGGCGGGGGCCGGCGTCGGGGCCGGGGCGGTCCCGCCGGAGCATCCGGCGGCGAGGACGGCGACGACGAGGGCGGCGAGCTTCATGGCTTCCTCCGTTCTAGGCGATCCCGATCCCGTACCAGGTCCAGCCCTGGGACTTGAGATTGCGGCCGGCGTAGATGTTGCGGCCGTCGAAGACGACGGGCGCCTTCATGAGCTTCTTCATGCGGTCGAAGTCGGGGTGGCGGAACTCGTTCCACTCGGTCACGAGGACCAGCGCGTCCGCCCCCTCGAGGGCATCGTACGGCTTGGCGGCGTAGGCGATCGACTTCCCGAAGATCTTCCTGGCCTCCTTCACGGCCTCGGGGTCGGCGGCCTGCACCTTCGCGCCGGCGTCGAGGAGCGCCCGGATGAGGACGATCGAGGGGGCCTCGCGCATGTCGTCGGTGCGGGGCTTGAAGGCCAGGCCCCAGACGGCCAAGGTCCTCCCCTTCAGCTTGCCGCCGAAGTGGGCCTTGATCTTGGAGAAGAGCACCGTCTTCTGGCGCTCGTTGGCCAGTTCGGCCCCGCGGACGGTGTGGAGGTCCATGCCGTTCTCCTCCGCCGTCTTGAGGAGGGCCTTGACGTCCTTGGGGAAGCAGGA
>CAZWGT010000131.1:0-9498 GCA_964633345.1 uncultured Planctomycetota bacterium
GCCGAGGCCGCGGCGAGCAGGAGCACCGCGGCGGCCGCCGCGGCCAGGCGCCGGGCGCGGGCCGGGGTCGCGTTCACTTCCCGCCCGCCGCCCGGAGCCGGTCGGCGGCGGCGCGCTCCCCGGGCGGCGCCCCGGGGCCGAGGAGGTCGCGGAGCTCCCCCGGATCGGCGGCGACGTCGAAGAGCTCCTCCCTCACGAGCACCGGCTCACCGTCCTCCCCGATCCGCGAGGCCGAGACGTACTTCCGGGCCCCGGGCCGATCCGGCGGCTCCCTCACCGCCAGGAAGGCCAGATGGTACCGCACGAACGTGGACGGGGGCAGCCCGGGGAACACCCGGGCGACCTTGGCGACGAGGCCGGCCGCGGGCCCGTACTCGGCGACGACGGTCCGGGAGCGGAGCGGCGTCTCCAGGAGGGAGACCGCGTCGCGGCCCCCGTTGGGAGGCACGGCCAGCCCCGCGGCCCCGAGCAGGGTCGGGTAGAGGTCCTGCAGGCGCACCTGCTCCTCGACCACGCGCCCGCCGTCGAGGCGGCCCGGCCAGCGCAGGACCAGGGGGACGTGCAGGACGGGATCGCGGACGGAGGCGAGGTGGTTGAGGTCCCCGTGCTCCCCCAGGTTCTCCCCGTGATCCCCGCACACCGCGACCACCGCGCCGTCGAGAAGCCCCTCCGCCCGCAGGAGGTCGAGGATCTCCCCCGTGATGCCGTCGAGGGACCGGACCGCCCCGTCGTAGGCGAGGCGGAGGTCGGCCACCGTGGCGTCGTCCACGGGGTCGATCCCGTGAAGGTGGTTGCTGGCCCGCTCGTCGGTGACGGCCGCGGCCGCCCTCCGCGCCCCGTTCACCGCGCCGTCGCCGTGGACCGCGGCCAGGCCGGCCGCCTCGAACGCGTAGGGCAGGTGGGTCTCCATGAGGTTGACGAAGAGGAACAGGGGCCTGCGGCCCCCCGCCGCCCGCCGCCGGGGCAGCCACTCGCGGAGGCGCCGCAGGACCTCGCGCCCGTCCCCCTTCCACTCGCCCCCGCCCCAGCACTGCATCACGGTCCCGAACCCCGCGTCGAGCCCCGTCGCCGGGGAGATCTGCGGGTTGGCCACCGCGCAGGCCGTCTCGTAGCCGGCGTCGCGGAGCGTCTCCGCGAGGAGCGGGATCCCGGGGCGGACCGCGTCCCCCGTCCCCTCGCGGAGGCCGTGGTGGCGCGGCAGCAGCCCGGTGAAGAGGGAGGCGTGGGCCGGCGGCGTCCACGGGCTCGGGGAGAAGCAGCGCCGGAAGGTGGCCGCGTCCCGCGCGAACTCCTCCAGCCTCGGCGTCGTCGGGCGTCCGTACCCGTTCACCGTCGTCCGGTCGGCCCGGCAGGTGTCCCAGACGATGAGGACGATGTCGGGGGCGGGGGCCCGCGTCCCGACGGTCAGGAGGGCGAGACCGATCGCCGGCAGGAGCAGGGCGGCGGCGATCCACGGGCCCCTGCGGGCCCGGGCGGACATGGGCATCGGTGGTCCTCGATTCGATCCGCCACGGACGCGCAAACCGTGTTCCACCGATCTCCCGCCGTCCGGTGGTCGCGGATGTAAAGAGGCCCCCGATCCGGAACCCGGCCTTACGTCTACCGGCCCGCGGCGCCGAGGGCCCGCAGGCGGTCGGCGGCGGCGCGCTCCGCCGGCGGCGCCCCGGGTCCGAGGAGGTTGCGCAGCTCCCCCGGGTCCGATCCGAGGTCGTACAGCTCCTCCCGCGCGGGGACCGCCTCGCCGGCGTCCCCGTGGCGCACGACGTGGATGTGCTTGCGGGCACCCGGGATCTCCCGGGGCTCGCTCACCGCGATCAGGGCCTCCCGGAGGCGTTCGAGGGAGGACTTCGGGGCGTGGGGGATCGCCCTCGACACCGGCCCCAGCTGGTCGAGGACCGGCCCGTACTCGGCGACCAGGATCCGGGAGCGCAGCGGCGCCTCCCGGAGGGAGATCGCGTCGCGACCGCAGCCCGCGGGAACCCCGGCCCCCGCCGCCTCGAGGAGGGTGGGGTAGAGGTCCTGCAGGCGCACCTGCTCGTCCACCGCGCGGCCGCCGTCGAAGCGGCCCGGCCAGCGCAGGACCAGGGGCACGTGCAGCACCGGCTCGTGGACGGACATGAGGTGGCTCACGTCCCCGTGCTCGCCGAGGTTCTCCCCGTGGTCCCCGCACACCGCGATCACCGCGTTCCCGAGGAGCCCCCGCTCCCGGAGGAGATCGAGGATCTCCCCCGTGATCCGGTCCGTCGTGCGCACCGCCCCGTCGTAGGCGGCGGAGAGGTCCGACAGGGTCGCGGCGTCGAGGGGCCCCACCCCGTAGAGGTGGTCGTTCGCCCGCGCGTCGTCCACGAGGGACGCCGCGCGGCGCGCCCCGTTCACGGACCCGTCTCCCCGGGCCGCGGCGACGGACGCCGCGTCGAAGGTGTAGGGAAGGTGGGTCTCCATGAGGTTCACGAAGAGGAAGAGCGGCCTCCCCCCTCCCGCCCCGCGCCCGTCGAGGAAGGCGCGGAGCCGGTCGAGGACCCGGGTGCCGTCCCCCTTCGCCTCGGGGACGCCGAAGCACTCCAGGGCCGTCCCGAAGCCGGCGTTGAGCCCCGTCACGTCGGAGATCTGCGGGTTGGCCACCGCGCACACGGTCTCGTAGCCGGCGTCGCGGAGCGTCTCCGCCAGCAGGGGGAGGCCCGGGTTGACCCGGTCGCCGGTCCCCTCGCGCATGCCGTGGTTCCGCGGCAGGAGCCCGGTGAAGAGGGAGGCGTGGGCCGGCGGCGTCCAGGGGCTCGGCGAGAAGCAGCGCCGGAAGGTCGTCCCCTCCCTCGCCAGGGCCTCGAGGCGCGGCGTCGTCGGGCGCGCGTACCCGTTCACCGAGACCCGGTCCCCCCGGCAGGTGTCCCAGACGATGAGGACGATGTGGGGACGGGCGGGACCCGCGGGGCGGAGGAGGAGGGCCGCGGTCCCCGCGAGCACGAGGACCGCCGCCGCGACCCGCAGCGCCCGGACCGTCCCCGCGTTCACCGGCCGCCCGCCTCGCGGAGCCTGTCGGCGGCGGCCCGATCCGCGGGCGCCGCCCCGGGGCCGAGGAGGTCGCGCGTCTCCCCCGGATCGGAGGCGAGGTCGTACAGCTCCTCGCGGACGACCCGCGGGGGGCCCGCGGCGGAGGGGAGAAGGACCTGGACCAGCTTGCGCGCCCCCGGGGCGGAGGCCGGCTCCCGCACCGCGCGGTAGAGGTACTCGAACCGCTCGAACACCGCGGAGGGGGCCGAGGGGAGCGCCCGCCGCGCCTCGGGGAGGGCGTTGGTGGACGGTCCGTGCTCGGCGACGAGCAGGCGCGGGCGGAGCGGTCTCTCCGCGAGGGAGACGGCGTCCCTCCCGCAGGGGGCGGGCACGGGCACCCGGGCCGCCTCGAGGATGGTCGGGTAGAGATCCTGGAGGCGCACCTCGGCGTCCTCCGCGCGCCCCCCCTCGAACCGCCCGGGCCAGCGGACCACCAGGGGCACCGCGAGGACCGGCTCGTACACCGACATCAGGTGGCTCAGCTCCCCGTGCTCCCCGAGGCTCTCGCCGTGGTCCGAGCACACCGCGACGAAGGCGTTCCCCAGGCGCCCCGCGCCGCGAAGGGCGTCGAGGATCTCCCCCGTCCAGCGGTCGGCCGTGCGGACCGCGCCGTCGTAGGCGGCGTCGAGATCGCGCAGGACCTCCGGCTCCACCGGGCGCCCCTCGAACAGGTGGGCGCTCGTGCGCTTCATCGTCACGGCCTCGGCCGCGCGGCGGGCCCCGTTCACCGCCGCGTCGCCGCGGACCGCCGCCACCGCCGCCGCCTCGGCCACGTAGGGCTGGTGGCACTCCATGAGGTTCACGAACAGGAGGAAGGGGCGGCGCTCCCCCGCCGCCGCGCGCCGGGCGAGCCACCCCCGGACGCGATCGAGGGCGTCCTGCCCCGTGCCCGCGGGGTCGTCGTTCCTCAGGACCGGCTCGACGAGGTCGAAGCCGTCGGTCAGGCCGTTCGCGGTGGACACCATCGCGTTGGCGGTGATGCACACCGTCTCGTAGCCAGCGCCGCGGAGGGTCTCCGCCAGGAGCGGGATCCCGGGGTTCACCCGCTCCCCTCCCGTCCCCTGGCGGATCCCGTGGGTCCGCGGGAGGAGGCCGGTGAAGAGGGAGGCGTGGGCCGGGGGCGTCCAGGAGGCCGGGGTGAAGCAGCGGCGGAAGGTCGTCCCCTCCTTCGCCAGGGCCTCGAGCCGCGGCGTCGTGGGGCGCGCGTACCCGTTCACCGAGACCCGGTCCCCCCGGCAGGTGTCCCAGACGAAGAGCACCACGTCGGCCGGCGGCGCCTCCGACGCGCAGGCGCCGGGGAGGACGGCGGAGGCGGCCAGCAGCAACGACGCGGCGGCGCGCGTCCTCACAGGTACCCCAGGGAGCCCAGGGAGTCCTTCTCCGACTTCCCCTCCTCGGGGATCTCCCCCAGCGACGAACGCCCCATCTCGGAGAGGAGGAGGCGGCGCAGGGGCTCCAGCCGGGATTCGGGGGGGCGGCGCACCTTCTCCCAGGCGCCGGAGGGGTTCCGCGTCCAGAGGAGCTCGACCCGCCACGCGGCGTCGAAGCCGTAGGCCGCGTCGCCGCGCTGGATCCGGTAGAGGGTCCCCAGCTTGACGTAACGGGGGACCAGGGACGCGGCGCCCGCGGCCGCGGCCGCCAGGAGCGCGGCCGCCGCCAGCGCCGTCCACAGTCGGCCTCGCCTCATCCCCGGATCCTAACCGGGGGCCGCCGCCGGGAGGAAACGCCCCGGCCGTGCGTACAATGGACCGATGAACCGCGCTCCGGCGGGGCTCCTTTCGTTGCTGATCCTCCTCGGGACCGCGCCCGCGGGCGCCGCGGGGGACGACGGCCTTCCGACCTTCCTCGCCCCCCTCCGCGCCGACGTCCTCTCCCGCCGGGGGCAGGCCTCCTTCCGCCACTCGCCCGCGGACTCCGGCTTCCCCGCCGACGCCTTCGACGGGAAGACGGGCACCGTCCTGCGCACCCGGGCCGCGAACCCCGCCTTCCTCGAGGTGACCTTCCCCGAGCCGCGGGAGGTCCTGACCGCGGAGGTCCTGCTCGCCGGCGACGCCCCCCACGAGTGGTCCCTCCTCGCCGGCCCGGACTCCGACCACATGAAGGTCCTCGTCGATCGGAAGCGGGTCGACGGGGACCACTGGAGCCCGCCGGAGAGGCTGGGCTCCGGGGTCGCCGCCCGCGTCTGGCGGGTCGTCGCCCGGCGCCTCGACCGGGAGGGATCGGTGCGGTTCGCCGAGATCGCCCTCCAGGCCCGCCAGCGCGCCGTCGCCATCGAGATGCAGGCGGCGTCCACGGTCGTCTGCCCGGCCGGCAGCCTCGAGGTGCGGGCGCGGGTGATCTTCGACGGCGGCTACCGGTCGAACTCCGCCCTCGGCCTGGGGATCGTCGGCCCCGACGACGCCCCCTTCCGCCTCGAGCCGAACGACTCCTCGGAGATCGAATCCGTGACGGTCCGGTACGAGGAGACCGGCAGCGGCGCGGTCCGCGGGCGGATCCGGGGGAAGGGGTTCTGGCTCGAGTCCCCCCCGCTCCTTCTGGAGTGCCGCTCCGAGGGGCTGCCCGACTGGTCCGTCGGCTGGATCGAGCGCACGCCGCGGCTGGAGTACGACGGGCCCCGGGGCGGGGTCCCCGCGGAGGGGGACGCGGTGATCTACGTCGCCCACGTGAAGAACTACGGGACCCGGGACTCCGGCCGCGCCCCCTACCTCTGGCAGGTCGACGGGAGGACCGTGGGCGAGGGATTCCTCGAGGGGCTCGAACGGTTCGAGGAGGGGACCGCCAGCCTGCGGCTGCCCTGGGACGGGGCCCGCCACGACCTGCGCTTCGTCGTGAACCCCTCGGGCTCGATCCCCGAGACGGGGCGCGGCAACAACGAGGTCACCATCCAGACCGACGCCCTGCGCCTGGGACTGTGGGTCGAGCAGCCGGTCCTCGACCACTTCCACCGGGTGCAGGCCTCCTTCCGGGACGGGGCCAACGGGTGGGAAGACTGGGTCCAGCGGCAGCTGCGGCGCTGGAACCGGATGCTGGCCGAGGCGCGCGGGCCCCTGGCGCCCGGGGGCGTCACGGAGCGCGTGGCCCTCGACCTGGTCGTCGTCGCCGAGGAGGGGGCGCTCCCGATCCGCGGGGGGCTTCCCACCAGCGACCCCGACGCGGCGGACCGGACCGTGGACCTGCAGTGGGGCTTCCCCGCGTCCCTCCTCGACGGGGACCGGTACGCCCTGGCCGGGGAGCGGAGGGACGACAACCCGCTCTGGTTCGACGGGGATCTCCTCGCCGGGCTCGGTTTCGCCCGGTACCTCGTGAACCTCCGCCGGCTCGACGTGCGCGCCTCCGAGATCGACCTGTCCGCCCCCGACGGGTCCCCCCTCGCCGGAAGCCCGTGGCTGCCGGAGGTCCGGGCCGGCGAGGTCCGGGTCTCCGACGGCGGCCGGAGGTCGGCGGGCGACCCGGCCGGCGGGTACTCGCCCCACGAGGCCTCGGCCCTCCAGCGCATCGCCGGGCGCCGCCCGCGGGGCGGGAACCGCCTCCCGCCGCCGGACGCGGGGGAGTTCCTCTCCGACCTCCCGCGGACCTGCGGGATCCGGGTCTTCGCGGCCGACGGGGAGCCCCTCGACGGCGTGCGGGTGCGCCTGTGGCGCCGGACCCCGGACCGCGAGGGAAGGGAGGTCTTCGGCGGCGAGCCCTTCCGCGAGTTCCTCACCGCCGACGGTGGCTTCGCCGATCTCTCCCTCTCCGGGAGCGACCCCTTCTTCGAGGGGAGGAAGGAGGGGGCGTTCGACCCCGGGCAGGGCACGCTCCTCCTCGAGCTCGGCCGGGGGGGGAAGGCCTGCTTCCGGTTCCTCGAGGTGATCCCCTTCAACCTCGCGTACTGGGCCGGGGAGAAGGACGCGCACGTCGAGCGCGTGTCCGTCGATCTCCCGCGGTGACCGCCCCGTCGATCTGCTACGGCACGAACGTGCACCCCGCGGAGGACCTCCGCGGGATCCTCGCGATGCTCGACGGCCCCGCGGCCGCGGTCCGGGCCGCCCACCGGCCGGGCGGCGTCCTCGGCCTCGGGCTGTGGCTGCCTGCGGCGGCGGCGCGGACGCTGGCCGGATCGGAGGAGGCGGCGCGCGCGGTCCGCTCGCGTCTCGCGGCCAACGGGCTGCGGATCGACACGGTGAACGCCTTCCCCGCGGGGGGCTTCCACGGGGCCCGCGTGAAGGAGGCGGTCTACGACCCGCCCTGGGGGGACCCGGCCCGGCTCGACTACACGGTGGACGTCGGCCGCGCCCTCGCCCGCCTCCTCGATCCCGGCTCGTCCTGCGTCGTCAGCACGGTGCCCGGCACGTGGAGGGGATGGCGATCGGGGCCGGCCGAGGGGCGCGTCCTCGCCGCGGGACTCGCCGCGGCGGCGCGCGCCCTGGCGGACGTCGCCGACGCCTCGGGGGTCCGCGTCGTCCTCGCCCCGGAGCCGGAGCCCGGGTGCACCCTGGAGACCTCCGGCGAGGCCGCGGACTTCTGGAGGCGGGACCTCCTGCCGTTCCTGGGCCCGGACGCCGGCCGCCTCCTCCCCCACCTGGGGATCTGCGCCGATCTCTGCCACCTCGCGGTGGCCGGCGAGGATCCCGCGGCGGCCCTGGCCGGACTGCGGCGGGCCGGCGTCCCCGTCGTGAAGGTGCAGGTCTCGGCGGCCCTGGAGATCCCCCGCCCCGCGGAGGACCCGGCGGCCGTGGAGGCCCTGCGCGCCTTCGACGAGCCGCGCTGGCTCCACCAGTGCTCGGGCCGCACCCCCCTCGGCGCGTGGCGCCGCGCCCCCGACCTGCCGGGCCTCTTCTCCGCCCTCGACGCGTGGCTCCCCCTGGCCCCGTGGCGGATCCACTTCCACGCGCCGCTCCACCTCGATCGGGTGGCGGGCGTGGGCACGACGGCCGCGACGATCGCACCGGCGATCCGCGAGGCCCTCTCCGGGGACGGGCCGACGCCGGTCCTCGAGGTCGAGACCTACACGTGGTCGGCGGTGCCGGGGGCGCCGGGGGATCTCGCAGGGGGGATCGCCCGGGAGCTTCGCTTCGCCGAGGAGGCGGCCGCGCCGCCCATTTCTGGCCCCCCCGCCGCGTGACGCCCAGAATGCGCCCATGATCGTGGAACTGGGCCGGAAGCTGTTCAAGGTGCGCGGGTGGATCTACGTGCCCATCGTCGCCGCCGCGATGGTCCTCCCCCGCGAGGCCTGGTCCCCGATGGAGGTGCTCTGGCCCGCCGGGCTCGCGCTGGTCGTCCTCGGGATCTGGCTCCGGTTCGTCTGCATCCGGAGGATGGGCGGGGCGGCGCGCACGCACAAGCACAAGGCCAAGAAGCTCGTGGACGGCGGCCCCTACGCCTGGGTCCGCAACCCGCTGTACGTCGCCAACACCGGGGCCTTCCTCGGGTTCCTCCTCCTCTGCGGGCTCCCGTGGTTCACCCTCGGCACGTGGCTGTTCCTGTGGGCCTACTACCACGCCATCGCCCGCTACGAGGAGACGGTCCTCATGGAGTTCTTCGGGCCGGAGTTCGAGGTCTACCGGAGGAAGGTCCCGCTCTGGATCCCGAGGCCGCCGAAGGACCCGCCCCCCGAGGACCCGGACGACTTCTACCCCCTCGGGAAGATCCTCGTGAAGGAGAGGGCCGCGCTGCTCAACGTCGCCGCGATGGTCGGGCTCGCGGCGGCCAAGCAGTGGCTGCTGTAGCCGGCGGCAGGAGGGCGTCCACCGCCTCCCTCCCCGCCTCCTCCACCGCCCGCAGGACGATCCGCGCGCAGGCCTCGGCGTCGGAGCCGGCGTCGTGGTGCCGGAGCGGGATCTCCAGGCGCCCGCAGACGTCGGGCAGCTTCGTCGGGTAGATGGACCAGGCCCTCCGCGCCAGCTTCACCGTGCAGAGGTAGGGGGCCGCGGGCGCGCCGAGGCCGGCCCTCTCGCAGCAGGCCCGCATCACCGAGCGGTCGAAGACCGCGTTGTGGGCGGCGAGGAACTCCGCCCCCTCGAGAAGGGGTTCCATGGCCGGCCACGCCGACTCGAAGGTCTCCGCCCCCTCGACCATCCCCCACGTGATCCCGTGGATGTGCGTGAACCAGAACTCCCGCCGCGGGGGGCGGATCAGGCGCGTCTCGCGGGCCGCGATCCGCCCGCCCTCGACGCGGACCAGGGCCAGGGCGCAGGCGCTGTCGCGCATCGGGTCCGCGGTCTCGAAGTCGAGCGCGACGAAGGTCACGGCGCGAATGTATCACCGGGTGCGGACACCGGGGGGACGGGCTCGAAGTCCACGGAAGGGTGCCGGGACGGCCCATCGGGTCGGGTACTCCCGTCGATCCGTCCTGCCCGTGGCGGGATCGTTCCGCCGCTCCGCGGCGGGGGTGGGGGGGGGGGGGTGCCCCACAGACCCGCCAGCCGACCGCCCCCCCCAGGGAGGGCCCCGCCCCCGCAGGGGCGGGGG
>CAZWGT010000131.1:9516-9784 GCA_964633345.1 uncultured Planctomycetota bacterium
TGCCCGCTCCCCCCGATCGTCGGGGCCGACCCCCCCCCCACGTCCCTGCCTCGCCCTACAACCCTCCGGCGCGGCGTGGGCCCGCTGGCGGGCCCACGCCGATCGTGCGGACCGGCCTCGCCTCCATTCAGCCGGGGAGAACGACGGCCCGCGGAGCGGGCGGGCGTCCTCCCCGGCTCGCCCCGCGCAGCGGGACTCTCACGGGTTGACGGTGATCGCCCTCGACTCCGCCGCGGGGACGATCCGCCCGAGCGCGTCCTTCATCTCC
>CAZWGT010000132.1:0-9774 GCA_964633345.1 uncultured Planctomycetota bacterium
GGCGGCGCGGGCCGCGGCGATCTCCCGCAGGTCCGCCGCGTTGCCTTCGGCCCGGGCCTTCGCCTCGAGGCCGGCGAGGACCTCCCGGGCGGAGGCCGCGGCGGCCGGGACGGCCGCGGGCGCGGGGGGAGCGAGCGTTCCGGTCCCGCCGCCGGCGGGGACGGCGACCGCCACCGCCGTACCGGAGGGCGCGGCCGCGGTGCGGGCCTCCGCGGGGAGGAGTTCCAGGCCGGCCACGAGGGTCCCCGCCAGCAGGAGGGGCAGGAGCGCCGCCGGGGGCCGGAAGGCCAGCGCCTCGCGCAGCGCCTCCGCTCCGGCGCGCGCCATCGCGCCGCGGGCGGCCCACTCCGCCACCGCGGGGTCGCTCTCCGCCGTCTCGAGGACCGTGGAGAACCGCTCCTCGGCGCCGAGGGCGCGGTCGAGGTGGCGGGCGGCCTCCGGGGTCCCGGGGATCCCGCGGGCGAGGCGGGCGAAGGCCGCCAGCAGCGCCAGGATCGCCGCCGCCGCCAGCAGGCCCCCGGGGAGGTCCCCCCGCCCCGTCGCGCGCGCCGCGGCCAGGACCGCCGCCGCCACGAGGAGGAACCCCGCCGCGGGCGGGGCGAGGGCGTCGGCCAGCGCCGCCGCCGTCAGCCTCCGGCGCGTCCGGACGAGGAGCCGCTGGACGGGATCGACGCTACTTCCCACCGGCCCCCCCGTCGGTCCGCTTCTCCGGGACCTGGGGATCCCACGTGCGCGTCGGCTCCAGCGGCTTCGGGCTGAAGACCACCCGGACCTCCGTCCCCTCGACGGGGATGCGGGGGCCGCAGGCCATGAAAATCGTGTCGTTGGCCGCCCGCGGGTCGTCGAGGTCCACCACGCAGGTCGCCACGGAGTAGACGGCGACGGCGTCCCCGGCGAGGTCGGGCACGTACCCCTCGGGATCGAAGTAGGAGCCGACGTAGATGAACTTCCCCGCCTCCATGGAGCGGTTGTGCTCGCGGTCCCACAGGAGGTCCTCGGCGCGCACCCTCACCTCCGCGCCCTCCTCCTTCCACTCGAGGGCGATGTGGACCGGCGTGCCCCTGGCGGGGACGGTCCTCCCTCCCGGGAGGATCCGGATCGGGGTCCCGGGCCGCAGGCCCAGGGCCATGAGGCTCGAGTTCAGGGCGGCGCCGAGCCCCTCGGGGCGGGCGCCGTCCTCGCCGGCCTTCCCCGTGAGGACGACGATGGACTCGTGGGCCTTGCCCCCCGGGAGGGTCGCGAAGTACTCCAGGGCCCCCTGGCGCAGGACGATGCGGCCGGGGATGGAGACGCGGTCCTCGAGGAGGTCCACGCCCTTGGCGGCGACGGCCTTCCTGAGGCTCTCGCGCAGCTCGGGGGTGAACTCGATGACGGGCTGGGCCGGGGGGGCGTCGGGCCCGCCGGGGTCCATGCCGGGCGCGGCGCCGAAGGGATTGCCGCCCCCCGGGCCGAAGGTGGCCGTGTCGGCCAGCTCCTTGATGTGGCGTTGCACCGCGTCCAGGTTGGTGGCGAGCATCTCGAAGTCGCCGCGGAGGGCGGCGATGTCCTGGATCGCCTGCTCCGAGGCTTTCCGCGCGAGGTCGGCCGCCTTCGACGCGGCGACGGTCTCGACGCGCGCCCGCTCGGCGGCCTCGCGGGCGGAACCGGCGGCGAGGAACGCCAGGCCCGAGGCGGCGGTCCCGGCGGCGGCGAGGGCGACGAGGAGCCACGGCGTCCCGGGCGCGGATTCGGCGTCGTCCATGGGGGCCTCCGATGCAAGGGCCGTACCCCCCAACGTGCGGAATCCACGGGGGATCGGTCGATTCCCCCGGCACCGGTGCCGGGGAATCCGACAGTCTACGGGAGGAGGGGCGATTCCCGCGACAGGCCTAGTCGCGGGGGAGGGTCCCCTTGAGCGCGATGGAACCGATCACCGTCTGCCCCATCTGCTCGCCGGAGGCGACGGTCCCCGTCCACTTCACCTTCACGTTCACCTTCACGAAGGAGAACTGCTTGACGAGGATGAACTTCCCCATCATCTCCACGGAGGCCAGGTCCACGTCGAGGCCGGTCTGCGCGAGGATCTTCGCCTTCACCCACGCGGTGAAGGCGGCCAGGTCGTCCACGTCGGTCGGCTGGGCGACGCTGTAGTGGGTGTTGTTCTTCTTGACGATGAGGCCGTTGAGGTTGCTTCCCGCGATGGGGCCCATGGTGAACGAGGAATCCGTGGTGGAAAGGCCGACCCCGGTCACGGACTGGGTCTCCTTGTCGGCGTTGTCGCCGAAGACCTTCGCCTTCGTCGTGCACTCGAGGTTCCCGTACCAGGACGTGAACTCGAAGGCGGAAGCGGCGACGGCGGCGACGGCGACGACGGCGGTCCCGGCCAGGGTGCGCAGGTTCATGGTGTCCTCCTTGTCCCCCGAGCCTAGGGGAGCGGCGGGATGGTTGTCAAGGAGACCAGGACTATCATGGCGGCCATGCGCGCCGGCGCCCACCTCCCCCTCCTCCTCGCCCTCCTCGCCCCCGCCGCGGGGCCGAAGGAGGACGCGGCCTTCGCCCTGGAGAAGCTCGAGGCGAAGGCGGGTCTCTTCCTCAAGGCGAAGGGGATCGACTGGAGGAAGGTCTCCGCCGAGATCACGAAGGCCGCCGCCGCCGCCACGACGACGGAGGAACACTACGCGGTGCTCGTGCGGCTGGCGGCGCGCCTGCGCGACGGGCACGCCTCCGTGCGGACGACGGAGGCGACGAAGGACCTGAAGGGCCCGTGGCCCCCGCTCGAGAAGGGGCCGGGGATGCACTGGTGCGTCGCCGGGAAGCGGATCCTCGTGAAGGCCGCCTGGGGCGGGGCCGAGGCCGCCGGCGTGGAGCCCGGGATGGAGGTCGTCGAGGCCGACGGCCTTCCCGCGCGCAAGTGGCTCGACCGCCGCGTCGAGGAGCTCCGCGACACCATGGGCTTCTCCACGGCCCAGCACGCCGAGTACTTCGCCTGCCACTGGGGGCTCGCGGGGAAGGCGGGGACGCCGCTCTCCCTCGGGCTGAGGACCGTGGACGGGAAGTCGAAGAAGGCGACCCTGACGCGCGGGGACGGGGGGTTCGTCGCGCGCGGCCCCGCCTTCCCGCCGGGGAACCTCGAGACCGTCGGCCGCCAGTCCTACGGCAGGACCGCGAAGGGGAACGCCTACATCCACCTCCGCGACGTGGCGGCGGACCTGCCGGCCCAGCTCGACGCGATGCTGGAGAGGGTGGGCGACGCGCCGGGCCTCGTCCTCGACGGCCGGGCCAACGGGGGCGGCGGGTACGACGAGGGGGAGGTGTTCGGCCGCTTCGCCCCCGCCGGCACCGGGGCGTTCGGGAACGCCTTCCCCGGACGGGGGAGGCGGCCCTACGCGGGACGCGTCGTCGTCATCGTGGACGCGGGCGTCCGCAGCGCGGGAGAGACCCTCCTCGGCTCGTTCAAGGAGGACGGGCGGGGCTGGATGATCGGCGAGTCGGCCACCGCGGGCATGTCCTCGTCCAAGGAGACCCTGGAGCTCCCCTCGGGGCTCTTCTCGATCGTCTTCTCCGTCCGCTCGAACAAGGGCCGCTTCAACGGCGGGAAGGGCGTCGAGGGGATCGGCGTCCCCCCCCACGAGATCGTCCCCTACGAGGCGAAGGACCTCGCCGCCGGAGTCGACACCCTGATCCGCCGGGCCGAGGAGATCCTCGCGCGGTTCCCCGAGGACAGGGTCCCGTACCGGCCGCCCCGGTGATCCCCGTCACTCCCGCGCGCGCGGGGGCCGGGGCGCCCCGGGGCCGCGGAGGTAGAATCGGGGCCGACTCGTCGGCGGTCCGGCGCGACGGGATCCTCACCATGCCAGGAACGCATCGCTGCAGCAGCTGCGGAGCCGACACCGAGCTGGGGTTCCTCAAGGACACCGTGCTCCCGGGAGGGCACTTCGCCCCCCAGAGCTGGGTCAAGGGAAGGCCGCCCGTGGACGGCCTGTACACCGCACCCTTCGCCGACCCCAGCGCCCACGCCGTGTACGCGCTCCGCTGCGTGCAGTGCGGCCACGTCGACCTCTTCGTCCCCGAGACCGCGGCCTGAGTCCGGCCGGCGCCCCGGGAATCAGCGCCCCGCGCCCGCACCGGCGAGGCTGAGGTACCTCTCGCCGCGATCGCAGAGCATGGTGACGATCGTGCTCCCCTTCCGCAGGCGCCGCGCGGCCTCCATGGCGCCGAGCACGTTGGCCCCGGCGGAGATCCCCACGAGCAGCCCCTCCTCGCGGCCGAGGCGCGCCGCCATCTCCATGGCGTCCGCCGTCTTCACGCGGATCACGCCGTCCACCTCGGCGACCTTCATCAGGTCGGGGACGAAGCCGTCGGCGAGGCCCTGGATCCCGTGGCAGCCGCGGGGCTCCCCGGACATCACCGCCGATTCGTCGGGCTCCAGGGCGAACACCTTGGCCCGGTGCCCCGCCGCCCGGAGCGCCCGCCGGACCCCCATCACGGTCCCGCCCGTGCCGACGCCCATGACGAAGGCGTCGAACCTGCCCTCCATCTGGTGGAGGATCTCGCGGCCGGTGGTCGTCTCGTGGCACAGGACGTTGTCGGGGTTGGCGAACTGGTTCGGGAGGAAGACGGACGGGTCCCTCGCCGCCCGCTCCCGGGTCTCTTGGACCGCGTCCTGGATGTGGAGAAGGGAGTCGAGGAGCTCCAGGCGGGCGCCGAGCGAGCGGACCATGTGGCGGCGCTCCTCGCTGGCGGACTTCGGCATGACGATGACGACCGGGTAGCCGCGGGCGGCGCCGACGAGGGAGAGGGCGATGCCGGTGTTCCCGCTCGTCACCTCGAGGATCGTCATCCCCGGCTTCAGGTCCCCCCGCGCCTCGGCGGCCTCGACGATGAACTTGGCGATGCGGTCCTTGATGGAGCCGCCGGGGTTCATGAACTCCGCCTTGGCGTAGATCTCGCGGCCCGTCTCCTCGCTGGCGCGGCGGAGCCGGAGGATGGGCGTGTGCCCCACGGAGTCGAGCACGTCGGAGGCCCGCAGGCACACCGGGCGCTCGCGGGGGCACTCGACGAGGCGGTCCTCCCAGTCGGAGCCGGCGTCGATCTTCCTCATGGCGGGAGGATAGCGGCGGCCGGGCCCCGGAGCGAGGGGCCCGCCGCCGCCCGGTCACGGCCGGGAGGCCCGGGTCAGTCGGCCGAGGCGGCCGCCTTCGGCTCGGCGGGAGGGGCGTCCTCCCCCTCCTCCTCGTCCTTCCCGTCCTTGCGCTTCTGCCCCTTGGGGGCCTTGGCCGTGGCGTCGAAGACGAGCTTCCCGTCCTTGGCCTTGACGCGCACGTGGGGCTTCTCGGCGAAGGCGCCGCGGAGGATGTCCTCGGAGAGGGGGTCCTCGATGAGTCGCTCCAGCGCGCGGCGCAGCGGCCTCGCGCCGAAGTCGAGGTTCGTGCCCTGGTCGATGATGAACTCGCGGGCCTGCTCGGTGAGGGTGAGGGTGACGCCCCTCTCCTCCAGGCGCGCCCGGATGGAGACGAGCTCGAAGTCGATGATCCGCTTGAGGTCCTCGCGGGTGAGGCCCTTGAACACGATGACGTCGTCCACGCGGTTGAGGAACTCCGGCCGGAAGTGCCGCTCCAGCTCGCGCTGCAGGTTGGCCTTCATCTTCTCGTAGCCCTGGGCCTCCCCGCCGCCGGTGAACCCGAGGGAGACCTGGTTCTTCACCACCTCGGACCCGATGTTGCTCGTCATGATCACGATGGTGTTGCGGAAGTCCACGTGGCGGCCGAAGGAGTCGGTGAGCCGCCCCTCCTCCATGATCTGCAGGAGCATGTTGAACACGTCGTGGTGGGCCTTCTCGATCTCGTCGAAGAGGACCACCGAGTAGGGCCGCCGCCGCACCCGCTCCGTCAGCTGCCCGCCCTCCTCGAACCCGACGTAGCCGGGGGGCGCGCCGACGAGGCGGGAGACGTTGTGCTTCTCCATGTACTCGCTCATGTCGATCATGAGGAGCGCGTCCTCGTTGCCGAACATGAACTTCGCCAGCGCCTTGGCGAGCAGCGTCTTCCCCACGCCCGTGGGCCCGAGGAAGATGAAGGACCCCATGGGGCGCGTGGGGTCCTTGAGGCCCGAGCGGGAGCGCCGCACCGCGCGGGCGATGGCGGAGACCGCGGTCTCCTGGCCGACGACGATCCGGTGGAGCTCCGCCTCCATCGTGAGCAGCCGCTCCGCCTCCCCCTTCTCGATCCGGGTGAGGGGGACGCCGGTCATGCGGGAGACGGTCTCGGCGACGATGTCGGAGTCCACGACCGCCTCGGCCTCGCGGGACTTCTTGCGCCACTCCTCGACGACGGCCTCCTTGCGCTTGCGGAGCTTGGAGACCGTGTCGCGCAGCCGCGCCGCCCGCTCGAAGTCCTGGGCCGCCACGGCCTCCTCCTTCTCCACGTCCTGGCGCGCGATCTCCGCCTCGATCTCCTTCACGTCGGGCGGCTGGGTCATGGCCTTCAGGCGCACCCGGGCCCCCGCCTCGTCCACGACGTCGATGGCCTTGTCCGGCAGGAACCGGCCGGTCACGTAGCGGACGGAGAGGTCCACGGAGTCGGCCAGGGCCTGGTCGGTGTAGCGCACCCGGTGGTGGGCCTCGTAGCGGTCGCGGAGGCCCGTGAGGATCTCCAGGGCCTCCTCCCGGCTCGGCGGATCCACCATCACGGTCTGGAAGCGGCGCTCGAGGGCGCCGTCCTTCTCGATGTACTTGCGGTACTCGTCCAGCGTCGTGGCCCCGATGCACTGGACCTCGCCGCGGGAGAGGGCGGGCTTGAGCACGTTGGAGGCGTCGATGGCCCCCTCGGCCCCGCCGGCGCCGACGAGGGTGTGGAGCTCGTCGATGAAGAGCACGATGTTCTTCGCCCGGCGGACCTCCGTCATGACCGCCTTGATGCGCTCCTCGAACTGGCCGCGGTACTTGGTGCCCGCGACCATCATGGCGAGGTCGAGGACCACGATGCGCTTGGAGCGGAGGATCTCCGGGACCTCGCCGTGGACGATGAGCTGGGCGAGGCCCTCCACGATGGCCGTCTTGCCGACGCCCGCCTCTCCGAGCAGCACCGGGTTGTTCTTCGTGCGGCGGGCGAGGATCTGCATCACCCGCTCGATCTCCGCGGCGCGGCCGATGACCGGGTCGAGCTTGTTCTCCTTCGCCAGCTCCGTGAGGTCCCTCCCGAAGGCGTCCAGCGCCGGGGTCTTCGACTTCCCCGGGGCGCTGGGCTCCTCGCCCTCGACGGCCTCGGCCCCCTCCTCGCCGGCCTTGGCCTGGGCGCCCGCGGGGGGATCGGCGCCGAGCAGCTCGACGACCTCCTCGCGGACCTCCTCGGGCTTCACGCCGAGGTTCTGGAGCACGTGGGCCGCGGGGCCGTCGCTCTCGCGGATGAGCCCGAGCAGGAGGTGCTCCGTGCCGATGTAGTTGTGCCCGAGGTTCTGGGCCTCCTCGAGGGCGAGTTCCAGGACCCGCTTCGCGCGGGGCGTGAACGGCAGCTGGGAGCCGGAGACGGGGTTGGTCCCCTGCTCCACGAGGCGCTCGACCTCGGCCCGGACCTTGCGCAGGTCCACGTCGAGGTTCTTCAGCACCTGGGCGGCGACGCCGCTGCCCTCCTGCACCAGCCCGAGCAGGATGTGCTCGGTCCCGATGTAGTCGTTGTTGAGCTTCTGCGCCTCCTGGCGGGCGAGGGTCATGACCTTGCGCGCGCGCTCGGTGAATCGGTCGAACATCGGGGAAGCCTCCTTGTGTGCCCCGATCGTAGCGCCGCCGAGCGGGGGGGCAAACTTGCTGGATTACTTCCCGTCACGCGGCAGGGCCGTACACTGCGGCGATGAGGCCCCCGAAGCCCGCCCTTTCCCCGCCGGCGGAGTCCCCCTTCACCGGGAAGACCCTGGGACGCTGCAAGATCGGGAGGCCGATCGGCCGCGGGGCCACGGCGACCGTCTTCCACGCCCACTACCTGCCCCTCAAGCGGAGCGTGGCCGTGAAGATCCTCCGCGCCGATTCGTCCGCCTCCCCGGAGGCGCGCCGGAAGTTCGTCGAGGAGGCGAGGGCCCTGGCGCGCCTGGACCACGAGAACGTCGTGCGGGTCTTCGACGTCGTCGAGGACGAGGGCTACGTCCTCATCATCATGGACTTCGTGGCGGGCCGGAGCCTGAAGCAGGTCCTCGACGAGGACGGGGCCCTGGACCCCGGGGACGCGGTCGAGGTCGCCCGGCAGATCGCGCTGGCCCTCGACCACGCGCACGGGGCCCGCATCCTCCACCGCGACGTGAAGCCCGGGAACATCATCCTCGGCGACGACGGCAAGGCCGTCCTCGTGGACTTCGGCAACGCGGAGGCCGTCGGCGAGGTCGGGGATCGGCGCGGCACCGCCCACTACGTGGCGCCGGAGGTCTTCCAGGGGAAGCGCCAGGACGAGAAGACCGACACCTACTCGCTCGGCGCGACCCTGTTCCACCTGGTCGCCGGGGAGCCCCCCTACGAGGGCGGCTCGACGCAGCAGATCCTCGAGGCCCACGAGGCGGGGAAGCTCCGCACCCCCTCCCAGGTGAACCCGGGGGCCGGCATCCCCAAGGAGCTGGACGTCCTCGTCAAGCGCTCGATGGCCTCGGCCCGCGGGTACCGCTTCGCGGCGAAGGACTTCGCCGAGGCCCTCGGGGGCGTGCTGGAGGCGGTCCGCGCGGGGCCGAAGCGGGTCCGGGGGCGGACGCCGAGGAACCGCGGCGGGACGGTCCGGTCGGCGGGGCCCTCCCCGGCGCTGCTCCTCGGGGGCGTCCTGCTCCTGGCCGGCGCGGCGATCGCGCTCGTCGCCGCGATGAACTCGGGGAAGAAGCCGGCCGTCGTCATCGCCCCGCCGAAGATCGACCGGAAGCCCGCGGACCCCGTCGCCCCGCCGCCGGCGGAGGAGGAGCGCCCGGGGCCGGGGATCGAGAACCGGGCCGAGGCCCGCGCCGCCCGGGAGGCCGAGGCCGCGAAGGCGCTCCGGGAGGCGCAGGAGTTCGCCGCCGGCAACCCCGACAAGCCCCGGGCCGTCGCCGACCGCTTCGACGCGGTCGCGACCGAGTACGCGGAACTCTCCCAGGGCCGCCTCGCGCGCGAGGAGCTCAAGGTCTGGAGGGAGCGGGCCACGCCGGCGGCCGACCGCGCCGCCGTCGAGGCGGCGAAGGCGGCCGCCCTCGAGAAGGAGGCGAAGCGCGCCGAGGAGGCCCGGGCGAAGGTGGCCGGCGCCCTCGCGGCCATGAAGTTCCCCGAGGCCCTCGCCGCCCACCAGGAGACGGAGCCCCCCCCGGGGAGGCAGGACGACTGGAAGCGCCGGTCCGAGAGGCTGAACTACCTCATCGGGTTCGGCGATCTCCTCGCGGAGGGGCTGCGCGGGGCCTCCCTGGACGCCTACCAGGTGCGGGCCGGCCTGGGCAAGCCGGGGGAGAAGGTCGTCGGAGCCTCGGCGGAGGGGCTGAGCATGAAGGGGCCCCTCGGGGACCGCACGGTTCCCTGGAGCGACGCGAAGGCCGGGGACGTCCTGGCCATCGGGCGCAAGGTCCTGCGGAACGCCCCGGAGCCCCGGCTCGCGCTGGCCTGCTGGTGCTGGGAGAACGGGATGGAGGACGACGCGCGGAAGGAGATCGACAACGCCCTGCTCACCGACCGCACGGGCACCGCGTCGTCCCAGGTCCAGGACCTGTTCGGCGAACTGTAGGGGCGACCCTCCGGGTCGCCCGGCCTCTCGCCCGGCCGTCGCCCGGCCGTCGCCCGGCCGTCGCCCGGCCGTCGCCCGGCCG
>CAZWGT010000133.1:0-5249 GCA_964633345.1 uncultured Planctomycetota bacterium
GGCGCTGGGCATCTCGGGGGCCATCCAGCACCTGGCCGGCATGACCTCCTCCCGCTGCATCGTCGCGGTCAACAAGGACCCCGAGGCGCCGAGCTTCAAGGTCGCCGACTACGGGATCGTCGGGGACGCGTTCGAGGTCGTCCCCGCCCTGACGGCGGCGATCCTCAAGGCGAAGGGGGCGTAGCGGGCGCCGCGGCCGTGACCTTCCCCGGTTGACAGCCCCCCCCGTTCGTCTAAGGTGATGCACGTCATGTCCCCCCTCCGCCGCCTGATGGTCGCAGCCCTCGCCCTCGCGGGCGCCCTCTGCTGGGGGCCGCCGGCGGTGCTGGCGGTCTGCCTGGGCGGCGGCGCCTGCGGGATGTCGGCCCTCCCGGAGGACGACGTGGCCCCCTCCTGCTGCGCGAAGACGGCCGAACAGGGCTCCTCCGTCTCGACCCTGGACCCGGCCGGAGCCTGCTGCGGGTGCTGCACCACCGTCCGCGTCGGCATGGGCGTCGACGGCCCCGAGGCCCGCCTCCCGTCCCCCGTCCCGCCCCCCGCCCCGGCCCCGGCACTGCTCCTCCCGGCCTTCGACTCGCCCGACGCCTTCGTCCCACCCGCCTCGCCCGCGGCCCCCCGCGCCCCGCCCGAGAAGGTCCTCCCCCTCCGGATCTAGGCGGCTCCCTTCGCCGCACGCGCGACCCGATTCCCGTGGTCCGTCCCGAGGGAGCCCGCCATGTCCGAACCCGATCTCGCCGCACTGCGCCGCGATCCCGATCCGGGGTCCCGGTCCGTCCCCATCCCGCCGCCGACCCTGCGCTGGAAGACGCGCATCCTGCTTCCCGCGGGCGTGCTCCTGGCGTTCGCGGCGGTCTTCGCCGTCTCCGGGAAGGACCTCCTCTTCCCAGGCACCGAGGTCCGCGTCGTCCCCGTCGTCGTCAAGGCCGCCGCCGCCGGCGGCCTCGAGGGCACGGTCACCTCCCAGGCCGCGGGGTGGATCGAGGCCGACCCGTTCCCCATCTACGTGGCCGCCCTGGCCGACGGCGTCGTCCAGGAGGTCCCGGTCCTCGAGGGGGAGACCGTGACCGAGGGGCAGGTTGTCGCGCGCCTCGTCCCCGACGACGCCCGGCTGGCCCTTGCCCGGGCCGAGGCGGCGCTCCGGGAGGCGACGGCGCGGCGGGAGACCGCCGAGAAGGAGCTCGAGACCCTCGTCGAGCGGAGGCGCCAGGCAGCATCCACGGAGGCGGCCCTGGGCGAGTCGCGGGCCATGCTCGAGATGAACGCCGCGGAAGCCGCGGCGGCGGAGGCGCGAATCCGCTCCCAGGAGGCCACGGTCCAGGCGGACGAGGCCCTCGTGAAGGTCTCCGCCATCGCCGCGCTGGCGGCCGTCCGGGACCGCGCCGAACTCGACGTTCTGCGCGCCGAGGCCGCCGGCCTGCGCGCCCGCCGCACCGTGCTCGACGAGAAGGCCAGGGGCGCGGAGGCCGAGCGGGACGCCGCCGCCGAGAACCTCCGCCTGCTGCTCCCCGAGCGGCTCGCCGTCGCGGAGTCCCGGGCCGCCGAGGAGGGCGCCCGCGCCGCGCGCGACGAGGCGGCGCTGCGCCTCTCCCGCATGGAGGTCCGCTCCACCGCCGCCGGCGTCGTCCAGAAGAGGCTGGCGGCCCCGGGCTCGAAGGTCATGGCGATCATGGACGACCCCCACTCCTCCCACATCGTGCACCTCTACGACCCGGCGCACCTCCAGGTCCGCGTGGACGTGCCCCTGGCCGAGGCCTCCCGCGTCGGCGTCGGGCACCGCGCCCGCATCGTGGCCGAGGTCCTGCCCGACCGCGTCTTCCGGGGCGAGGTCACCCGCATCGTCAACGAGGCCGACCTCCAGAAGAACACCCTCCAGGTGAAGGTGCGCATCCTCGACCCCGTGCCGGAACTCAAGCCCGAGATGCTGGCCCGCGCGCAGTTCCTCTCGCCGGCACCGGCGGGGGGGGGCGCGGAGCGGGCGGCGGAGCGCGTCTTCGCCCCCGAGCGCCTCGTCCAGCGGGGGATGGGGCACGCCATGGTCTTCGTCGCCGAGCGCGGCGTCGCCGTCCACCGGATGGTCGTGCCCGGGACCGGCCGGGACGGGGACTGGATCGAGATCGCCTCCGGGCTCTCCCCCGGGGACCGCCTCGTGGACGCCCCCGCGGGCACGATCACCGACGGCCAGCGCATCCGCGTCGCCGGGGAGGGCCGCTGACATGGCCTTCATCGAGTGCCGCGGCCTCACCCGCACCTACCGCAAGGGCGAGACGGAGATCACCCCCCTCGACGGTCTGGACCTCGACATCGGGGAGGGGCGCTTCCTCGCCCTGATGGGTCCGTCGGGGAGCGGGAAGACCACCCTCCTCAACATGATCGCCGGCATCGACGCCCCCACCTCCGGCACCCTGCGCGTGGACGGCCTCGACCTCGCGGGGAGGTCCCGATCCGAACTCGCCCGCTGGCGGAGGGACCACGTCGGCTACATCTTCCAGCTCTACAACCTCGTTCCGGTGCTCACCGCCTACGAGAACGTGGAACTCCCTCTGCTGCTCCACGCGATGACGCGGGCCGAGCGGCACCGCAAGGTGTCCCTGGCTCTGGAACTCACCGGGCTCTCCGACCGCTTCGACCACTTCCCCCGCCAGCTGAGCGGCGGGCAGGAGCAGCGGGTCGCCATCGCGCGGGCCATCGTCACGGACCCGCGGCTCATCGTGGCCGACGAGCCCACGGGGGACCTCGACCGCGTCGCGGCGAAGGCCATCCTCGATCTCCTCGGGCGCCTGCACCGGGAACTGGGCAAGACCCTCATCATGGTCACCCACGACCCCCACGCCGCGGAGGCCGCGGAGGAGATCATCCGCCTGGAGAAGGGCCGCATCGCCGAGCGGGGTGCCGCATGAACCGCGAATGGCTCCCCCCCCTGCGCTTCCTCCCCGTGATCCTGAAGCCGCTCCTGCGGCGGCGGACGCGCACGATCCTGACGATCCTCGGCGTCGCCACGGCCATGTTCCTCTTCGGGGCGGTGCGCGCGCTCCAGCAGGGCCTCTCCGACGCCACGCGGCGCACGGCGCAGGACTCCGTCCTCGTCGTCTACCGCAAGGACCGCTTCTGCCCCTTCACGAGCCGCCTGCCCGAGGACTACGAGGCCCGCATCCGCCGCGTCCCCGGCGTGGCCGGCGCCGTGCCCATGCGCATCGTCGTGAGCAACTGCCGCGCGAGCCTCGACGTCGTCACCTTCCGCGGCGTCCCGAGGGACGCCTTCGCGGCGACCGAGGCGGTCCGCTTCCGGGTCGTGCAGGGATCCATCGCCGACTGGGTGCGCCGCACCGACGCCGCCATCCTCGGCCGCACCCTGGCCGACCGGCGCGGGCTCTCCGCCGGGGACCGCTTCGACGCCAACGGGATCACGGTCACCGTCGCGGCGGTCTTCGACTCCGACGAGCCCCAGGACCAGAACGTCGCCTACGTGGACCTCGACTTCCTCCAGAGGGCCCCGGGCGTGAAGCAGGACGGGATCGTCACGCAGTACAACGTGCGCGTGACCGACCCCGCCCGCCTCGAGGAGGTCGCCGCAGCCATCGACGAGGAGTTCCGATCGGCCCAGGAGCCGACGGCCACGCGCCCGGAGAAGGCCTTCGTCGCGCGTGCCGCGGGCGACGTGCTCGAGATCATCGGCTTCACCCGCTGGGTCGGCCTCGGCTGCCTCGCGGCGGTCTTCGCGCTGGTGGCCAACGCCATCGCCCTGTCGGTGCGGGACCGGGTGAAGGAGATCGGCGTACTCCAGACCCTGGGCTTCACCGGCCTGCAGGTGGGCTGGCTCGTGGTCGGCGAGGGGCTCGTCCTCGGCGTAGCGGGGGGCCTCCTCGGCACGGGGGGAGCGGCGGCGTTCCTCCGCATGACGAACTTCAGCCTCTCCAACGACGGGCTCTCCATCCCCTTCGCGGCGGGGCCCGGCGTGTGGGCGGCGGGGGTCGCCATGTCCGTCGCCCTCGGCGTCCTGGCGGGCCTCGTGCCCGCGATCCTGGCGGCCCGCATGCCCGTGGCCGGCTCCTTCAGGGCGGTGTAGGGATGGCCACGGGACTCCTCCCCTGGGAGTACGGCGTCCGCAACATGGGCCGATCCCCGCTGCGCCTCGTCCTCGGCGTCGGGGGGAGCGCCCTCGTGGTGCTCCTCGTGCTCGCGGCCGCGGCCTTCGTGCGCGGCATGTCACGGAGCCTCGGCGGCGCCGCGTCGAAGTCGAACGTGATCCTGCTGGGCGCGGGGAGCGAGGAGAGCATCGAGCGGAGCGAGATCCGCCGCAACGTCGCGGGAATAGCCGCGGCCTCGATCCGGGGGATCCGCCGCCGGCTCGGCGTCGACTACGCCTCGCCGGAGATCCACGCGGCCCTCGTCGTGCACGCCGGCGGGGCCGGGGGCGCGGACTACCTCGCCAACTTTCGGGGCGTCGAGCCCGCCGCCTTCCTCGTCCACCCCCAGGTGCGCATCACCGAGGGCCGCGCCCCGGGCCCGGGCGAGGTGATGGTGGGGAGCCTCGCCGCGCCCCGCATGGGGATCCCCGAGGCGGACCTCGCCGTCGGCAGGAAGTTCCGCGTCGCGGAGCGGGACTGGACCATCTCCGGGCGGTTCGAGGCCCCGGGCACCGTGATGGACGCCGAGATCTGGGTGGGGCTGCAGGAGATCCTCGTGGCGACGAAGCGCGAGACCATATCCTGCGTGGTGCTCACCATGGAGGACGGCGGCGACTTCGCCGACGCCGACCTCTTCGCCAAGCAGCGCCTCGACCTGGAACTCGTCGCGCTGAGGGAGGGGGCCTACTACGACCGGATGCTGGCCTTCTACCGGCCCGTGCGCATGATGGTCTGGGCGACGGCGCTCCTGGTCGCGGCGGGGGCGTTCTTCGGGGGGCTCAACACGATGTACGCCGCCTTCGCCGCGAGGATCCGGGAGCTGGCGTCGCTGCAGGTCCTGGGCTTCACGCGGGGGGCGCTGCTCCTCGGGCTCCTCCAGGAGTCCCTGCTCACGGCCGTGGCGGGTTCGCTCCTCGCCGCGGGCCTGGGACTCTGGCTCCTGGACGGAGTCGCGATCCGGATCTCGATGGGGGCCTTCGGGCTCTCCGTGGACGGGGCGGCGATGGCCATGGGGCTCGGCGCGGGGCTCGCGCTCGGCGTGCTCGGAGCGCTCCCCCCGGCGCTGCGGTGCCTGAGGCCGGAACTGCACGAGGGACTGAAGGCCGCCTGAGCGGCCGGAAAGGA
>CAZWGT010000133.1:5349-7753 GCA_964633345.1 uncultured Planctomycetota bacterium
GGCCGCGCGGCGATGACCGTCGCCGACCTGAAGGCCGTCACCTCCTGCGCCGACATGGACATGGGCGAGGAGGGCTGCAGGACCCCCTGGGACTACTGCTGCACGCCCAAGGACGAGCTGCTGGCCAACACCGCCATCGTGCGCGTGGCGGGGCCCGACGGGCAGGCGCTGAAGGGGGACCTCCGCACACTGAAGGGGCTCGATTCCCTCAAGGTCGTGATCGTGAAGGGGATCGTCGGGCCCCGGCCCGACCCGGCCGTCCTCGTGATCGACGCGACGGGGATCTTCGTCGAGTAGGGGCCGGGCGGAGCCCGGCCCGCCGTCGAAGCCCGGCAGGATGACCGGTTCGCCAGAGGCAACGGGCACCGGATTCGCTAGCCTTCACGGTCGGGCGGCCCGCAGGCTCGCCCCCACAGGCACCCCTCCGGAGGATTCCCGCTGGCCCTGCTCGAAGTGCACGACCTGGTCAAGACCTACAAGCGCCGCCGCGTGGTGGACGGCGTCTCGTTCTCCCTCGAGGCGGGCGAGGTCGTCGGCCTCCTCGGCCCCAACGGGGCGGGGAAGACGACCTCCTTCAAGATGACCCTGGGGCTCGTACGGCCCGAGGCCGGCCGCGTCCTCGTCCGCGGGGAGGACGTCACCCACGCCCCGACCCACGTCCGGGCCCGCAAGGGCATCGGCTACCTGCCCCAGGAGGCGTCGGTCTTCCGGCGCATGTCGGTGGAGGACAACATCCTCGCCGTCCTCGAGGCGCTGTCGATGCCGGAGAAGGAGCGCCGCGAGAAGTGCGAGGCGCGGATCGCCGAGATCGGCCTCGAGAAGGTCCGGAAGTCCCTGGCGGAGAACCTCTCCGGCGGGGAGCGCCGCCGCCTGGAGATCGCCCGCTCCCTCGCCCTCGACCCGGCGGTCCTGCTCCTCGACGAGCCGTTCTCCGGGATCGACCCCATCGCCGTGGAGGACATCCAGGGTCTGCTCCTGGGCCTGCGGAAGCGGGGCATCGGGCTCGTCATCACCGACCACAACGTGCGGGAGACCCTTTCCATCACGGATAGGGCCTACATCATCTATGCTGGGAAGGTCGAGAGGCAGGGCGTGCCGGCCGACCTCGTCAACGACGAGTTCGTCCGGAGGATCTACCTGGGGAGCCGCTTCGAGCTGGGGAGCGGCCCGCCGCCGGAGGGGAGCCCGTCGGGAGCATGAGCGCGAAGCCGATGGACATACCCGAGACGGAGCGCCGGGTCCTGGTGTGCGACGACGAGCCGCACATCCGGGAGCCCGTGGCGATCTTCCTCAGGCAGAACGGCTTCGAGGTGGACACCGCCGTCGACGGGAAGGACGGCCTCTCCAAGTTCGAGAAGAAGGACTACTTCCTCGTCATCACCGACATCAACATGCCGGGCATGACGGGGCTCGAGCTGCTCGGCGCGGTGAAGAAGATCCGCAAGGAAGTGGACGTCGTGATGATCACCGGCAACGTGGACCTCGACTACGCCATCGACGCCATGAAGAAGGGCGCCTACGACTACTTCCGCAAGCCCTTCGACTTCGAGGACGTGATGCTCACGGTGAGCCGCGTCGTCGAGAAGCGCGTCCTCCAGCGCAAGGCCGCCGAGGGCGAGCGCCTGCGCGGCGAGCGGGACGCCTCGGAGCGCAACGCCATCGAGGCCGTCATGGCCCTCGTGCAGGCGGTCTACTCGAAGGACTCCTACACCCGCGGCCACATGGAGCGCGTGGGACTCTACGCCAACTGCATCGCCGCGAACATGGGGCTGGAGCCCTGGCGGCAGAAGATCATCGAGCGCGCCGGGATCCTCCACGACATCGGCAAGATCGGCACCCCCGACCTCATCCTCAACAAGGCGGGGAAGCTGACGCAGGAGGAGTTCCTCGTCATCCAGCTGCACCCGAACGTCGGCGCGCAGATCGTGCGGCCCATCACCGTCCTCGGCGAGGTGGCCCCCCTGGTGCGCCAGCACCACGAGAAGTGGGACGGCTCCGGCTACCCGGACCGCCTGTCCAAGGAGCAGATCACCATCGAGGCGCGCGTGCTCGCCATCGCGGACGTCTTCGACGCCCTCCACTCCGACCGCGCCTACCGCCCGGGCCTGCCCATCGAGAAGACCGTCCAGATCATCCGTGACGGGCGCGGCTCCCACTTCGACCCCGAAGTCGTGGACTGCTTCCAGTCCTGCCTGAACGACGGGTCCCTCTTCGCCTCCGTCAGCGACGCCCGCGGCGGCGGCCAGGTCTCGGCCCAGGACAAGGTGAAGTCCATGGCCGCGGAGGCCCAGAACCTCATGATGGGCGCGACCTCCGAGTCCAAGGAGGCGGCGCCCGCCGCGGAGGCTCCTCCCGCCGCGCCGCCGGCGAAGGAGGAGGAGATCCCCTCGGCCCCGCCCGCCGA
>CAZWGT010000133.1:7763-9728 GCA_964633345.1 uncultured Planctomycetota bacterium
CGGGCTCGCGGAGATCGTCGCCGCCCCCGGCTCGCGCGCGGTGTTTCTCGTCAACGAATGCCCTGGGGTCGTGGTCTACGACCCGGAGCTGGATTGCGGCGTGGCCCCGCCCGCCGAAGGGGGCCTGGACAAGACGATGGATCTGCCTCCGAAGTAGATCAGCGGGGGACGTCGAAACGAGCGACTCCCCGGCCCGGGGTCCCCTCCACGCGCAGGCGCAGCGACAGCACCTCCCCCGGCGCGAGGAGCACCGTCCCCGGGGTCCCCAGGCGCGCGCGCAGGGGCCAGCTGCCCACGGGCGCGGGGAGGATGGCGATCGCCGCGCCGGCCGGGCTCTCGATCTCCGCCTCGACCAGTTCCCGCGGCGCCCCGTCCCCGCCGAGGTCGAGGAGGACGACCTCGACGGGGAGCCCCGTGCGGTTCTCGAGGAGGTACCGCGCCCCCCGCGAGAACGGCGCCGGCCACCGGGCCGACGCGGAGCCGGACGGGGGGAGGATCACCCGCGCGTCGTAGCCGGGGACGGGACTCCCGTGGGGCTCGGTGACGCAGGAGGAGGCGGCGAGCCCGATCAGGAGGACCGCGGCGGCCCTCACGGGAGGATCCCCACCCGGCCTCCCGGCGCCTCGGTGAACCACCGCGGCGGCCAGAAGATCGCGAAGGCGCGGCCGTGGAGGTCCTCGGCCGGGACGAAGGCCATCGGGACCTGGGTCTCCCCGACGACCACCTCCGACGGGAGGTAGGAGCGAACGACCTGGTTGCGGTCGCGGAAGGTGACGCGGCCGTCCCGGTCGAGGCCGTAGGGCTTGGCGTCCGTGAAGAACACCCTGCCGCCCGGCGCGGTCTCCCGGACCTCCCACGCCCGCCACATCCGCGAGTCCTGGGAGTTCCCGCTGTTGTCGCCGAGGAACAGGTACCTGCCCTCGGGGACCTGGAAGCGGTACGAGCCGACGTAGAAGACGTCGCGGTCGAGGCGCACGTCGCGGAAGGTCGCGCCGCCCCTCTCCACGCCGAAGGCGACGCCGAACGCCGGCCGGCCGCGGGAGGCGAGGGGATCGCACTCCACGGCGGCGGCCGCCCTCCCGTCCACCTTCACCTCGAACCGGAGATCGGCGAAGGAGACCTCCACCTCACCGACCGCGGAGCCCGGTCCCGCGTGCTTCACCGGCGCCTTCCCGTTCACGTCCGTCTCGACGCCGCTCCCGTCCGCCGCGATCCGCGCCTCGCACGGGCCGGCCCGCCCCGTGAGGCGGACGACGAGGACCGTCCCCGGCTCGGCGTCCCCGACGTCGAAGCGCAGCCGCACGTCCCCCACCTCGTTCATCCCCGAGCGCCCGGAGGCCGCGTCGCGGACCGGCTCCTCGTAGTCGAGGAGCGCCCGCCGCGCCGCCCCCTTCACGGTGAACGCGTCCCCCTCCTTCTTGAAGGCGGTGGAGACCCAGGGGCTCTTCGCATCCGCCTGCCCGTCGGGACGCGGCCACACGCCGAACCACATCTCCTCGCGGGTCTTCGGAGGCTTTCGGGACACCTTCCCGTCCACGTAGAGGTCCCCGTCCTCGATCTCGACGGCCTCGCCGGGGAGGCCCGCGACGCGCTTGACGTAGTTGATGGTGCGGTCGAGCGGCGGGCGGAAGACCCACACCTGGTACCTCTCCGGTCCGCCGAGGAGGGCCGGCCACTTCGCCACGAGGACGCGGTCCCCTGGTCCGCGCTTCGCGCTGTCGCCGAAGAGGGTGGGGGACATCGACTCCGTGGGGATCTTGTAGGCCTCCACCGCGAAGTGGCGGATGACGAGGGCGAAGACGATGGCCACGAGGATGGACTCGAGGTTCTCGGCGCCGTGGCGGCCGGCCCACGCGGCCCGGGGCCCGCGCGCCGCCTCCCGGTCCCGCCCCGCGGCCCCGGCGGCGAAGGCCGCGATCGCCGCCAGGCCGTGGAAGGCGACGGCCGCGCGGAGGATCTTCGGCG
>CAZWGT010000134.1:0-9670 GCA_964633345.1 uncultured Planctomycetota bacterium
GACCCCGCCCGCCCGCCGCTGTTCTCCTCCTCGGCGGAGACCCGGGAGCGGTTCCGCGACTGGAGGACGGGGATCCTCCGGGAGTCCCTCCGGGCGGAGGCGGGGAGCGACCTCGCGCGGCTGGAGTCCGGCCTCTTCGCGGAGGCGGCGCCGGCGGCGGGGCCCGCCGACGGCACCGTGCGGATCCTCGAGTGCGCCGACCCCGCCGACGAGGCCGACCGGATCGCCCGCACGGCGGCCGTCTGGATGCGCCGCGACGGCTTCGCCGCGCGGGAGATCCTCGTCGTCCACCGCGACCTCGCGGCGGCCCGGCCCCTCCTCGAGGAGGCCTTCGCCCGCCACGGCGTCCCCCTCCGCGCCTTCGCCGCGCGCCCCCTCGCCGCCGAGCCCGTGGCGCGGGAGGCGCTCCGCCTCGTGCGCGCGGCCCTGGAGCCCGCGGCCCCCGCGTCCCCCGAGGCCCTCCGCGACCTCGCCCTGTCCGCGTTCTCCGTCCCCGATCGCCTGCGCCCCTCCTTCCTCGACCCCTCCCCCGACCGCGGGCGCGGGGCGGCGGAGGCCGCGGCGCTGGGCGTCCTCGCCCGCCTCGTCGCGGAGACCGCGGCCCTGCTCCGCCGCGAAGGGGGGGGGGCCGCCGGGCCGGGGCGGTTCCTCGACGACCTCGAGAAGGCGGCGGCCGGGGCCTCGTTCCAGCCGCGGGACCGCCGCCTCCACGCCGTCAGCGCCGTGGACGCCGAGGAGGCGCGCCAGTGGGAGGCGCGGGGGGTGCTCCTCGCCGGGCTCAACGAGAAGGTCTTCCCCCGGCCGCCGCGGGAGGACCTCTTCCTCCGCGACGCGGACCGCCGCACCGCCCGGGACGCGGGGGAGGCGCCGCGGGCGCGCCTTCGCCTCGCGCTCCACCTCGACCGCCGCGACGAGGAGCGCCTGCTCTTCTACACCGCCTGCACCCGCGCCCGGGAGCGCCTCGTCCTCTCCTGGCCCGCGGCGGGGGACGACGGGGAGCGGCGCCTGCGCTCCTCCTTCCTCGACGAGGTGGATCGGATCTGGCCGGCCGGGAAGGCCCCGCGCTCCGTCTCGACCCCGGCCGATCCCGCCCCCGTGCCCGGGGAGGCCCTCGACCGCGGCGACCTCCTGCGGGGGGCGCTCCTCCGCGCGCGGGAGCCGGCCGTGCCGGGGACGGAGGCCGGGGCGCGGATGCTCCGGGCGGGGGCGGTCCTCGACGTCCTGGCGCTGCGGTCGAGGGGGAGGCGGGACCCCGACCTCGCGCGGGCCGCCGCGCTGGCCGCCGATCCCGATCCCCGGATCCCGCGCCGGCGCCGCCCGTTCCGCACGAGCGCTTCCGCCCTCGCCGCCCACGGCCAGTGCCGCTACCTCCACTTCGCCCGCCACGTCCTGCGCCTCGCCGCGCCCGATCGGGAGGAGGAGGAGGGGCTCGACCCGCTGCGCCTGGGCACCGCCGCCCACGCGGCGCTGGAGCGCTGGTTCGCCGGCGGGAGGCGCGGGGACCCGGGCGCGCTGTTCGACGAGGCGCTGGCCGAGGCGATGGCCGGCGTGGCGCCCGGCCTCGACGACCGGGTGCTGGCCCGCCGGGGGCGGGAGGCGCTCGTGGCCTTCGCGGCCTTCGAGGGGGCCCGCGCGGTCGGGCGGCGCCCGTTCCGCCCCGTCTCCCAGGAGGCCTCCTTCGGCATGGGCGGGGCGTACCCGGCCCTCCTCCTCCGCTCCGGGGGGCGGACCGTCGAGGTGCGCGGGCGGTTCGACCGCGTGGACGCCGACCCCGCGGGGAACGCGGTGGTGGTGGACTACAAGATGGGCTTCTCCGGGAGGAAGTACGCCGCGCGGGAGCACGAGCTCGCGCTGGCCGACGGGGATCCCCAGGTCCCGATCTACCTCGCGGCGATCCGCGACGCGGCGGGGCTCGTCCCGGCGGGGGTGGAGATCGCCGACATCGTCGAGCGGCGCGTCACGGGGATCCGCGTCGAGGGGGCCCCGGCGACGGTCGCCCCCGACCCGAAGTCGGTGGTCGTCCCCGCCGGGGAGATCGACGGCATCGTGCGCGCCCTCGCCCTGCGGGCGGCGATCGCCGCCGCCGCGGTGGCCAGGGGGGACGTCACCCCGAGGCCGAAGGACCCGGCGCGGTGCGGCGCGGGGAGCTGCGACTTCGCCGACCTGTGCCGGTACGAGAAGGGGCGAACGACGGGGGAGCGGCGATGACGGGGGAGCCCGGGACGCCCCGGGGGACGCCCCGGGGACTGTCCCGCGACGCGGCGAAGCCGCGTCGCGGGGCTGTCCCCGGTTCGGACGCGGGAACGGCGGACACCGGGGACAGCCCCCGGTCCCGGCCTTCGGCCGGGCCCGGGGACAGTCCCAGGCTCACCCCGGCCCAGGATCGCGCGGTCGCCCTGTCGGGCCGCGACGTCTGCGTCGTGGCCGGGGCCGGGTCGGGCAAGACGACGGTCCTCACCGAGCGGTTCGCCCACGTCGTGCTCTCGGCGGGCTCCCCCCGCGACCGGCGCCGGGCCGTGGACCGGCTCCTCACGCTCACGTTCACGGAGAAGGCGGCGACGGAGATGCGGGAGCGGGTGGCGCGCCGCTTCGCGGCCTCCGGGGACGCCGACCTCCGCCGCACCGTGGAGACGGCGTGGATCTCGACCTTCCACTCCTTCTGCGCACGGCTGCTCAAGGAGAACGCCGTGGAGGCCGGGGTCGATCCCCGCTTCCAGGTCCTGTCCGAGGGGGACGCGGCGCTGCTGCTCGAGGAGGCGCGGGAGGAGACGGTGGCGCGGTGGGCCGCCGATCGCCCGGAGGCGTTCGCCCCGCTCGCCCTGGTGGCCGCGCCCTCCGTGGAGGATCTCGCGGCGTCGCTCCTCGCCGCGGGGCCGGCCCCGGCGGAGTCCTTCGCCGACCTCCTCGCCGCCGCCGCGAACCCCCCCTCCCCGGCGGGGGAGATGGAGGCGATCCGCGCCGCGCTGCGGGACCTCGCCGCCGATCTCGACCGCTACGAGGGGGCCGCGGCGACGGCGGCCGCCGCGGCCGTGGCCGCGGGGAGGTCCCTCGACGGGCTCGAGTCCGTCCAGGCGATCCGCTCGTTCCGGATGCCGGGGAGCGATCGCAAGGGGGCCGTCCCCGCCAAGCCCCGCCTCCTCGCCCTCCGCGAGGCCTGCGACGCCGCGGCCGGGGTCCTGCTGGCCGCCGAGGCCGCCCCCGCCGCGCGGGCGCTGGCCGCCCTCCTCGGCGACATGGAGGCCGCCTACCGCGCGCGGAAGGAGGCGCGGGGGGTCCTCGACTTCGCCGATCTCGAGTCCCGCGCCCTGGCGCTCCTCGAGGGGGATCCCGGCGTCCGCGAGGAGGCCCGCGCCCGCTTCGACGCCGTCCTCGTGGACGAGTACCAGGACACGAGTCCCGTGCAGGAGCGCCTGCTGGCCGCCCTGGCGGGCGCGGGGCGGACCGTCACCGTCGGCGACCCGAAGCCGGCGATCTACGGCTTCCGCGGCGCCGACGTGGCCGGCTTCGGGCGGGCCCGCGAGGCCGCGGGGGAGCAGGGGACGGTCGTCCTCGCCGAGAACTTCCGCAGCCGCCCCGAGATCCTCCGCTTCTCCAACGCCGTCCTCGCCCCCGCCTTCGCCGCCGGAGGGGCGGAGCAGGTCCCCTTCGAGCGCCTCCTCCCCGGCGCCGCCCACGGGCCGAAGGAGCGCCCCTCGGTCGAGATCCACCTCGTGGCGGGGGAGGAGGGAGGGGGCGCGGGGAGGGGGGACCTCCGCCCGCGGGAGGCCGACCTGCTGGCGGCCAGGATCCGGGCCCTCGTCGAGGGCGGGGAGGCGCGTATCACCAGGAGCGACACTCCCCCCCGCGCCCTCGGATGGGGGGACGCGGCGATCCTGCTGCGCGCCACGACGGACATCCAGGTCTACGAGCGGGCCCTGGCCGACGCCGGCATCCCCTACCAGGTGGTGAAGGGGCGGGGGTTCTTCGAGGCGCGGGAGGTGGTGGACGTCGCCAACCTCCTCGAGGCCCTGGAGGACCCGGCCCGGGACCTCGCCCTGGCGGCGACGCTGCGGAGCCCCTTCGCCGGCCTCGACGACCGGACGCTGCTGGCCCTCGTCGGCTCCCTCCCCCGGGACGGGGAGGAGCGGGCCCCGCTCTCGACGGCGCTGGAGCCCGGGGCGCGGCCGCCGGCGGGGATCTCCACGGCGATGCGCGCCCGCCTCGCCCGCTTCCGGGGGACGTGGGCCGGGCTGCACGCCCTCCGCCGGCGCGGGCGCCTCCACGAGGTGCTGGACGCGGCGCTCCGCCGCACGGGCTACGCCGATTCCGTCCTCCTCCGCGGCGGGGGGCGCCAGCGGGCCGCCAACCTGCGCAAGGTCCTCGGGCGGGCCCGCTCCTTCGAGGACGCGGGCCTCGGCGGAGCGGCGGAGTTCGTCCGCCTCGTGCGGCGCCTGCGCCTGCGGGAGGAGCGGGAGACCGAGGCCCCCCTCGCCGCCGAGGACGCGGTCTCCCTCATGACGGTGCACCAGGCCAAGGGCCTCGAGTGGCCCCTCGTCGTCCTTCCCGATCTCGGGCGGCGGCCGGTCTCCCCGTCGGGCGCCGTCCTCGCCCACGGGGGGAGGGCGGGGCTGCGCATCCGCCGGGGCGGGGAGAAGACGCCGCTGTGGCTCCGCATCCAGGGGGAGATCGAGGCGGCCTCCGACGCCGAGGCGGTGCGGCTGTTCCACGTCGCCCTGACCCGGGCGAAGGAGCACCTCGTCCTCTCCTCCGGCGTGAAGGGGGAGCCGGAGCGCCGCGTCACCGGTCTCTCGATCCTCGCGCCCCACCTTCCGGAGGAGGGGCCGGAAGGAGGGGAGGGGATCGTCGTCGTCGGGCGGGGGACGCCCGACGAGGTCGAGGTCCTCCTGTCCCGCTCCGCGGGGCCGCCCGCGGCGGCGGGTGCGCAACGGGTCTCCCTCGCCCTCGAGCGGCGGAAGAGGCTCCTCGGCGGGCGGGGGCCGGGGGTGCGCCTGGCGAAGGGGGGGCGGCGCGCGGTGGAGGAGGAGGTGGACGGGGTCCTCGCCCTCGTCCCTCCCGCCGCCGACGGGACGCCCTTCCTCGCGACGGTGTCGGCGGTGCTCGACTGGGGATCCTGCGCGCTCCGCTACCGGCTCGGCCACGAGATCGGGGTGCCGGACCGCTCGCCCCCCCCGGCCGAGGGGAGGGAGCACGACGAGGATCCCTCCCTCGCGTCGACCGCGGGCCACGGGGTGCCGCGGTGGATCTCGGGGGTCGCGGCCCACGCGGTCCTGGGCACGATGGACCTCCTGCGCGACGGGGACGCGGAGATCCGCGCCACCGCCGCCGCCCGCCTGCGGGAGGACCTCGACGGGGAGCCTCCGGCGGAGGCGCTGGAGGAGGTCGTCGGGTGGGTGGCGGGCTTCCTCGCGTCCCCCCTCGGCCTGGAGGTGCGGGCCGCGGCGGGGCGGGAGGGGCATCTCCTGCGCGAGGTCCCCTTCCTCTGCCGGGAGGAGGGGGTGCTCCTGCGGGGGCAGATCGACCTCGTCGTGCGCGGCGCCGACGGGGCGTGGACGCTGGCCGACTACAAGGCCTCCCGCCCCCCGAAGGCCGCGGAGAAGCGCGGGCGGTACGAGCGGCAGCTCCGGATCTACGCGCGGGCCCTCGCCGGCGTGCCGCTGTTCGAGGGGGCGCCCCCGGCCCGCGGCGCCCTCGTCTACCTCGACCCGCGGGTCGAGATCGTCCCCGTCCCCCTCGGCCCCGCCGACCTCGCCCCGGCGCGGGACCTCCTCGCCCGCTTCCGCGAGGGGACGCGGGGGGCGGAGCGCCGCCCCGACCGCCGCCACTGCCCCGCCTGCCCCTTCGGCCCCGGCGGGACGGGGTCCTGCGCGGCCTCCCGGGCCCCCGGCTGATCCGGTAGACTTCCCCGCCGAACGGAGGTCCACCATGCGGTTCCACGGTCTCGTCGTCCTCGCGGCCGCCGTCCTCGCCGCGGCCGGCTGCCGCTCCTCGATGAAGGACGTGTTCCAGGCCAAGGAGGAGGGGCGGAGCGCCGTCTACCCCGTCGCCAGGGCGAAGGCGTGGGAGGTCAGCGGGGACATCCTCTGGGAGGCGACGCGCGAGTACCCGGAGGAGCACCGCGAGCACGACTTCCAGTGCGTGAAGGGGGGGATGGGCACCGACGAGACCCTCATCGGCGTCTGGTGCGAGTCCCAGGAGGACCCGGCGAAGACCCGCGTCACCGTCGTCATCCGCCGCTCCTCCGGGCTCCAGGTCGCCACGGTCCTCACCGAGGAGGAGTTCCACGACGCCTTCGCCCGGGCGACGGGCGTGAAGCGGCTGCCCTAGGGAGGTCCACGCCATGCGCATTCTCGTCTCCGCCGCCGCCGGTCTCGCCGCCGTCGCCGCGCTGGCCGCCCCCGTCCCTCCGACATGGACCCAGGTCTCCCTCGACTCCGCGGGCGGGGACCTCGACGACTATTCCGACGGGGGGAGCGCGACCCCCAGCGGCCGGTACGTCGCCTTCCATTCCGCGGCCGCCGACGTGGGCGCGACGCCGGGGAACGCGTTCCAGGACGTCTTCGTCCGGGACCTGAGGACCGGGGCCGTGGAACTCGTCTCCCGCACCCCGGCGGGCGCGGAGGGGAACGGCTACAGCCGCTACGCCACGATCTCCGCCAACGGACGGATCGTCTCCTTCGAGTCCAACGCCACCGACCTCGTCGAGGGGAGCGGGACGCAGTTCAACGCCTACGCGGCCGACCGCCGGACGGGGGAGATCACCCTCGTCTCGAGCCGGTTCGACGGCTCCCCCTCCGATCAGGACGTCGCCACCTACGGCCAGTCCCTCTCCTCCAACGGGAGGTACCTCGTGTTCCTCACCGCCTCCACGGGGATCGTCGAGGGCGTGGACACCCACACCTACTCCCAGGTCTACCTCCGCGACCTCCGCGCGGGGACGACCACCCTCGTGAGCCGCGACCGCGACGATCCCCTCTCCGGCGCCACCGGCACCTGCGGCACCCCGGCCATCTCCCCCAACGGGCGGTTCGTCGTCTTCACGTGCAATTCGGCCAATCTCGTCCCGGGGAACTCCAACGGCCAGATGCACGTGTACCTGCGCGACCTCAAGAGGGGCACGACGGTGCGCGTCACCCAGGACGCGGAGGGCGTGCTGGGGGCCTCCTCCTCCTACGAGCCGGTCGTGTCGAACAACGGCCGGTGGGTGGCCTTCTACACCTACGCCGCGAACCTCTCCGTCCCCGACACGGCGGGGGAGAGCGACGCGGTCCTCGCGGACATGGGGACCCGGACCTTCGTCAACATGTCCGCCTCCTCCGGATCCGGGAACTCCTACACCCCCTCGATGTCCGCCTCGGGGAAGGTCGTCGTCTTCTACTCCGAGAAGTCCGACCTCGTCGGGATGGACAACAACGGCCAGGGGGACGTCTTCCGCTACGACCCGGCCACGGGGAACCGCACGCGGGTCTCCGTGAACGCCCTCGGCCAGGAGGGGAACGACTATTCCTACGTCTTCCCGAACGCCCTCGCCTCGAACGGGAGGGCCCTGTGCATGAGCACCGACGCCGACAACCTCGCCGACGGTCCGGAGGATCCGGAGGGCGACACGGACGTCCTCGTGATCGGCTTGTAGGGGCGGGGCTCGCCCCGCCCGCCTATCCGTACGAGAAGCCGCACGCCGGGCAGCGCTCGAGGTACTCGGGGATCCGCGCGCCGCAGGCGAGGCAGGCGACGTCGGCCTCGTCCTCGAGGAGGGCCTCCTCGGCGGCCGCCTCCCGCGCGGCGCTCTCCCGGGCGCGGAGGATCTCCAGCGCCCGGCCGGCGTCGGCGCGCGGCACCTCCAGCGCGAGCCCCGCGAGGACGGCGGCGATCCCCGCCTCCTCGAGCACGGCGCGGGCGGCCTCCGCGGGCTCCGCCTCGTCGTAGGCGGCGACGGTCACGGTCCCGGTCGCGGTCGTCATGGGGGGAATCCTATCCCAGGGGGCAGAATGGGGGGGTGCCGAAGGCCCCCACCCGGGAACTGCTCGTGATGCGCCACGGCAAGTCCGACCGCGGGGCCGGGGTCCGGCGCGACTTCGACCGGCCGCTCGCCAGGCGGGGGCGGAAGGACTCGAAGAGGATGGGGGAGTGGCTCCGGTCGGCCCGCGCCCGGCCCGACCTCGTCATCGCCTCCCCGGCGGAGCGGGCCCGGGACACCGCCGAGCGCGTGGCGGAGGCCCTCGGCCTCGACGGGAAGGCGATCCGCCGCGAGCCGCGCCTCTACGACGCCTCCCTCGAGAGGATCCTCCGCATCCTCGGCGAGGTCCCCGCGTCCGCCGCCCGGGTCCTCCTCGTCGGCCACAACCCGGGGCTCGAGGACCTCGTCCTGCACCTCGGCGGCGACGCCGTGGAGATCCCCGGCGACGGGAAGGTCCTGCCGACGGCCGCGGTGGCCCGGTTCGCGATGCCCGACGACTGGGGGCGCCTGCCGCCGGGGGCCGGGATCCTCCGCGGGATCGCGCGGCCGAGGGACCTCTCCTAGTCGAGGAGGTCCCGCAGCGCCCCCTTCACCGTCCCCGCGAGGACCCGGTGGCCCTCGGCGGTGGGGTGGATCAGGTCGGGGAGGTTCCGGTCGGCCCGGCCCGCGACGCCGTCCATGAAGTGGTCCACGAGGGGCGTGCCCGTCGCGTCGGCCAGCCGCCGGTACATCCCCGCGAAGTCCCGCACGTAGGCCGGCCCGTAGTTGGGCGGCAGCCGCATCCCGAGGAGCAGCGGCTTCGCCCCGGCCGCCTTCACCCGGTCCAGGATGTCCCGGAGGTTCCCCTCCATCGTCTCCACGGGGACCCCGCGGAAGCCGTCGTTGGCGCCGAGCTCCACGACCACCACGTCGGGCTTCTGCCGGAGGATCCAGTCGAGGCGCGCCCGGCCGCCGGCCGTCGTGTCCCCGCTCACCCCCGCGTTCACGAGGCGGAACGGCACCCCCTCCGCCTCCAGTTCGCGCTGGAGCACGGCGGGGAAGGCGTCCTCCTTCTTCAGGTGCAGGCCCGCCGCGATGGAGTCCCCGAGGAAGGCGACCAGCGGCGCATCGCCGGGGACGGCGGCGGCGGGGGAACCGGCGGGGGCGGGGGGAGGCGGAGCGGGGGCCGGATCCCCGCAGGCGGGGAGGAGGACGGCGGCGCACGAGAGGAGGGTCGCGATGCAGGGGGATCCGGGGCACCGACGGGGACTGTCCCCCTCGGCCGATGGGTGTCGGGTACGCCGGGGCGTTCCGGGCCGAGGAGGGACTGTCCCCGGTTCCGGCGGCGCCAGAACCGGGGACAGCCCCCCGGCCCTCGCTTCGCTCGAACCGGGGGACAGTCCCTGGGGGGTACCCATGTTCTTCGTTATACGGGTATGTTCCCGCCCGTGGAGAATCCCCCGGTGGCCGGAAACGTCCCCCGCATCGAGTGCCGCGCCGTCGTCCGGAGGCTCCCCTCCGGCGGACGGGAGATCGCCGTCCTCGACGGCGTGGACCTGCGCATCCTCCCCGGCGAGTTCGTGGCCATCCTCGGGCCCTCGGGGAGCGGGAAGTCCACCCTCCTGGCCCTGCTGGCGGGCCTGGACCGCCCGACCTCCGGGTCCGTGCTGCTCGACGGCGAGGACCTGGGTCCCATGGACGAGGACGCCCTCGCCCTCCTCCGCCGGCGCGGCGTCG
>CAZWGT010000135.1:0-9661 GCA_964633345.1 uncultured Planctomycetota bacterium
GGTCGGTGGCTTCCTCCGTGCTCCCTCGCGTCGGCCGTCCGTTCGGCGGTCGTTCGCCCCTACATGGATCGGCGCGACGGCGGGCCGGACTTGAGCGGAACTCCGTCCCCCGCCCGGAAGGACACGGACAGGGCCTCCAGGATCCCCGCCGGATCCACGTTCCGCTCCACCCGCTCCCTCGCCTCGCCGAGGGCGGCCAGCCGGCGCCGGAGGGCCGCGGGGGCCGGGGATCCGGGAGCGGCGAGCAGGATCCGCAGCGCCATGCGCAGCCGCTCCCTCTGGGGCTCGAGCGGCCCCCCCTTCCCCTTCACCCAGGCCGCCGCGGGCTCGAGCCCCTCGAGGGGATCCCCGCCCGGGGCCCGGGGGGCGAAGGCCCGTTCGAGGAGGACGGCCGCCTCCGCGGCCCCCTCCTCGACGGCCCTCGGGAGGCGGACCGGGTCCCACCCCGCCGCGGCGGCCAGGGCCGCCGATCCGCCGGCGGCGGCGAGCACCTCGGCCGCGGGGACGGGAGGGAGGCGGAGCCCCACGCACCGCGAACGGAGAGTGGGCAGGAGGGAGCGGGGGGCGGCGGCCGTCAGGACGAGGGCGGTCCCCGGGGGCGGCTCCTCGAGGGTCTTGAGGAGCGCGTTCTGGGCCTGCGGGGTGAGGGCCTCGGCGCCGGGGACGAGGACCGCGGTGCCGCGCCCCTCCACGGAGCGGAGGGAGAGGAGGGACTGCAGGGCCTCGACGGCCTCCACGCCGACGGTCACCCTCCCCTTCTCCGGGAGGAGGCGGTGGTGGTCGGGGTGGATCCCCCGGCGGACGCGGCCGCAGGAGCCGCAGGCGCCGCAGGCCCGGCCGTCCCCTCCCTCGCGCGCCTCGCAGAGCACCGCGCGGAGGAACTCCTCCGCCGCCGCGTCCCGGGCCTCCCCGAGGCCGACGAGGAGGAAGGGGCGTTCCCAGCGGCCGGAGGCGACGGCCGACCTCAGGATCCGCCGGACCGTGGACTCAGCGGCCACGGAGGACCTCCGCGGCGGCGGCGAGGATCGCGCGGTGGACCTCCTCCACGGGGCCCGGGGGGACGAGCCGCGCGCCGGGGTAGAGCCCGACGGCGCGGAGATAGCCCTCCCGCACGCGGTGCTGGAAGTCGGGGCCGCGGCGCTCGATCCGGTCGAGGGCGCGGCCGCCGTCGCCGATCCGCCGAAGGCCCGCCGCGGGATCCACGTCGAGCACGAGGACGAGGTCCGGCAGCACGCCGTCGGCGGAGGCCTCCACCGCGGCGCGAAGGCGCTCAAGGGCGTCGGGCGCCACGTCCGCGGCGAGGCCCTGGTAGACCAGGGTCGAATGGAAGTACCGCTCGCACACGACGACGCGCCCCGCCGCGAGCGCGGGCCGGATGCGCTCCGCCACCAGCTGGGCGCGGGACGCGAGGAAGAGGAAGGTCTCCGTCGCGCGGTCCATGGGGATCCCGCCGAGGAGGACGGCGCGGATGGCGTCCCCCGCGGCGGTGCCCCCGGGATCCCGGAGGTGATCCACGGGGAGGCCCCGGTCCCGGAGGGCCGTCACGAGGAGCGCCGCCTGGGTCGATTTCCCCGAACCGTCGGGCCCCTCCAGGACGATGAACCTCCCCTCGCTCATGGGAGGCAGTCTACCCCGCTGGAGGGGGCGGATTTCCACCCGTGGAAACCCTGTGGAGAATTCGGCGCCTGCCATCCTGACAGGTCCGGGAATCCTCCGGAACGGGGTTCCGCGCCGCCTCGCGGAGGGGAATCCGGGCTCGAATCGGGCCCGATCGTCCGGGGACTGTAAAGGCCCCGTATCAACTCGCGAGACATGAGACGGTGGACCCCCGCCCCCTCGGGGGAGCCTCTCCTTGTGGATAACCGGCCGGGGCGGCGGAGCAAGGATTCATGCGGGTTCGGGGGCGGTTCCGCCCTGAAACCCGCGGGAATCCACGCTTCTGCGGGATCCACTACCCGTCGCCGGGGGAGCGGAGCAGTTCCGCCGCCTCGGCGTTGGCGGGATCGGTGCGCAGGGCGTCCTGGAGAGCCGCCTTGGATTCCGCGCCGCGGCCCGCCGCGCGGGCGGCCCTGGCCTGCTCGACGAGCCAGCCCGCGATCAGGGCCGGCCCCTGCTTCGGATCGCAGGTCCGCCCCACGACGACGGCGAGCCGCAGGGAGTCGGCCGCCTCCGTCCACCGCTCCAACCGCGCGAGGCTCCTCCCCAGGCGCGCGTGCACCTCGGCCGCGGGGAAGGGGCCCGCGCCCCGCGCGGCCGGTCCCGGGACGGGGAGGATGTCCACGATCTCGCGGAGGATCCGCGCGGCCCCCGCGTGATCCGCGGCGGACTCGTACGCGCCGGCCAGCACGAGCCGCTCCTGCAGGGCGGTCTCCCCCTGCGCGGCGATCTCCTCCGTCTCGCGGACGGCCGCGTCCCTCTGCCCGAGGCCGAGGTAGAGGCGCGCCAGTTCGCGGCGCGGGTCGTCGCGTCCCTCGGCCCGGGGGAAGTGGACCTTGGCGCGGCGGTAGTGCTCGACGGCCTCCTCGTTCCTCCCCGCCTTCTCCGCGGCCCGGGCCAGGGTCATGCGGAGGTCGAAGTGGTCCCGCCCCTTCGCCAGCGCCGCGCGGAGCAGCTCCAGCCCCCGATCCGGGGTCTTCAGCGTGGCGAGGGCGAGGCGGCCCCGGAGGTCGAGGAGGAACGGGTCCTCCGGGGAGAGGGCCTGCGCGCGCGCCAGCGCGGTGCCGGCGTCCACGCCGTTGCCCCGCTGGAGGCAGGCCTCGGCGAGGTGGAGGTGGGCCTCCATGTCCTTCGGGTCCTTCTCGCTCCGCCGGCGGAAGGCGGCCAGCTTCCCGTCGGACCAGCGGGGGCGCACGCTCCATCCCGCGACGAGGCGGCGGCACTCGGCGAGGAAGGCCGCGTCGAACTCGTCCGGGGCGAGGCCGAGGGCCTGCCGCACGACGGCCCCGTCCTCGAGATCCTTCCCGTAGAGGGCGAGCATCGAGCGGACCTTCTCCCACCCGAAGTCCCGCTCCATCCACCCGAGCATGAGCCCGGCCTGGTAGTAGGCCCACATCACGTCCTCGCGGAAGGCGCCGTCGATGGCGGCGAGCTTCCGCACCGTGTCGTTGGCCAGGGCGTCCACGAGGCGGCGGTCCATGTTGCGGTTCCACGAGGGGCGGGCGACCACCTCCTCGTGGACGGAGAGCCCCTCGGTGAACCAGCGCGGGACGCGCCCCTTCGTCATCTGCAGGTGGAAGACGTGGGCCAGCTCGTGGTGCAGGGTCGACCGCCAGCAGAACGCCCCCTGGGGGAGCGCCGCCGGGGAATCCAGGGTCACGACCTTCCCGAAGCAGGCACCGACGGCCCCGAAGCCGGGGATGCCGAGGGTGCGGGCGGAGAAGTCGGACGCCCGCCGGAACACCTCGGCGAGGACGGGGGTCTCGGGGTCGAACCCGTACCGCTTCCGGAGATCGCGGAACGACTCCTCCAGGGCCCTCTCGTAGAGGGGCCGCAGCGCGGGGTCCTCGGCGGCGTGGATGCGGAGGAGGAAGTGCTCCGTGGGGCCGGAGACGTAGCCGTCCAGCTCCTCGAGGACCGTGGCGAAGTTCTCGCGGAAGATGTCCTTCCACGGGTCGAGGGCGGAGGCCTTCGCGATGGCCTCCTTCGCCTCCTTCTCCTTCCCCAGGTTGAGCTGGTTGCGGGCGAGGGCGAACCAGGCGTCGGGGTCCGTGGGGTCGATGGCGACGGCCCGGCCCGCGAGGTCCGATGCCTCGGCGAAGCGGCGGCGGTCCTCGAGGATCCGGGCGGCGATCAGGAAGCCCCGGGCGTAGAGGGGATCCACGGCCAGCGCCTTCCTCATGCCCGCCTCGAACCCGTCCCGGTCCCCGTCGAGGTAGGGCCTCACCGCGTCGAGGGCGAGCAGCGCGCGGTCCTTCGGGCGGGCGGCGAGGCCCCGGTGGACCATCTCCTCCGCGCCCCGGCGGTCCCCGTCGGCGTAGCGGAACTCCGCCAGCACCTCCAGGGCGCCCCCGTGGACGGGGTTCACGGTCAGCGCCTTGCGCGCGAGATCGGCGGCCTCCCCGTCCTCGAAGCGCCGCAGGCGCGCGCGGGCCTGCGCCACGAGGGCGTCGGGATGGACGGGGTTCCTCAGGAGGAGGGGCCTGAGGGCCGAGAGGGCCTTCTCCGTGTCGTCGTGGCGGGTGTAGATGTCGGCCTGGAGGAGGAGGGCCGCGGGGAGGCCGGCCTTCAGGGGCTCCGCCAGGAGCCGGAAGGTCCCGTTCAGGTCCCGCTCGTAGCCCGGGTCCATCTCGTAGATCGCGAAGCGGGCGTGGACCACGGCGACGATCTCCGCCGGCTCCCCCGCCCCGCCGTCGGCCCAGGCCTGGTTCGCGGCCAGGTAGGCGGCCATGGCCTCCTTTCGCTTCCCCGTCGCGCGGAGGAGATCCCCGAGTGCCGCGAGGCCCCGGGCGCCGGGGGCGCCGCGGAGCGTGGCCGCGGCCCCCTCGAGGTCCCCCGTGGCCGCCTGGAGGTTCCCGAGGAGGACGGGGTCCCCGCCCTTCTTCGCCGCCTCCAGCGCCTCGGGGAGGCGCCCCGTCTCCTCGAGCACCCGGGCGAGGCCCCCGTGGGCGTCCGCGCGGCGGAACATCGCCTCGGCGTCGGCGTAGCGCCCCTGCTCGAGGGCGCGGGCGGCGTCGGCGGCGTCGTCCCCCGGGGCGAGGAGGGCGAGGGCGGCCAGGATCGGGAGGGCGGGGTTCATGGAAGCCGGAGGTTCTTCAGACGTTCGGCGGCCCTCCGCGTGTCCGCGAGCGACGGGACGAGGGCGAACCGCACGTACCCCTCGCCGGGATTCGTCCCGTCCGGCAGGGGGTCGGAGATCCAGGAGCCCGGCGTCGTCACGAGGGCGACGGCCGGGTCGAGGAGCCGCTTCGAGAATTCGACGCTGGTCATCCCCAAGGGAACCCGCTGCCACACGTAGAGGGTGGCCGGCGGCGTGCAGTCCGGCAGCCCCAGCCCCTTCAGCGCCGCGCAGAGCACGTCGCGCCGCGCGCGGACCTCGCTCCGCATCGCCTCCACGTGGGCCTCGTCGCCGAGGGCCGCCGCCGCCGCGTCCTGGATGAAGGTCGGGGTCCCGGAGTCGATGTTGGTCTTCACCTTCCGGAAGAGGGCGAGGATCGACCGGTCCCCCGCCGCGAACCCCACCCGCCAGCCCGTCATGTAGGAGCGCTTGGACAGCGAGAAGAACGCGACGATCCCCTCGGTCCCGCACTGGAGCGCGCTCGCGGGCCGCTCCTCCCCGAAGTGGAACTCGCTGTAGGCCTCGTCGGAGGCGAGCACGATCCCCCGGCTCCGGCACCACGCCGCGGCCTCGCGGAGGAAGGGGAGCGGCGCCAGCGCGCCGCTGGGGCTGTTGGGGTAGTTGATCCAGAGGATGCGGGCGCGGCGGGCGATCTCCTCGGGCACGCGGGCGAGGTCGGGGAGCCAGCCGTCCTCCTTCCGCACCGGGTAGAACCACGGCGTCCCCCCGGCGAACAGCGTCCCGCGGGCGTAGGGCGGGTAGCCGGGGCTCGGGATGAGGACGAGGTCGCCGGGATCGACCAGGGCGAGGGGGAAGTGGAAGACCGCCTCCTTCGATCCGACGGTGCTCGTCACCTCCGTGGCCGGGTCGAGGGTCGCGCCGAAGCGGCGCCCGAGCCACGCGGCGGCGGCGGCGCGGAAGCCGGGGTCGCCGACGTAGGAGGGGTAGCCGGAGCGGGCGCGGGCGTCCACGGCGGCCTTCACCGCCTCGCGGACGAGGGCCGGCGTGGGGTCGGTCGGATCCCCCACCCCGAAGTCGAGGACGTCCACGCCCTCCGCGCGCAGGCGCTCGGCGGCCGCGTCCACCTCGGCGAAGGCGTAGGCGCCCAGGGCGGCGACGCGGCGGGACGGGCGGATCTCCACGGCTACCTCCTCTTCCGGGGGGCCAGGATGGCGGCGCAGGTCTCGGCGACGGCGGCCCGGGCCTCGGGGGGATCGAGCACCTCGGCGTGGGGCGCGTGGCGCAGCGCCTGCTGGACCACGAACTCGATGGACGACGAGCGGAGCCTGCGGATGATCGACCCGTCGGGCCGCTCCTCGATCTCCCGGGGGTCGGACTGCTCGCGGAGGAAGCGGGCCACCTCGGGCCCGAAGCGGATGCGGACCGTGGCCTCGTCCCCGCGCGCCTTGAAGACGTCGGGGGCGCGCCACTTCGCCGCGTCGAAGGCCTCCGGCACGTCGTAGCCCTCCCCGAGGACGGTCACCGTGCGGATGCGGTCCACGCGGAAGGGGATGCCGGCGCGGCGCACGGAATCCCAGGCCACGCAGTACCAGTCCCCCCCGTTCTCGACGACGCCCCAGGGGTCGATGACCCTCTCCGACATGGCGCTCCGGTGGCCGGAGAAGTACTCGATCCGCACGCGGCGCTTGCGGGCCATGGCCTCGCGCAGGGACTGCAGGCGCCGCGCGGCGGCCGCGCCGGGCCCGCGGGGGGCGGCGATGCGCCGCTCCGCCTCGCGCAGCGACCGGGCCTCCTCGGGGACGAGGACCTCCTGGATCTTCCGGCGGAGCCCCTCGATGGCCGGGGTGAACGCGGTCCCCGCGCCCGCCCCGCCCCCCTCCAGCGCGCGGAGCGCCAGGGTGAGGGAGAGGGCCTCCGAGAGGGTCAGGCGCACGGGGCGGCGGAAGTGCTCGGCGAAGCGCACGAACACCCGGTCCCCCTCGAGGTAGAGGTTGATGTAGTTGTGCGGGAAGTAGGGCGGGACCCCGCACATCATGACGAGGTCGCGGATCTCCTCCGTCACCTCCCGCGGCGGGACGCCGAGGTAGCGGGCGATCTCGGTGACGCGCATCCCCTGCCTCTTCTGGAGGAGGGGGATGAGGGTCAGGGCGCGGCGCAGGCGCTCAAGCGGGGCGGCCACGGGACCCCTTCTTCCGCGCCGCGGGCGCCGGGCGGCCGCGGTGCAGCGCCTGGACGCGCCGGAGCAGCGTCCGCGCCTCCTCGGCGAGGCCGGGCGGGGAGACGACCTCGGCGAGGCGCCCGTGCTTCAGGACGAAGCGCAGGAGCGCCGCGCGGTCCCGGGCCTCCAGGGTGAGCACCCCCCCGCCGTCGGCCTCGTCGCGGAAGGACTCGCCGCGGCGGAGGTTCTCCTTCACCATCCACGCCACCGCCGGGGCGAAGCGGATCCGCGCCCGCACCGCCCGCCGCTTCTCCTCGAACTCCCACGGGGAGCGCCCCACGTGGGACTGCACGTCGAAGCCCGCCGGGGGGAGGACCGTCGCGGGGACGCCGGCGCGGACGCGGCCGCGGATGCGATCCACCCGGAACGTCCGGAGCGCGCCCCGCCCGAGGTCGTGGCCCGCGAGGTACCAGTGGCCGCGGTCGTAGCCGAGGCCCCAGGGCTCCACCTCCCGGTCGAGGACGGCGTCGCGGCCGATCCCGTAGTAGCGGAAGCGCACCCGCCTCCCCTGGAGCACCGCCCCCGTGAGGGCCTCCAGCGCGGCGTGCTCCTCGTGGGCCCCCCGGCCGGGGCGAAGCCCGAAGGCGTGCTGCTCCGCGAGGGAGGCCTGCAGGCCCTCGCCCAGGGGGCTGTCCGCGCTCACCTTCTGGAGCGCCGACAGCAGGTTCGGGCCGAGGGCCGCCCCCCCCTCGGAGGCCACGCGGTGGAGCACGGCGAGGATCATCGCCTCCTCCATGGAGAGGGAGATCTCCGGGAGGAAGTAGCGGTCCTTGCGGATCCCGTAGCCCTGGTTGCCGTGCTTGTCCATCGCGACGTACTCGATGGGCACGCCCAGGGCCCGAAGCTCCGCCTTGTCCCGGTCGAAGCGCTTCTCCATGGCCTCGGGGTCGGCTCCGTCGTCGAAGCCCACGACGTTCCCGCGGATCTCGCTGAAGGGGACCGGGGTCCTCGCGGCGAGCAGGCAGGAGACGAGGTTGAGCAGGCGCTCGGTCTTGTCGACCCGATCGCCTCCCGGCCTGCCCGACGATTCCCGCGCCGTGTCCATGGAGAACGCGGGATCCTATCCCGCGGGGATCAGAGGACCTTCGTCTTCCAGCGCCCCAGGGCGAAGACCGCGGCGTAGGCGGCGGCGAGAATCCAGTAGGTCCCGACGACGGTCCACCACACGCGGTCGAGCGGGCCCCCGGGCCCCGCGGGCGCCGCGGGCGCCGCGGCGAGGCACAGCGGGACCTGGAGGCCGAGCAGGACGACGGCCTCGACGGCCAGCGCGAGCAGGACGCTCCCCCCTCCCGCTAGGGCCATGGAGATCACGATGGCCGCGCCCATGGCGGGGTAGCCGAACACGACGATCCGCAGGTACCCGGCCCCGAGGTCGAGGATCGGGCCCGCCGTTCCCGGCCCGTGGCCGACGAGGGCGACGATGGCCTCCGCCTTCCCGAGGAAGACCGCCCCCGCGGCGGCCATCCAGAGGACGCCGAGCGCCGCGGCGGTCCACGCCGCGCGGGCCGCCCCCCGCGGGTCCCGGGCCCCGAGCCCCTGTCCCACGGCCGTGGCGGCCGCCGCCCCCCACCCGGCGCAGGCGAAGAGCGCGAACTGGTCGAGGCGGCTGCCGATCCCGTAGGCCGCCGCCGCGTCGGTGCCGTTGCGGCCCGCGATCCCCAGGACCACGAGCACCGGGGCGAGGCGGACGAACCACTGGGCGGCCACGGGCAGGCCCACGGCCAGCAGCGGCCGGAGGAACCGCCCGTCGATCCCCGAGCCCCGCACCCGCAGCCCCAGGCCCGAGGTCGCCAGCAGCCAGAGGCCCACGGCGGCGAAGACCCCCCGGGCGGCGACGGTGCCCCAGCAGGCGCCCACGGCCCCCATCGGGGGGAGCCCGAAGCTCCCCCGGACCATGGCGAAGGCGAAGGGGACGTTGAGGACGTTGGCCCCGATGAGGAGAAGGGCCGGGGCCTTCCCCGAGCCCAGGGCCCGGAGCGCCGCGCCGGCCTGCATGAGGACGAACATCGTGACGCTGCCGAGCGACATCACCTCCAGGCAGGCGGTCCCCTGCTCCAGGGCCGGCCCCGTGGCGCCGAAGGCCGCCGTCAGCTCGCGGGCGTAGAACCACGGCGGCACGCCGAGGAGCACGCCGAGGAGGAGGGCCAGGAGGACCGCCTGGCGCGCCGCCTCCCCGGCGCGGCGGAGATCCCCCGCGCCGACGGCCCGTGCGATGACCGCCACGGACCCGTCGGAGACCCCCTGCATGACGACCATGGCCACGGAGTTGACGAGCCCCGAGATGGTGACCGCGGCGATGGCCGCGGGCCCCAGGCCCCCGACGATCCAGAGGTCCACGAGGTTGAAGAGCGCGTGGCCCCCCATGCCGATCATCAGCGGCAGCCCGAAGCCGGGGACGCGGGAGGCGGGGAAGGGGGTCCGGCCGGCGGCGGGCGCCTCCACGCCGGCGGTTCCGCTATCCCGCGCCGCGGGCGGCGAGCAGCTCCCGCAGGCGGGCCACGATCACGGCCGGGCTGAAGGGCTTGGTCATGAACTCGTCGGCCCCCAGGGCGAGGCCCCGTTCGCGGTCGGAGTCCTGCCCCTTGGCGGTGAGGAGGATGACGCAGGTGGACTTCAGGTCCGGGTCGGCCCGGATCTCCTCCAGGACCTCGAAGCCGTTCTTCCTCGGCATCATCACGTCGAGGAAGACGACCGCGGGGCGCTCGGCC
>CAZWGT010000136.1:0-9602 GCA_964633345.1 uncultured Planctomycetota bacterium
CGCGTTCGGCGCCTGGGACGGAGGCTCCGGGCCATCGACGAGCTCATGGCCGACGTCCGCTTCGGCCCCGGGACCAAGCGGGACCGGGAGGCCGTGGACATCCTCGTCCAGGCGCTGCGGGTCTCCGACGCCGGGGCGCGGGCGACGGCCCTCAGGACCCTGAAGAAGATCTCCGGGATCGACCTCGGGGACGACTCCGCGGCCTGGGAGGAGTGGTGGTCGGTGGCCCGCTCGACCTTCGTCCGCCCCGGCCCCCCGCCGGGCCCGAAGAAGTAGGGCGGGGCGCCGCCCCGCCGGAGAATCCGGGGATGTTCCGACCCCGCCGGATCCTCGTCCCCGTGGACCTCTCCGCCGACACCGAGGCGGCGGTGCGCGCCGCCGCGGACATGGCCCGGGGCGCCGGGGCCCGGCTCCTCCTCCTCCACGTGTTCGACGTCCGCGCCGTCGAGGACGTCTACAACCTGCACGGCCTGAAGAAGGAGGAGGTCCTCGCCCGGATGAACGCCAACGCGGAGGCCGTGATGGACCGCCTCCTCTCCCGACCCTGGCTGAAGGGGGTGAAGACCGCGGTGAAGGGGGTGTTCGGCCTCCCCTCCGAGGTCATCGTCGCCGAGGCGAGGTCGTGGAAGGCGGATCTCATCGTCCTGGCCAAGCGGCGCCGGAGCGGCCTCTCCCACCTCCTGTACGGGCGCACCTCCGACGGGGTCGTCCGCGAGGCGGAGTGCGCCGTGCTGGTCCTCACCCCCTGATTCCGGGTATCCTCGGCCCCCCTTCCCCATGAACCGATCCACCGCGCCGGCCGCCAAGCTGTCCGACGTCCTCGCCCCCGTCGGGGACGAGATCCGGGCGGTGGAATCCGTCCTCCGCGAGACCTGCGCCACCTCCCACCCGATGGTCGCGGAGATGGTGGCCCACTCCCAGCGCTTCTCGGGGAAGCGCCTGCGCCCCGCCCTCGTGCTGCTGGCCGGCCGCGCCTCCGGACGGTGGAACCCGGAACTGGTCCCCGTGGCCGTGGTCGTGGAGATGATCCACACCGCCACCCTCGTCCACGACGACGTCCTCGACGAGGCGCTGCTCCGCCGCCAGGTCGCCTCCTGCAACGCGCTCTACGGCAACGAGGGGGCCGTGCTCCTCGGGGACTTCCTGTTCGCCCGGGCCTTCGCCCTCAGCGCCTCGCTCGAGAACCGGCTCGCCTCCCGCTACCTGGCCGAGATCACCGCCGAGGTCTGCCAGGGGGAGATCCTCCAGAACCGCGAGCGGGGGAACCTCGACCTGCCGGAGGAGCGCTACTTCGAGATCATCCGCAAGAAGACCGCCGTTCTCTACGCCGCCTCGGCCGAGGTCGGGGCCCGCTACGCCGGGGCCCCGGAGCCCGCGGTGGCCGCCCTCCACGAGTTCGGCATGGGGATCGGCACGGCCTTCCAGATCGTGGACGACTGCCTCGACGTGGACGGGGACGAGGCCGAGGTGGGCAAGTCCCTCGGCACCGACGTCGCCAAGGGGAAGATGACGCTCCCCGTCATCCACTTCCTCCGCACCGCCCCCGCCCCGGAGAGGGACGCGATGAAGGCCCTCCTGGCCAACCCCGGCATGGACGGCACCTCCCGCAACAGGGCCCGGGCCCTCCTGCGGGGCCAGGGCTCCATCGGCTTCGCCCTGCGGCGCGCCGAGGCCCTGGTGGGGGAGGCCCGGGACCGCCTCGAGGCCCTCGATCCGTCCCCCTGCAGGGACGCGTTGCACGCCCTGGCCGACTACGTCCTCCAGAGGAGCCGGTAGACTCGAAGGGCGTGCCGATTCAAGAGGAATCGGGGCCCCGGCGGTGATCCCCGTCAAGTCGGCACATGGGTTGCGGTAGGTGGGCGTGATAGGTCGCCCCATCCCGCGGAGGACGCTAGAGTGGGCCAAATTCCCCAAGACCCGAGGTTACTCCTGAGCGAGACCGCCGCCGCGACCTCCCTCCCGGGAGCGACTCCCCCCCGGTTCCTGCGGGCCGCCTCCACGGGGTGGCTGTCCGGGATCCTCGTCTTCGTGGCGCTGGGGTTCTCCTGCGTGGATCTCGCCCCCTGGAGCCTGGCGGTGCTCCCCATCGTCGTCCTGGCGGCCTTCCTCGCCGCCCGCGCCGTGGAGGAGTGGCCGAAGGTCGGCTTCCCCGTCTGCATCCTCGGCGTGGGGATCTTCGTCGTGGCGGCCGGCCTCTTCAAGGCGGGCGTCACGTGGTCGAGGGAGTGGGAGGCCCTGGGGAGCGCCGGGGCGGGCATGAGCCCCCTCTACGGGACCGTCCTCGCGGTGGCGCTCGGCGGGTCCTTCCTGGGCGTCCTGTTCCTCCACGGCGACACCGTCTGGCGGGCCCTCTCCTCGGTCCGCATGGCCGTCGTGACGCTCTCCGCCGTCGGCATCCTGAGCGTCATCGGGACCATGGTCGTGCAGCGCTTCGGCGCGGGCGGCCTCCCCGAGCCGGAGAAGGACTTCGTCGAGAAGTTCATGAAGGGGCAGGGGTCCATCCCGCCGAACGCGAGGTTCATCGTCTCGCCACCCGAGATCACCCTCACCGTCCAGGAGACGGAGAAGATCGACCTGACGGGGAAGGCCTTCGGCAAGGGCAAGGCCCGCCAGATGAAGATGGGGATCGAGGGCTTCCGCGAGAAGTCCCTGAAGGCGATGGCCATCGAGAAGCACGTGGAGGGCCGGCGGGAGCAGCTGCTGCGCCTGTTCGAGCGACTGGAGGCCCTCGGCTTCACCAACGTGTTCCGCACGTGGTGGTTCAACTCCCTCCTGCTCCTCCTCTTCGTGCAGGTCGTCGCGGTGATCCTGAAGCGCTACCCCTGGGGATGGATGCAGACGGGCTGGGTCGTGGCCCACGTCGGGGTCCTCGTCACCCTGGCCGGCTGCGTCATCTCCGACCTGTTCCTGAGGGACGGTTCCCTCGGCCTCTCCCCGGGCCAGACCGCGGACTCCTTCGAGGAGGCGACCCTCCTCGACAGGGACGGCCGGCCCTCCCGGCGGGATCTCGGCTACCGGGTGAAGATGCTCGGCACCGACCAGAGCTTCTACCACGAGCTGCAGATCGCCTTCCCCGCGGTGCGCGCGGGCGACGACATCCTCTGGACCCAGGAGCAGCTGCGCCCGGGCCGCGTCCTCGACATCCGGGACCCGGAGACGGACGCCGCCTACAAGGTCCGCATCGTCGAGGCCTACGAGCGCGCGGGGGTCGAGACCGTGATGGTCTCCGCGAAGTCCCTCGGCCGCGAGGGCGGGGTGCCCGCGCTGAAGATCCGCTACCTCCACCTCGACGAGAGCGACAAGGGCGTTCCCCACCCCGTCGACGAGGGGTGGCTCTTCGCCGACGGCTACTACACCGGCAGCGTCCCCGGCTACGTCGTGCAGTACCGCCGCGCCGCCACCGCGGAGGAGGCGCAGGATCTCCTCTCGGGGAAGGCGCTCGAGGGAAGCGGCCGGCACGGGGTCCTCCGGATCCGGATCCCCGGCGTGGCGGGGGCCGTCTCGGTCCCCGCGACCCCCGGCGAATCGGTCTCCGTCGAGGCGGCCGACGGCGCGGCCTGGACCGTCACGGTGAAGGAGTTCTACGGCTCCTACATGATCGGGCGCCCCGCGCCCGCCGGCCCCCAGGACGAGGAGTTCCCGGACAAGCCGGCCCTGCGCATCGAGGTCCGCAAGGGGGAGGCCGTCGCCCCCATGATCGTCTACGGGGACCCCGACCTCCAGGCGCAGTGGGAATCGATGATCCGGGGGGACCAGCACGCCCAGGCCGCCGGGGCGGCGGTGAAGATCGGCTCCGCCCCCGCCTCCGGGGCCTCCTACCGCTTCGAGTTCCGACCCTCCCGCCAGGCCCTCGTGGTGGAGGGGCCCGACGGCGGACGGTCGCTCGTGATCCACACGAGGGGCGAGGCCCCGGTCGCGAGCCCCTTCTCGGCCTCCGGGGCGTCGGTCCCCCTCGGCGCCCAGGGCCTCCTCCTCTCCCTGGTCGAGGCGGTCCCCGACGCGGTCCCCGACCTCCGGATCCAGCCGCTCGCGCAGGAGTCCGACGACGAGTACCTGGCGACCTGCATCCGGACCCTCGAGACCGGCGTCCCCCCGCCTCCCACGGTCGCCGTGGCCCGCCTGGAGATCACGGAGACCGACCGGAAGGGGACCCGGGTCCGGGACCAGTGGCTCGTCGCGGGCCGCCGGGGCGTGGTGGACGACCGCCGGTACGAGTCCACCGAGCGGATCTCGGCCGATCCCGACTCGCCGGCCCGCCTCGTCATCCTCATGACGGAGACGAAGTCCGCGATGATGTTCCGCTCCGCCATGGATGTGCAGACCCTCGACGGCAAGACCCTGGCGGACTCCGACGGGCCGGTGCGGCGGGTCGTCAAGGTGAACCACCCGCTGCAGTGGGGCGGGTACGCCTTCTACCAGAACAACTTCATCCCCGAATCGGCGCAGGGCCCGGCCGCCAGCGTGTTCCGCGTGAAGTACGACCGCGGGATCCCGACGATCTACACGGGTTTCGTGCTGCTCACCCTCGGGGTCTGCGTGATGCTCTACGTCAATCCGATGATCCGGCGGCGGCGGGCCGCCGCGGCGGAGACCACGGCGGCGGGATCCCCCGCCCGGGAGGCCTGATTGGACCATCTCCAGTTCGACATCCACCTCGCCGGGGCGCTCACCTTCGGCGCGACCATGCTCGTCTTCCTGGGAGCGGCGTTCCTCGCGAAGAAGCGGCAGGTCCTGTCCCGCGTCGGCCTGGGGGGGACCCTCGTCGCCCTGGCCCTGGTCTGCGCGGTCTTCGGGATCCGCTGGATCGACCAGGACACCTTCCCGCTCCAGTCGCGCTACGAGACCTTCCTCATGGTCCTGATGGGCGTGGGCGTGGGCATCCTGCTGTTCGCCGCCACGGCCGGACTTCCGTCCCTCGTGGACACCCGCGGGGGCTTCAGCAACGCGGTCTGCGCGGCCGGCGGCTTCATCGGCCTGCTCTTCGGCCTGCTGGCGCTGCGCGAGGACTTCGAGCCCCTCTACCGGCCCCCGGCGCTGAAGTCCATCTGGATGACCATCCACGTCCCGTGCCTCATCATCTCCTACGGGTTCCTCTACGTCGGCGTGGCCGCGGCGCTCGCCACCGTGGTCCCGTTCCTGCGGGGAGGGGGGACGGCGGCCCAGTGGGACGACGTGCTCCACCACGCCATGGCCATCGGGTTCCCCTTCCTCACCGCGGGCCTGCTGATGGGCGCCGTCTGGGGGCAGGAGGCGTGGGCCACCTACTGGGGCTGGGACATCAAGGAGACCTGGGCCTTCATCACGTGGCTCGTCTTCCTGATCTACTTCCACATGCGGATGGTGCCCGGACTGCGGGGGCTGGCCAGCGGCTGGGTCGTCGTCGTGGGGGGCCTCAGCATCGGCCTCACCTGGCTCTGCATGCATCTCCTGCCGGAGAGCCTCTCCAGCCTGCACGTGTACAACTAGGGGCCGGGCGACCCGGAGGGTCGCCCCTGCAGGAGGCGTTCGGCCGCCCGCCGCGCGGTGACCTCGGCGGGCTCGCCCGCGGGCACGTCGAGGAACTCCATCCCCGGGAAGGTCCGCAGCCAGGTCTCCTGGGCCCGCGCGAGCCGGTTGGTGCGGGTCCGGACCTTCTCCATGGCCTCCTCGCGGCTGGCGACGCGCCCTTCGAGGAAATCGGCGATCTCCTTGTAGCCGATGGCCTGGCCCGCGGTCCGTCCGAGGCCTCCGGGGGCGGCACGGAGCCTCTGCACCTCCTCGACGAGCCCCTCCCGGTCCATGGCCCGCACGCGGGCGGCGATCCTCGCGTGGAGGTCGGTCCGGGGGCGGCGCAGCGCCAGCAGCCGGTGGGGGTAGCGGGGCTGCAGGTTCTTCCACTCGACCTGGAACTCCGAGATGGGGCGCCCGGTCTTCTCCAGGACCTCCAGGGCGCGCACCAGGCGCCGGAGATCCGCCGGGTCGATGCGGGCGGCCGCCGGGGGATCGGCGGCCGCCAGGCGCCGGTGGAGGGCCTCCGCGCCCTCGGACTCGAGGCGGGCCCGGAGGGGGAGGTCGGCCGCGGGCCCCTCGAAGATCCCGAAGAGCAGAGCCTTCAGGTAGAGGGTCGTGCCGCCCACGACGAGGACCGCCTTCCCGCGCGCGGCGACGTCCGCGGCCGCGGCGTCGGCCATGGCGACGAACCGCGAGACGCTCATCGTCTCCGAGGGGTCGGCCACGTCCACGAGGTGGTGGGGGACCCGGGCACGCGCGGCCGCGGGGACCTTGGAGGTCCCCACGTCCATCCCCCGGTAGACCTTCATGGAATCGAGCACGAGGATCTCGGCGTCGAGGAGCGGGGCGAGGTGGAGGGCCACCGACTCCTTGCCCGAGGCGGTGGGCCCGCAGAGGACGCGCAGGAGGGGGCGGTCGCCGCCCGCGGGAATCGAACCGGCGGGCCCCGGGTTCACGGGGTCCGCCGGCATGGGACTTCGGTGGTCTTCGGACTACTCGTTGAACGGGTCGTCGTAGTCGTAGTTGAGGAAGTACTTGTCCGTGAACTTCTGCATGTCGCCGATGTCCTTCACCCAGGACCGCCAGATCGCCTTGGGCGACTCGGAGGTGGGGGGGAAGAGGGTGCAGCCGCCCAGCGCGGCGGAGCCGACGAACACGGCAAGGAACAGAGCGACCTTCTTCTTCATGGTCTTCCTCCGGAGCGCCTTCCTGAGGCGGTTCGTGCCCACGAGCCGCGCGAGGAGGTAGGATACGAAGCCCCCTTCGGGGGGATCCACAAAAAACCCCCATTCCAGGAGCCCCGCCCGCCATGTCCGACCCCGGGAAGACCGTCCGCGCCCCGCGCGGGATGCCGGACCTCTTCGGGCCCGGTCTCGACCGCCTCGCGGGGTTCCAGGCCCTCGGACTCAACGTCCTGGCCCGCCACGGGTTCCGGGAGATCCGGACCCCCCTCCTCGAGGAGACGCGCCTCTTCGCACGGGCCACCGGGGCCACCAGCGACATCGTCGAGAAGCAGATGTTCACCGTCCCCGTCGCGGAGGGGGAGTCCTACTCGCTCCGGCCCGAGGGGACGCCGGGGGTGGTCCGCGCCTACCTCGAACTCTCCCTCGGCAAGCAGCGCCCCTTCGTGAAGCTCTCCTACGCGGGGCCGATGTTCCGCTACGAGCGGCCCCAGGCGGCGCGCCAGCGCCAGTTCCACCAGGTCGGCGCGGAGTCCTTCGGATCGGGCGAGCCCCTGGTGGACGTCGATTCCATCCTCGCCGGGGCCGCCGTCCTCCGGGCCGCGGGCCTGTCGAAGTTCACCACCAAGGTGAACACCATCGGGTGCGCCACCTGCCGCCCCGCGCTGCGGGACGCCGTCCGGAAGGTGGCCGAGGCCGCCGGCGCGGGGCTTTGCGAGGCCTGCCGGCGCCGGCTCGACGCGAACCCGCTGCGGTTCCTCGACTGCCGGGAGCCGGGGTGCCGCGAGGCGGCGAAGTCCGTCCCTCCGCCGGAGGAGCTCGTGTGCGCCGACTGCCGCACCCACTTCGGGGCCGTGAAGTCCGGCCTCTCCGCCCTCGGGGAGCCGATCGCCGTGGACCCCCGCCTCGTGCGGGGCCTGGACTACTACACGCGCACGGTGTTCGAGTTCTCCGTCCCCGAGCTCGGGGCGAGGGACGCCGTCGGCGGCGGCGGGCGCTACGACGACCTCGTCGCCGGGATGGGCGGCCCCGCCACGCCCTGCGTGGGGTTCGCCCTCGGCGTCGAGGCGACGCTCCTCGCCCTGGAGAAGACCGGGGCCAGGGCGGGGGACGGGGATCGCCCCGAGGCCGAGGTGTTCGTGGCGGTCCCCGTGGGGGAGGGGAGGCTCGCGGCGCTGCGTCTGGCCGGGCGGCTGCGGGCCCTCGGCGTCTCCGCGGACCTCGATCTCGAGGGGCGCTCCCTGAAGGCCCAGATGCGGGCCGCGGACCGGATCGGCGCGCGGGTCGTCCTGCTCTACGGGCCCGACGAGGAGGCCCGGGGCGGGGTGCGCTGGAAGCCGATGCGGGGAGGCGGGGCCGAGGAGGACCTCCCCCTCGAGGAGGCGCTCCGGCGCCTCGCCCCTCACGCCCCGTAGAGGCCCCGCTCCGCGATGTAGACCGCCACGTCCTCCGGGACGAGGCCCTCGAGGCCCTCCCCGGCGGCGGCGCGGCGGCGGACGTCCGTGGAGGAGACGGCCGGGGTCTCGACCTCCAGCCGATCGTCGCCCCCCGGCGCCGCCGGGGCGCCGGGCCGCGGGCAGACGACCAGCCTCGCCAGGGCCCGGATCGCCTCCGCCTCCCTCCAGCGGGGGAAGTCGGCCATCGCGTCGCTCCCGAGGAGCAGGAGGACCTCGTCCAGGGGGCCGATGCCCCGGGCGATCTCGCGGAGGGTGTCCACGGTGTAGGAGGGGGCGGGGCGGCGGAGCTCGATGTCCGAGGCCTCCAGGCGCGGTCGCCCGCGGACGGCCAGGCGGACCATGGCGTAGCGATCCTCCGCCGGCGCGGCCGGTCCCGAGGGCTTCAGCGGCTGGCCCGCGGCGACCACGAGCAGCACGCGGTCGAGGGCGAACCGGTCGCGGGCCGCCTCCGCCAGCGCGAGGTGGCCGAGGTGGACCGGGTCGAAGGAGCCTCCGAGGACGCCGATGCGCACGGGAGGGGATCCTAGATCCAGGCCCGCCCGCGCCCCCGGTTCCTTCGCGGGCCCGCCGGTCCTCCTTACGATCCGCCGATTCCATGCTGGCCATCGGGTCCGTCCCCTACGCCAACGCCCGTCCCCTGCTGGCGGGGCTCGACGGGGATCCCTCCGTCCGCCTCGTCCTGGAGCCCCCCGCGCGCCTGGCCCGCCACCTCGCCCGGGGGGACTTCGACGCGGCCCTCGTGCCGTCCATCGAGGTGATCCGCGACCCGGGGCGGGTGGTCGTCCCCTCGGGGTGCATCTCCTCCCGGGGGGCCGTCGCCAGCGTCTCCCTGTTCTGCCGCGGGCCCCTGGGGCCCGGCGCCCTGGTGTGGCTGGACGAGTCGAGCCTCACCAGCGCGGCCCTCGTGCGGATCCTCCTCGAGGGGCCCCTGGGGGTGCCCGGGGCCCGGTTCGAGACCTGCCCCGCCTCCACCGATCCCCGGGAGGCCCCCTCCGACGCGGTCCTCCTCATCGGGGATCCCTGTCTCGTGCTCGACCGCCGCGGCCTGGAGGAGATCGACCTGGGGGCCGCCTGGACGCGATGGACCGGGCTCCCCTTCGTCTGGGCCGTCTGGGCCGCCCGGGACGCGGCGGCGGCGCAGGCCGTGGCCCCGGTCCTCGACGCGGCCCGCCGCCGGGGAATCGAGGGACTGGACGGGATCGTCCGGCGGGAGGCGGAGCGCCTGCGGATCCCGCCGGACGCGATGCGCCGGTACCTCACGCACCACATCCGCCACGACCTGGGGGAGGAGGAGCGGCGAGGCCTCGAGCGGTTCCGTCAGGAGTGCGTCCGGGCCGGCCTGGCCGGGAGGTCCCCGGCCGAGGCCTAGTTGCCGCCCGGAGGGGGATTCCCGCCGGGGGGATTGCCGGCCGGCGGGTTGCCGCCGGGCGGGGTCTCGGCCTTCGGGTCCCTGTCGTCCGCGCCCGGCAGGACC
>CAZWGT010000137.1:0-5412 GCA_964633345.1 uncultured Planctomycetota bacterium
TCGTGGACGCCGTCCGCCGGGGCCGGCTCACGGCGGCCCTCGGCGGCGTCGTGGCGTTCCTCCGCCAGTTCGCCCCGGAGGACCTCGATCCCCCCCGGCGCGCCGCCTTCGACGAGGCGCGGATCGAGGCCGGGCGCTGGGGACTGCGGGAGTCCGTCTCCCTGGCCGAGGCCCGGGAGATCGACGCCGCGGAGTCGCTGCTGGCCAAGGCGCTGCGCGCCCTCGAGGGGACCGCGGCCGAGAAGGAGGGGGCGGAGGCGGCGCTCCGGGTGCGGACCCTGGCCGAGGCGTTCCACGCCGGGGAGGCCGCGAAGGCCCGCTCCGAGGCCCTCGTCCCCGCGACGAAGGCCGCGGCGGCGGCGCGGGCGCGGGGGGTGAAGGAGCCGGAGGCGGCCCTGGCCGATCTCCTCGAGACGCTCAAGGTGACGACGAACCCCGACGCCCGCCGGGCGCTGGAGAAGGAGGTGGCCTCCCTGCAGACGCGCCTGCGCGCGCGGAAGGACCGCGCGGCGATCCGGGGGAGGGCCGACCGGGCCATCCAGGCGGGGGAGTACGAGAAGGCGCGGGGGCTCCTCGAGTCCCTCGCGGAGGGGGCGGAGGCCGCGGGCGCCGACCCGGCCGAGGCGGCCGCGGACCGGGAGAAGGCGGCCGCGGTCAAGGACCTCGAGGAGAACCGGGAGCCCGAGGCCCTGGCCGCCTGCCGCAAGGCCCTCCGGTGGCTGGTGAAGCAGCAGATCCCCGACGGCTCCTTCTCGGTCCCGGTGACGGGGGACGACGGGAAGGCGCGCTCCGACGAGGAGCGGAAGAAGGCCCGGAACCGGATCGGGATCACCGGCCTCTCCTCCCTCGCCCTCCTCGGGCACGTGCGCTTCGACGTGACCGACGAGTTCGCCGCCCCCCTGGCGAAGTCCCTCGCCTTCCTCGTCTCCGCGCAGAGGAAGGACGGCTCCTTCGGCGGGCTCTACGAGCACTCCATCGCGACCCTCGCCCTCGTGGAGGCGGACCGGCTCCTGCACCGCACCGAGGTGCGGCCCGCGGCGACGGCGGCCCTGAAGTGGCTGCTGGACGCGCAGAACACCGACGGGGGCTGGCGCTACTCCCCGCGCGCCCCGCCCTCCGACGTTTCGGTCACGGGGTGGGCGCTGCAGGCGATCCTCCACGCGCGGGCGGGGAACTACGAGATCCCCCAGAACGCCGTGGACCTGTCCCTCTCCTACCTCGACCGGATGACCGACCCGGTGACGGGGAACGTGGGCTACACGATCCCCGGCCAGGGGTCCCGGGCGATGACGGCGGCGTCGCTGTTCTGCCGCCTGCGCCTCGGCCAGGGGCCGGACGACGACCGGGTGCGCCTCGCGGCGGATTCGATCGTGAAGAGCACGACCGACAGGTACTGGGCGAACTCCTGCTACGGGATGTTCTACGCCAGCGACGCCATGAGCCGCCTCGGCGGGGAGCACTGGAGGAAGTGGGCCCCGTTCCTGAAGAAGACCCTCCTCGGCGCCCAGCTGAAGGAGGGGGACTCCGAAGGGGCCTGGCCGTCGGCCAACGACCAGTGGGGGAAGGACCCGGCCGCGGGGCCGGTGTTCGTGGCGGCCATGAACGCCCTCTCGCTGGAGAACTTCTTCGAGCACCGCGAATGACGCCTTGACGCCCCGCCGGGGGATGGTAGGTTCGGCGTGCAATCGGATTCCGGGACGTGACCACCCACGGAGACCAGCCATGAGCGCCAGGACGCTTCTTGCGGGAGCCGCGGCCGCCGCCCTCTTCCTCGGAGGGTCGGCCTCGGCGGACGTCGTGAAGCTGCGCAACGGGGACGCCCTGGAGGGGAGCGCCACGGACCTCGGCGAGTCGGTCCAGGTGGTCTCCGGCAAGGAGACGCTGGTGCTGCCGTGGTCGAAGGTCTCCGTCATCGACCGCGCCTGCTCCACCGCCTGCAAGCCCCCGGCCTCCGAGGAGGGGTACAGGAAGGCCGTCGCCGACCTCGCCGCGAAGGGGTTCGTCGCCCGCGACGGGAAGTGGATCCTCAAGGAGGAGGCCGAGGCCCTCGATCGCCGCGCCGCCCTCGAGAAGCAGGCCTCCGAGGAGGAGAAGCGCGCCGCGAAGCTCCTCGAATCCCTCGGCGACCGGTCCCCGGCCGTGGCGAAGTTCGCCGCCGAGGCGCTGGCCTCCGTGGAGCCCGAGATGCGCCGCCGGCTCTTCCTCGTCGGCGCCCGCCACCGCAACGACGCCGTCCGCGCCGCCTCCGCCGCCGGCCTCGGCCGCAAGGGGGACGAGGGGGTCGTCCGGACCCTCCTCCAGCTGGCGGTGAAGGACGGCTCTCCCGGGGTGCGCGCCGCCGCCGCGGACTCCCTGAAGACCGTCGCCCTGCCCGAGATCGCCACCCCCCTCATCCGGGCCCTGGACTCGGAGAACGCCGCCGTCCGCATGAACGCCGCCTACGCCCTCGACGTGATGGGGAGCCGCCGCTCCGTCGAGACCCTCATCCGCCGCGTCCACTGGGTGGCCGGCCCCAGCAACCGGGCCAACCTCCAGGTCCTCAACCAGATCTCCTACATCAGCGACTACGACGTCGAGATCGCCCAGCTCTCCCAGATCGGCGACCCCATCGTCAGCCAGCTGCGCGAGGGGGTCGTCCTGGACGTCAAGGTGTACGGCGCCGAGGGGACGAGCATCGAGATCGAGCGGCGCGCCTACGTGCACGCCCTCGAGCACATCACCGGGAAGAACTACGGTTCGGACGTCAAGGCCTGGGCCACGTGGTGGACGGAGTCGGGGAAGAAGGAGTACGCCCTGGCCGAGGCCGAGGCCCGCGCGAAGAACTAGCGGAACCGGGAATCGAAGAGGGGCGGCGCCCGCGGGCGCCGCCCCTCGTGATTCGGGGGGCAAACGACGTCGAAGGCCGGGCGACCCGGAGGGTCGCCCCTACCTACTTCTTGTCCTTCTTCGCGGCGGGCTTGGCGGCGGCCTTGGCGTCGGGCTTCGCCGCGGCGTCGGCGGCCGGGGCGGCGCCCTCCGCGGGGGCCGCGCCGTCGGCGGGGGCGGCGACCTTCTTCTCCTTCTTGACCTTCTTCGTCTTCAGGCGGGTCCGGACCTTGGGGAGCCCGTAGATGGAGCTCTTCCCCTCCGCCCACTTGCCGCCGGTCGAGAGCAGCTCGATGCGCTCGGCGCGGGTGAAGACGTTGCGGGCGCGGACGAGGCCCGACTTGACGACCAGGCTCTTGTGGACCGACATGGGGCGATCTCCTGAAGGGTGTCCGAAGGAAGCGCGGCATTGTGCCTCCGGGAGGCCTCCGGGGCAAGTTACGGCGGGGGTCACGCCCCCGGCCGGAGGCGGCGGACGGTGGTGTCCGCCAGCAGGAGGAACGCCGCCGCCGCGAGGAGGGGGAGGCCGAGGGGCACCCGCACCGGCGTCCCCGGCCCCGCCGGGGGCCAGGGGGGGAGATCCCCCTCGACGAGGACGGCGCCCGCCTCGCGGGCGATCCGGGCCGCCCGGCCGGGGTCCGCCGGCGGGGGAGGCTCGGGGCCCCGGTCCACGAAGGGCAGCGGCGTCCCGTCCACCACGAGGACCCGCGGGCCGGGACGGCCGGGGGGGACGCGGACCGCGAACCGCCGCGCCGCCACCCGCTCGACGGTCAGGGTCGTCGGGGAGTCCCCCGCGGGGTCCAGGGACCGCACCGTGGGAGGGGAGACCGGGCCCTCCCCGGTCCCCCGGACCTCGAACTCCACCCGGTCCCCCTTCACCCCGACGAGGGAGGCCGCGGGCCCGGGCCCAGGCTCCGCCATCCCGCGGACGAGGCGCGCCATGGCCGCCGGGAACCCCTCCCACGCCGCGAGGTCGGCGGGGTCGAAGGAGAGCGCGGCGGTCCTCCCGAGTCCGTGCCGGCCGAGGACGAGGGCCGGCCCCCCGTCCCCGGCGAAGCGCAGCGCCAGGGTCGTCGCCTGCCGGGCCTCCGGGGCCGCCGCGGGGGGGACGGCGTGGGGCCAGGCCCCCAGACCGTCGAGGAGGGCGCACGGGTCGGCCGCTTCCAGCGCGGTCCGGGGGGCGGGCGGCTTCGGCATCGGCCGGTCCGCCGGTTTCACGGGGGCGTCCTTCGCCGGAGGGGGCGGCAGATCGGGGGCCGGCCGGGCCCTCTTCCGGACCTCGTTCCCCGCGGCCACGATGCGCTCCGTGTCGAGGGTGACGATCTGCGGGAGCGTCTGCGGGTCCACCGCGGGGAAGGTCCTCCCCTTCCCCCAGGTCGAGAGGTTCCCGAGCAGGCGCGCGTCGAAGTCCTCCCCGATGCCGACGCTGGAGAGCGTGGCCCCCTCGGCGACCATCTCCTCGACGACCTTGCGCAGGCCGAAGGGGGAGGTCTCCCCGTCGCTCAGGACCACGCAGTGCCGCACCGCCGTCGTCTCCCGGCGGAGCGCGCGGCGGGCCTCCTGCAGGGCGGGGAGGAGTTCCGTCCCGCCCCCGGCCCGCAGACCGCGGAGGGCCCCCTCGATGCGCGCCGCGTCCCCCGCGGGGCCGAGGGGGATCTCCCAGCGCGGGCCGTCGGAGAAGGACAGCAGCCCGAAGCGATCCTCCTTCGCCAGGCGGGACGCGGCGGCGGCGGCCGCGCGCCGGGCCATCTCGAGCTTCAGGCCCCACATCGAGCCCGAGGAGTCCACGACGAGGAGCAGGGTGACGACGGCGCCGGGGCGGTCCCCCTCGTCGGTGCGCACCTCCGGCCCGTTCCCCGGGGGCGGCGGGTCGGGGGGCGCGGGGGGGAGGGGCTCCGGCGCGGGCGGCAGCGGCGGGGCGAGGAACACGGGCAGCGCCCGCTCCACGGGGGAGCCGCGGAGCCGGCCGAGGCCGCGGGCGTCCTCCCGGGCGCCGAGGACGAGGAGCCCCTTGCCCCGGCGCACCGACGCCTCGAGGGCCCCGTCCCCCGCGGCCCCGGCCCCGAGCACCACGACCGCGAAGGGCGCGAGGTCGGCCGGGAGGGAGGTGGCGCGGGTGACGGCGAGCCCCTGGACCTCGAGGGCCCGGGCCGCGGGAGACGGCGCCCCCTCCTCGACGACGAGGACGGCGGGGGGGCCGGGGAGGGTGAGGGCGGCGGCGACGGTCCCGCGGTCCCCCCCGGAGGCGTCGCGGCAGGCGGCGGACAGCAGGTGGGTCCCCGCGCCGAGGGTGACGACCGCGGGGCGGCCGGGGACCTCCCTGCCGTCCACGCTGACCGTGACCTCGGCGTCCGGACCGGCGCGGGCGGAGAGGAGGGGTTCCAGGACGAAGGGCTCCCCGGCGGCGACGGCGGGGGGGATCGCCAGTCCCTCGAGCCAGGGGAGCCCCGGTGGGGGAGGGGGAGGGAGATCCGACGGGACCCGGCGGACGTAGACGGGGATCGCGAGGCGGAGGGAGGCGGCCGCCGCGGCGTCGTCCCGGGGGAC
>CAZWGT010000137.1:5422-9223 GCA_964633345.1 uncultured Planctomycetota bacterium
GGGACGTCCCCGCCCTCGGCCAGCAGGCGCGCGTCGGCCCCGGGGTCCCGCCCCGCCAGGGCCTCCGCCACGGCCCGGGGAAGCGACGCCCCCTCGACGGCGACGAGGGTCTGGCGGGGCCGCGGGGAGGGGACCGTGCGGTGGGGGCCGGCGGCGGCGGCCAGGGCGCAGGCGACGCCGAGGGCGCGGAGGACCGCCGCCGCCCGCCCCTTCCTCCTCCCCGCCGCGACGACCAGCACGGCGCCCCCGAGGGCGGCCCACAGGAGCCACGGCCGGTCGAAGAGGATCGCGTTCAGGGGAGGAGCGCCGCCCGCACCCAGTCGGCGAAGTCCTGCACGTCGTCGTCGGGCCCGGCGTGGACGACGAGGGAGAGGGTCTTCGCGCCGGCCAGATCGAGCCGGGGCATCACGACCGGCTCGCGGCGCACGACGCCGCTCCTCCACGCGCTCTTCCCGTCGAGGAGGACCTCGAACTCGACCGCCCCCCGGGGGCCCCCGTCGTCCACGCCCACCGTCGCGACGAAGGCCCGGACGGGGGAGCCGGAGAGGTCGTAGGCGAGGGTGGTCCCGGAGAAGCAGGAGACGCCGCGGAGGTAGGTGCGCCCGCCGACGCGGAGGGGGGGCGCGGTCCCCCCGTCGAGGCGGAAGGCGCGGTCGAACCGGGGGCGGAGGGGGAGGACGAGGGGGTCGTCGCCCCAGTACGGGCGGATCTCCACGGACGCGGGGACGAGGTCGGACAGCGCCGTGCCGCGCCCTCCGCGGACGGCCAGGCCGGCGAGGAAGGCGGAGGGGACGACGCGCTCCTTCCCGCCGAGGGTGCCGGAGAGGGTCCACGCGGCGTCGGTGGTGGCGGCCCCGGTCCCGGTGATGCGGGTCCCGTCGGTCAGGGCCAGCTGGACGCGCAGGCCGGTCGCGGGCCTGCGGGGCAGGGCGGCCAGGGCGAAGCCGAGGAGGCCCTCCACCTTCAGGGTGCGCTCGGCGCCGTCCGTGGCGCGGACCTTCACCTCGGCCGGCGCGACGGACCGCACCGTCCCCTCGATCCGGTCCCCCGTGGCGAACAGGACGCGGTCCTCCTTCGGCCCCGCCTCGAGGGGGGGCGGGTCCTCGGCGCGCGCCGCGCCGGCGAGGAAGCGGACGGAGGCGACGTCCTCGAGGGAGACCTCGATCTCCCCCAGCGCCGCGCTGCGCAGGACGAACCCCTCCTCGCCCCGGCCCCGCAGGAGCACGCCGCGCAGGAGGTCCCGGTTGACCAGTTCGACCTCGACGGCCGGGGCGGCGGCGGACCCGGGGAGGTGGGCGGCGTTGGGGGGGACGGGGGTCTCCACGGAGGCCTCGAGCACGTCGGCGAACTCCACCGAGGCCTCGCCGGGGGAGAGTTCGACGGCCAGGCGCCCCTCGATCACGCGCAGGTTCGAGCCCTCGAGGCTCCTCCCGTCGAGGGTCAGGATCCGGGCCTTCGGGGCCCGGGCCGGGAGGTCGAGCGTCCTCGTGGGCGCGGTCGGCGTTCCCTCTTGGACGAGGAGGAGCAGGAGCGGTACCAGCACCTTGGTCATACGGGGATGATACGGGCGGGGCGGGGGGTTCGGTCAGGCCCGATTGCGAGTCGCCCACCAGTCGCGGAAGGCCAGGAGCCGGGGGAGGGACTCCTTGTCCTTGGCCCGTCCCGCGGCCTCCTTGCTGCGGATGATGTCGTCGATGTGGCAGACGCGCATGCCCTCCACCGTGATCCCGCGCCGGTCGGCATCGGCGAAGCTCTCGATGCCGTCGGGAGCGAAGATCAGGTCCAGGTCGAAGGGGCCATAGCGGATCTGTACGAAGTCCTTGCCGCGCCCGATCTCCTCGATGTGCGCAGGGGTTAGGGGGAACCCGAGGTCCTCGAGGGCCGCGACGATGGCGCGCCCGTTGGCGGGGGACTTCTCGACGAAGAGGTCGGCGTCCTGGGTCGTGTCGGGATACCCGAGGAGGATGGCCCCGGACTTCCCGAGGAACAAGTACCGGACGCCGCGCCGGCCGAACGCGGCGGCGATCTCGCCGGCCTGGGCGTACTCAAACCGCGCGGCCATAGCCCAGCCAGGAGGGGAGGTTCTCCTCGCACCACTTCCGGTAGTCCGCCATGGTGTCGAAGGCGCGGAAGGGCTCGTCGTCCATGACCGGCTTGTACGTGTGGATGAAGGCGTAGCGCAGGCGATCCCGCAGCGGGCGGCGGGCGGCGGCCTCGAAGTCCGCGATCCACTCGCGGGGAACCGTCGATTCCATGGGGCCATTCTACAGTCCGGGGCTCGCGGACCTCGCCGGCCTCCCGGCGGAGTGGGGATTCGCCCCATGGACCGGGACTCCCGGGCGCCCTACCGTGCCGGGATGATCCCCTCCAACGGACGTCTCGTCCTCCCGGTGCTCCTCCTGGCCGGCGCCTTCGCCGCGGTGTCCTCGGCCGCGGGGACGCCCCGGATCGACATGCAGGACTACTACGCCCCCACCACCGTCGGATGGACGACCAGCTGGGAGTACGACGGCGGGGCCACGGAGACCGCCGCCGTGCAGGCCGCCGCCGAGGACGACTTCGGGCGCACGGTGACCACCCGCACCGACGCCTCCGACGGCTCGTGGCTGGAGACGGACCTCGTCTACCGCGGCGGGGGAACGCACTACGGGACGATCACCTCGGTCGTGGAGGGGAATTCGGGCGTGATCCTCCCCGCCCGGGCGGGCAACCGGGTCCGGCTCCAGCCCCGCTACCAGGCCGTCGGCCGGACCTACCGCTCCCGGGTGATCCGCGGGCGGATCATCGACTACGCCTCCGGGGAGCCGATCGGGCGCTTCGTGCGCCGGGAGACGTGCACCCTCGGCGGCATCGAGGACAAGGCCACGCCGGCCGGGTCCTACACCGGGACCCTGCGGCAGGACTGGACGGCCGACACGCGGTACTTCTTCTCCGACCGGTCCCGGCTGCGAATCAACCGCGCCGGCACCTGGTGGTGGGTCGCGGGCCAGGGGGTCGTCGCCGAGCGGACCCGATCCCTCGTCTATCACAACCGGGTCCTGGACTCCGACTCCGGCCCCGTCGAGGGCTGGCGCCTGTCCGCCTCCGCCCCGGCGCGCGGCCTCTTCGACCTGGCCGTATACCGGCCGGCCCCGTAGCCCGACGCCTGACAACCTGTCACCCCGTCACCCCACCCCCCCTCCCCCCCTGCCAACCTGTCCGGGATGGGGCCGATGGCAGGGGCGGACGCCCCGGGGCCCTTTGGCACGGGGGTTGTTCTTAGCCCCCGTCGAGGCGTGGAAGGTCTCTCCGTCACCGGGCTCACCTGAGGAGGATGATTCGATGGCCAAGCAGATCGCCTACGACACCGAGGCCCGGGAGCGCATGGCCGCCGGCGTCGCGAAGCTCGCCCGCTGCGTGAAGGCGACCCTCGGCCCCCGCGGCCGCAACGCGCTGCTCGACAAGGGCTGGGGCGCCCCGACCGTCACCAAGGACGGCGTCACCGTCGCCGAGGAGATCGAACTCGTCGACCCCCTGGAGAACATGGGCGCCAAGCTCGTCCGCGAGGTCGCCTCGAAGACCTCCACCGTGGCCGGCGACGGCACCACCACCGCGACCGTGCTGGCCGAGGCGATCTTCACCGAGGGCCTCCGCCACCTCGTCGCGGGCGCCAACCCCGTCGATCTGCAGCGCGGCATCAACGCCGCCGTCGCCGTCGCCGTCGAGGACCTGAAGAAGCAGAGCCGCGAGGTCGGCACCGACCGGGCCAAGATCGCCCAGGTCGCCACCATCTCCACCAACGGCGACCGCGAGCTCGGCAAG
>CAZWGT010000137.1:9233-9484 GCA_964633345.1 uncultured Planctomycetota bacterium
GTCCTCGAGAACGCCGTCGTCCTCGTCCACGAGGACAAGCTCGGCGGCATCGCCAAGCTCATCCCGCTCCTCGAGAAGGTCATGAAGGCGGGCCAGCCGCTGCTCATCATCGCCGAGGACGTCGAGGGCGAGGCCCTGGCCACCCTCGTCGTCAACCGCCTGCGCGGCTCCCTCAAGGTCTGCGCCGTCAAGTCGCCGGGCTACGGCGACCGCCGCAAGGCCATGCACGAGGACATCGCCGACCTCACCGG
>CAZWGT010000138.1:0-9432 GCA_964633345.1 uncultured Planctomycetota bacterium
CGCCGAGGCCCGCCCGTACCTCCAGCGGATCCTCGACGGGATCGAGTGGCTGTAGGGGCTCACGTGGTGCGGGCGGGCTCCGCCCGTCTCCGGAAGCGGAGCAGCGCCGCGTGAATCGCGGCGCCGCCGAGGAGCCAGAGGGTCGGCCGCGCCGGCAGCGTGTACCGGGCCTCGACGTGGATGGCGGCGTACGCCAGCGTCAGGGTGACGGGGACCACCCACCAGTGGGCGAGGGCCCTCCACCGCCCCCGCAGCACCCAGAGGCCCGCGAGCGCCAGGGCCAGGTAGCCGATGCTGGCCGCGATGGCGGCACCGCCGACCCACGCGGGCATCTGCACGTGCCGGGTGGAGATCCAGAGCCTCGGCACGCGCCGGAGAGGGTCGAGGAGGAACGCGTGCATCGGGCGCTCCCCGATGGCCTCCATGGCGGACCTGCGGTACTCGTCGTCCCGGGCCAGCAGCGCCGCGGAATCCGCGAGTCCGCGCCGGGTGGTCTCGTACCGCGATGCGCCGTCGGTGGCCTGGACATCGAAGTTCGATCGGATCTCCTTCTCCAGTTCCGGATGGAAGTCGCGGGTCCCGTGCCACAGGACGAGCCCGGTCTCCCCGCCGAGGAGGGGCCGGCCGAAGGCCGACTGGTTGCGGAAGATCCAGGGAGCGAAGAGGGCCGCCCCGACGACGCCGACCACGGCCGCCCTCCGGGCCGCCGAGAGCCAGTCGCCGCGCCGCACGCCCTCCGCCAGGAAGAGGAAGGCCGGAAGGGGCAGGAATACCGGCTTGACCCAGGCGAGGGCCCCGAGGACCGCGCCCGCCAGGGGGATTCCCCACGACCAACCCGTCGCGGGCCAGGCGCGGTGGACGGCGACGAAGAGGAGGGCGAGGAACACGAGCAGCGACTCCGGCGATAGCGTCCCCGTCGCGTGGGCGGTGAAGGGGTAGGTCGCGGCGAGCACGAGGACCCAGCGGGCCGCGGGCCGCCCCAGGTCGCCGGCCGCGAGCCTCCAGGCGAGCAGGCAGGTCAGCGCGTCGAGGATCGCGTTGGCGACGAACCCCGCGCGGACGACGTGGCCTGCCGCCGCGTACGCCGCTCCGAGGAAGGCGGAGTAGCCCGGGGTCCGGAAGATGGCGGGGACGAAGGGGGCCTCGGCGGAGGCGGAGAATCCGTTCCCGGTGGCGATGTTCCACGCCGTGGCGTCATTGAAGACGTGGTCGAACCACAGTTCGTCGGGGGCGAGGGCGGCCCACAGGAGACGGAGTCCGAGGGCCCCCAGGACGATCAGGAGTTCGATCGGGCCGGGCCGCAACGCCGCGGGATCGGACGGTCCGCGGGCGCCGCTCACGAGATGGGACCCGGCGAGGTGGGCATTCCGGAGCGAGGCTACCATCGGCCGGCCCTGGCCCTCAGCGCCGACCGTCGCCCCCGAAAACGATGAAGGGCCCGGCGGTCAGGCCGGGCCCTTCGGTTCAAACCCTCCGGGGCGGTTGGGCGGCCGCCAAGGGGAGGGGGGTCCGGGGAGCGGTTGCCCGCCCCCCGGCGGGGTAAACCAAGCACTTGAGTAAGTAGGGCATTGAAGGAAGGAAGACGTGGGTCAAGCGCTCGGTACTACCTTTTCCGTTCGACGCCCTCGGTCGGGAACCCGCCCTTGCGGACCCCCTGGGGGGCCGGCATCTTGGGTTCCTTCCTTCGAGCGTCGGTCTGTTCTGGAGAGATCGTCGTGGGCGGCCTTCGCGGCTCCCACGTGCTTCAAAGGGTTAGACGCAAGCCATGCGCCAATTGAACACCGAAATCCCATGGTTTGTTGCGGTTTGCGTCAAGTTCTTGTCAATGAACGACTTGCGGCGGAAATCAGAAAGTCAAGCCGGAGGCAATCTAGGTCCGATCCTGTCCCTTTTTGGGGACGAACGCCCGGAAGGGGCAACGTCCCTTTCCAGGTCGGGCGGCCGTCGGCAACTCTCGATGTCACAGATCCCGTGCATCCATCGGTTGAAACCACAACGGACCCAAGGGGTTCGGGTTCTTCCCGGCCCCGGGAGCGGAGGAACCCTACCCCTCGGGACCCCGGAAACGGGCGCCCCGGGGCCCTACTCCGGGGCCCCAGGCCCGGGGGTTTTCCCCGTCCCCGCCCCCGGGGGGATAGGCTGGCGCCCCTTCCGCTCCCCGGGAGGGCCGCGTGCCGAGCAAGGAAGAGATGAACCTGGCCGCCCGGCTGGTCCACGAGGGCATCATCCAGAAGGACCAGGCCGCGGCGGTGCTGCAGGAGCGGGAGTCGAGCCGCGACCAGCTCGTCGCCCCGAGCCTCCTCGACCTCCTCGTCAAGCGCGGGCTCCTCACCCGCACGGAGCTGATGATCTTCCGCGACCGCCCGCTGGAGGAGCTCCAGCCCTTCCCCAAGTACGTCATCCGGGGCAAGGTGGCCGAGGGGGGCATGGCCCAGGTCTACCGCGCCGTCTACAAGCCCCTCGGCGTCGAGGTCGCCCTCAAGGTCATGAAGCCGGAGCTGTCGCGCCAGGACCGCTTCCTCCTGCGCTTCCGGCGCGAGGCGGGGATCCTGCTCAAGCTCGAGCACCCCGGCATCGTGCGCGGCTACGACCTCGCGGAGCAGGAGCGGGTCTGGTACTGCGCCATGGAGTACGCCGAGGGCCGGGACCTCCAGGGCATCGTCGAGAAGGAGGGGCCCCTCAAGGAGGAGGCGGCGCTGCGCGCGGTCCTGCAGATGGCCCGCGCCGTGGCCTATCTCGACGGGCGCGGCATCGTGCACCGCGACCTCAAGCCCGGCAACGTGGTCATGGACGCCGAGGGTCGGTGCCGCATCATCGACCTCGGCCTCTGCCTCCTGCGCGGCGGCATGAAGGAGGACACGGGGGCGGGGATCACCGTGGGGACGGTGGAGTACCTGAGCCCCGAGCAGGCCCGCGCCGTGGCCGACCTCGACGTGCGCAGCGACCTCTACGCCCTCGGCGCCACGATCCACCACCTCGTCACCGGCGAGGTGCCCATCAAGGGGAGGACCGACGAGGAGACCCTGGCGAAGCAGGTCCTCTCCCCCTACCGGCCCGATCGTCTCGAGCGGGCCGGCGCCTCGCCGAAGCTCGTGAACCTCGTGACGCGCCTGCTCGCCAAGGACCGGGAGGAGCGCCCCGCGAACGCCCAGGCCCTCATCCAGGAGCTGGAGGCGCGCTGGCCCGTCCTGCAGCCGCCGGCCCCCGCCCCCGTGCCGATCCCGCCCCCGGCCCCGGCCGCGGGCGCCGCCGCCCCGCCGGCCGCCCCGCCCGCCCCCTCGTTCCCGAAGCTCGTGTCGAGGAAGTCCGCCGAGGAGGAGGGGAGCGAGGGGCGCCGTCCGGCGAGGAAGGGGAAGCGACGGTGACCGCGGACCCGGGCGCCTTCGAGGAGCTGCGCGCCCTCTACCGCGAGTTCGACGGGGCCACCGCGCGCGTCGCCCCCGTCTGCCGGGCCAGCGGGCGGTGCTGCGACTTCGACGTCTGGGGCCACACGCTCTTCGCCTCGCGCCTGGAGGTGGACCTCCTGCTCGCCGACTCCGGGATGCGCTCCTTCGATCCCGCGACGCGGCTCTGCCCGTTCTGGAAGGAGCGGAAGTGCACGGCCCGATCCCCGCGGCCCCTCGGCTGCCGCGCCTACTTCTGCGACGAGTCGAAGGAGGAGGCGATGGGGGCCCTGCACGAGGAGCACCTGCGGCGCCTGAAGGACCTGCACGTGCGCCACGCAATCCCGTGGCACTACGCGCCCCTCCTCCGCCACCTGGCCGACGCCCTCCCCCGGGAGGCCTGAGCCGATGGACCGGCCCTCGGTCCCGCGCACCCGCAGGGAGATCCGCCACGTCCTGCGCGGGCTCGGCGTGCGCCCCTCCCGCCGCTTCGGGCAGAACTTCCCCGCCGACCCCGGGGCCCGCGACCGCACCGCCGCCGCGGCGCGGGCGGGGCCCGGGGATCGGGTCCTCGAGATCGGCGCGGGGCTCGGCGGGCTGACCGCCTCCCTCGCGGCGACGGGGGCGTCGGTGCTGGCCGTGGAGATCGACGCGTCCCTCGCCGCGTTCCTCCGCGCCGCCTTCGAGGGGGAGCCCCTCGTCCGCGTCCTCGAGGGGGACGCCCTCGACGGGCGGGGGGGGCTGTCGGAGGCCTTGCGGTTGGCGTTGGAACCCCCGGGGTCTGTCCCCGGTTCTTCCTGCCTGGGGACTGACCCCGGTTCCGGCCGTCTCCTCGTCGTCGCCAACCTGCCGTACTCCATCGCCACGCCCGTGGTGCTGTCGCTGCTGCGGCGCGAGCCGCCGCCGGCGGACATGGTGGTCCTCGTCCAGCGGGAGGTGGGGGACCGAATCCGCGCCGCGCCGGGGACGGATCCGTACGGGCCGCTCTCGGTCCTCGTGCAGTGCGTGGCCCGCACGGCGCGGGTCGAGGCGGTGCGCCGGGAGTCCTTCCACCCCGTGCCCGAGGTCGCCTCGACGGTGGTGCGCGTGACGCCCGACCCCGCGCTCCGCCGCGCGGCGGGGGACCTCGGGCGCCTGGAGTCCCTCGTGTTCGCCGCGTTCTCGATGCGACGGAAGACCCTCGGCAACGCACTCGGGAAGGCCGGCATCCCGGCGGAGGCGATCCGCGCCGCCGGCGTCGATCCCTCCCGGCGCGCGGAGACGCTCTCCCCGGCGGAGTTCGCCGCGCTGGCCGGGGCGGTCCCGCCCGCGGCCGCGGGGGAGGGGGGGTGAGGCGCTCCTTCCTGCGGGGGCTCCTCATGGGCGGGGCGGGCAACGGCGCCGTGGCCGCCGTCGGCCTCGTGCGCAACGTCCTCGTCGCCCGGGTCATGGGGCCCGCGGCCTTCGGCCTGTTCCAGGTCTGCCTCGTGGCCCTGCGCCTGGCGGGGGAGATGCACCTCGGCGCCCTCCACGCCCTGGCCCTCGACGGGCCGATCCTGTCGGGGGCGGGCCGGGCCGCGGAGGCGCGGCGCCTCGAGGCCCGCGTCCTCGGCATCGGGGCCCTCCTCTCCGCCGCGGGGGGGATCGCCGCCGCCCTGGTGCTCCGGATCGAGGGCGGGGATCGCCTCGGCCCCGCGGCCCTGCTGCTGGCCGCCGCGGTGTTCCTCCAGCAGGTCTTCCAGGCCCACGCCGTGCTCTTCCAGGCGCGCCGGCAGTTCGGCCGCGTGGCGCTGCTGCAGTTCACCTTCGCCGTCGTCCACCTCGCGGGCCTGCTCCTCCTCCTTCCCTCGCGCTACATCACCGGGGCGCTGATCGCCTGGGCGGGCGGGGCGGCCGCCGCGGTGCTCCTCGTCCGGTCCGTCTCGCCCGACCCCGTCCCGCTCCCGGGGTTCTCCGGCCCCCCCGCCATGGCGGCGACCGTGCGCCGCGGCCTGCCCACGTGGCTCGTGGGCGCCGCCTTCGTCCTCCTCCTCCAGGTGGACCGCGTCGTCGTGGGGGGCATGCTCGGGCGGGAGGCGCTGGGGCAGTACGGGATCCTCGTCCTCGGGGGCGCCGCCCTCCTCTTCCTCCCCGACGTGATCGCGGGGGTGCTCTGGCCCTGCGCGGGGGAGGAGTACGGGCGGAGCGGGGGGAGCGCGGCGTCCCTCGGCCCGCTGACCCTGGCGACCCTCCGGGCGCTGGCCCTGGCGCTGGCGGCGGGCCTCGTCCTCGTGGCCCAGGGGACGGAGCTCCTCGTGGACCGCGTCCTGCCCGGCTACGCCCCCGCGCTGGACGCGCTCCGCCTCTACCTTCCCGGCGTCTTCCTGCTCGGCCTCGTCCACCCGCTGCGCCTCTTCCTCGTGACGGCGGGCGGGGACCGGGCGCTGCTGCGGCTGTTCGGGGCGACGGTGGCCGCCACGGCCGTCGCGCAGGTCCTGGCGGCGGCCGCGGGCGCGGGGCTCGGCGGGGTGGCCCTGGCCGGTTCGGCCTCGGCCCTCCTGCTCTTCGCCCTGGCGCTCCGCATGGCCGGCTCCCGCCTCGCCCTGGGGCCCGGCGCCGTCCGCGCCGGCATCGAGGGCGCGGGGCTCCTGGCCCTGGCCCTGCTGGCCGACGCCGCGCTCTCGGCGGCCGGGCCGCCGGTCGGCACGATCCCGGGGGCGGCCGTGCGCCTGGGCCTCCCCGCCCTCGCATTGCTGGGCGCCGGCGCCGCCGTCCTGAGAATCAGGGACCGGCTGCCCCGGGAGGCGGAGCCCGGGGGACCGGCCGCGGCGGGGGTGGAGTAGGCCATGTGCGGCATCGTCGGCTGGTACGCCACGGATTCGGCCGAGGGGCCGGGGCCGACGGAGGAGGCCCTCCGCCGCGCCACGGCGCTCCTCGCCCGCCGCGGCCCCGACGGCGAGGGGATCTGGACGAGCCCCGACGGTGTCTGCGGCCTCGGCCACCGCCGCCTGGCCATCCTCGACCTCGAGGGGGGCGCCCAGCCCATGGCCTCCGCCGACGGGCGGCACGCGATCTCCTTCAACGGGGAGATCTTCAACCACGCCGACCTGCGCGCCGCGATGGAGGCGGAGGGGGAGGCCTTCCGCACCCGCTCCGACACGGAGGTGCTGCTGCGCCTCGTCGCCCGCCGCGGCGCGGCGGCGGTGAACGCGCTCCGCGGGCAGTTCGCCTTCGCCGCCTACGACGCGAGGGAGCGGAGCCTGCTGCTGGCCCGCGACGCCCTGGGGGAGAAGCCGCTGTTCACCGCCCGTTCGCGGGGGCGGCTCTTCTTCGCCTCCACGCTGGACGCCCTGATGGCCGTGGGGGACCTGCCGCGGGATCCCGATCCCGAGGGGATCTCGCTCTTCCTCTCGTTCTCCTACGTCCCCGCGCCGTGGACCGCCTTCCGCGCCGCGAGGAAGCTGAAGGCCGGCCACCTCCTCACCGCGTCGCCGCGCGGGGTGGGCGCCCCGGAGACCTGGTGGACCCTGCCGGCGCCGGGGACCTTCCGCGGCTCCTTCGGGGACGCGGTGGACGCGGTGCGCGCGGCGCTCCGCGCCGCCACGGCCCGGCGCCTGCTGGCCGACGTGCCCGTGGGGATCTTCCTCTCGAGCGGGATCGATTCCGCCGCCGTGGCCGCCGCGGCCGCCGAGGGCGGGGCCGGGGTCCGCGCCTACACCCTGCGCCATCCCGACCCCGCCTTCGACGAATCCGCCGGCGCCGCGGCCATCGCCCGCCACCTCGGCCTCGACCTCGAGGTGCTGGACGCCGAGCCCCCCGGGCCCGCGGCGCTCCGCGAGGTGCTCTCCCTCTACGGCGAGCCCTTCGGCGATTCCTCCGCCGCGGTGACCTCGGCCCTGGCGAAGGCGGCCCGCGCGCGCGTGACCGTGGCCCTCACCGGGGACGGGGGGGACGAGGTCTTCGGCGGCTACCACCGCCACGCCTACCTCGGGCTCGTGGCGCGCCTGCCCGGGGGGACGCCGGCCGCGCTCCGCGCGCTGTCGATGGGCCGCGTGCGCCGCGCCCTCGATCTCGCCGCCCTGCCCGAGGCGCGCCGCTACTACGAGATGTACGAGTGCTTCAACGGCCCGGCGCGGGGCGGCCTCCTCGACCCGGCGTTCGCCGCCGCCCACGGGGCCCTGCCGCGGGAGTGGCTGGAGGGGCTCTACGACGGCTCGGGGGGCCTCGACCCGGTGGACCGGATGGTGCGGACCGATCTCGCCACGCACCTGCCGGACTTCATGAACGTGAAGGTGGACGTCGCCACGATGGCCCACGGCCTGGAGGCGCGATCCCCCTTCGAGGAGCGGGAGGTCGTGGAGCTCGGCGCCTCGCTCCCCTCGGAGTTCAAGGTGCGCGGCTTCCGCGGCAAGCGGGTGCTCCGGGCCGCCGTGGAGCGCTCGGTGCCCGCGTCCCTCCTCCCGCGCCGCAAGCGCGGCTTCGCCGCCCCGGTGGACGAGGCGCTGGCCGGTCCGCTGGGCGCCGAGGCGCGGCGCCTGCTGGCTCCCTCGGGCCCCCTGGCCGCCCTCGGCGCGGTGCGCCCGGAGGTCCCGCCGCGGCTCCTCGAGGACCACCTCGCCGGCCGCGCCCGCCACCGCATCCGCCTGTGGGTGCTCCTGGCCCTGGCGTCGTGGGCGGAGCGGCGGTGAGCGGGCGGGGGCTCCTGTTCGTCTCCTACGACGGGGTCCTCGGCGGCCCCGGCCGCTCCCAGGTCCTGCCCTACCTCCGGGGCTACCGCGCCGCCGGCTGGTCGGTCCACCTGCTCTCCTACGAGAAGCCCCACCTCCTGGCCGAGGAGGGGACCCGCGCCGGCGTGGAGGGGGAACTCGCGTCGGCGGGCGTCCGCTGGACCGTCCTCCCCTGGCGCCGCTCGATGGCGCGGGATCTCCTCTCCGGCCTCGCGGCGGTCAAGCGCATCGTCGAGGCCGAGCGGCCCGCGGTGCTCCACGCGCGCTCCTACGTGCCGGCCCTCCTCTGCCACCGGGCGGGGCGGCGGCACGGGGCGCGCCTGCTCTTCGACATGCGCGGCCTGTGGCCCGACGAGCGGGTGGACGGGGGGCTCTGGTCGCGGCGCCATCCGCTGTTCCTCCTCTGGAAGCGGCTGGAGCGGACGCTGCTGCGGAAGGCCGACGGGGTGGTGGTGCTCTCGAACGCGGGGGAGCGGCTCCTCCGGGACGAGGGGCTGCTCCCGGCGGCGACGCCGTCGGCGGTCATCCCCTGCGGCGCGGATCTCGATCGGTTCCGGCCGGGGGGGGAGCCGCCCGCGGACCTCCGCCCCTTCCTCGGGAAGCGCACCTACGCGTTCCTCGGGGCCACGGGGACCTGGTACCTCCTGCCGGAGATGCTCGACTTCGCCGCGGCGGCCGTGGCGGCCGACGCCGACGCGCGGCTCCTCTTCCTGACCGAGGATCCCGGCGGCGCGGTGGGGGAGGGGCTGGCGGCGCGGGGGGTCGCCGCGGACCGCTCCCTGGTGCGGCGGGTGCCGCACGCCGAGGTGCCGCGCTGGATCGCCCCTTCCGCGGCCGGGGTGTTCTTCATACGATCCTGCCGGAGCAAGAGGGCCTCCTGCCCGACGAAGCTCGGCGAGTTCCTCGCCTGCGGGGTGCCGGTGGTGGTCAGTTCCGGGGTCGGCGACATGGACGGGATCGTGGGCGGGGGGGGCGTGGGGGTGGTCGTGGACGGGTTCGACGGCCCCGCCTCCGCCCGGGCGCGCGCCTCGCTGGCGGCGCTGCGCGCCGACCCGGGCCTCCCGGCCCGCTGCCGCGCCGTCGCGGAGGCGACCTTCGACGCGGCGGCGGGGGCGCGGGCCTTCGTCGCGATGGCGGAGAGGATCGCGGCGCGATGAAGCTGCTCGCGGCGGCGGGGCTCGTCGTGTGCATCGCGCTCGTGGCGATGGGATTCGCCATGGGATCCCTGAGCGGACTGGCGGGCTCGAACAGCCTCGAGGGGCCCCTCCTGTCCGCCGTCGCCGCCATAGCCGGGATCGGCCTGGTCGGCCGCATCCTCGCCCCCTCCGATCTCTCGTCGGTCCTCTCGGCCAATGCCTCGGAGG
>CAZWGT010000139.1:0-9425 GCA_964633345.1 uncultured Planctomycetota bacterium
TGGACCCCTTCGCCGACGGGAAGCGGCTCGAGGGGATCCTCGCGAAGGTGGACGAGGCGCTGGCGGGCCTAGCCGATGGGTGACTCGTAGGGGCGACCCTTCGGGTCGCCCGGCCGTTCGCCCCGCCCTTAAGGTCCACCGTGTTCCGATTCTCCAATTCCCGGCTGTGGTCCCCACGGCTTGCAAGGCGGCCGTAGGATGCGGAGTGGAAGGCGTTCAACGGAGGAGGGGTCGACCATGCGGATCTCGGCGGCCATCGCGTTGCTGGCATCGTGCTTCCTCTGCGCTGCCCAGGCCCCTGCCAAGAACCGGGAGGGCTTCCCCGCTCGTCCTCGAACAGCCGCGCCGCAGGATCGGAAGGCCGTCCTCGACGGAAATCTGTCATTCGCCCTGGACCTCCACGGGCGTCTGCGCGGGCAACCCGGCAACGTGGTGTGCTCACCCTTCAGCGTCTCGGCCGTGATGGCGATGATGGCGGCGGGGGCCCGGGGCGAGACCCGGGATCAGTTGATGACCGCGATGAAGCTCGAACTTGCCCCCGCGCGCGTCGACCGGGCGTTCCAATCCGTGCTTGCGAACATCGCTCCTGACGTCGACAGTCCCGTGAAGCTCGACGTTGCCAATGCCCTGTGGACGGGGACCGACACTCCCATGAAGCGGCGCTTCATCCGCTCCCTCCTGGTCCGCTACGGGGCCCGCGCGACGAGCCTGGACTTCGCCGGAGACCCGGAGGGCTCCCGGGAGGAGATCAACCAGTGGGTCTCACGATTGACTCACGGGAGGATTCCCGAGGTCCTGGAGCCTGGTGCCCTGGGGCCGTACGCCCATCGGGACGAGGCGGCCTTCGTCCTGACGGACGCCGTGGTCTTCGACGGGAAGTGGGCGAAGCCGTTCCTCCTCGATACGACGCGGCTCCACCCCTTCACACGTTCGGACGGCTCGCAGGTCGCGATTCCCCTGATGCATGCCCAGGGCCGGATGGAAGGCATGAGGGGGCCCGGGTTCCAGGCCATCGACGTTCCGTACGAGGGTGATGAGTACTCCATGACGATCCTGGTGCCCGACGAACCTGACGGACTTCCGGCGATCGAGGATGCTCTCTCCCCAAAGGACTTCTCCGCCTGGATCGAAGGACTCTCGCCCACGAACGTGACCCTCTTCCTCCCGGGCTTCGAAACCAGGTCGGACATCGACCTAGTGGGGCCGCTGCAGGGAATGGGTGTGACGGACGCGTTCGACCGGGGACGGGCCGACTTCTCCGGGGCTGCGGGAGATCCGGGCGAGGTTGTCCTCAAGTCGATACGCCAGAAAGCCCTCATCACAGTGACGGAGGAAGGGACGGAGGCAATGGCGGTGACCACGGCGCTCTTCGTTGTCCTGTTCGCCATCGACGATCACGAGACGGTGGTCGTCGATCGTCCGTTCCTCTTCGTCATCCGTCACCGCCCCACGGGGACCATCCTCTTCATCGGTCGAATCGAGGACCCTTCCCTCTAGCACGGCGGGCCGGGCTCCGCCCGGCCCCTACCACGGCTGTCCCCGGTCCGGGGGCGGGGCGGGAGTCCCCTATTCCGCCGTGTCGCCGGGGCGGAGGTCGAGGATCTCGACGCGGGCGCCGCAGAGGTCGCGGAGTTCCGCCGGGGTCCCGGAGAGCGGGGGGAAGGTCCCGAAGTGCATGGGGATGACCTTCCGCACGCCGAGCAGGCGCACCGCGTGGGAGGCCTCGAGCGGGCCCATCGTGTAGAGGCCGCCGATGGGCAGCAGCGCCAGGTCGGGCTTGTAGATCTGGCCGATGAGGGCCATGTCGCCGAAGACGTTGGTGTCGCCCGCGTGGTAGAAGCGGAAGCCGTTCTCCAGCGTCACCACGAACCCCCCCGCCTCGCCGCCGTAGACGATGGCGTCCCCGTCGGAGATGCCGCAGGAGTGGTCGGCGTGGACCATCGTGGCCTTCACCCCCGCCACCTCGACGGTCCCGCCCTTGTTCATCTCGACCGTCGTCGTGACGCCCTTCGTCTTCAGCCAGCAGGCGGTCTCGAAGTTCGACACCACCGGGCAGCCGTGGGCCTTCGCCAGGTCCACCGCGTCCGCGATGTGATCGAAGTGGCCGTGGCTCACCAGCAGCGCGTCGAGCTTCGGCAGCTTCTTCGCCCGCGGGGGGCAGGCCGGGTTCCCCGCGACCCAGGGATCGAGGAGGATCTGCTTCTTCATGGGGGTCTCGACGAGGAACGTCGAGTGGCCGAGCCAGGTGAACCGAGCGCCCGCTCCGAGACCCATGGGAACCTCCTTCCCGCGGATTCTGCCACGGCCGCCGGGGAGGCGGGAGTTGCGCCGGGGCCCCCTTCCCGCCATGCTGGGGCCATGCGATCCGCCCTCCTCCTCGCGCTCCTGGCCGCCGGCTGCTCCTCCTCCCGCGCCGCCCCCCGCGAGGACCGGGCCGCGCCCTCCCGCGCCGCCGACGACGCGGCGCTCGCCGAATCGAAGGCCGACCTCCCGGCCCTCGAGGACCACTTCGTCGCCGTGGCGGGCGGCCGGCTCCTCGGCGGGACGATGCTCCGCGAGGACGCCGCGAACCTCCTCGCCGGGGCCCCGGGGGCGGACGCCCACGCCTACCTCTTCCTCCGGGGGACCGAGGGGGAGCGGCGCGCCGCCCTTCCCGCCCTCTACGGACCGCGGGTCGCCGGGAACGCGCTCCTGGCCGCCCTCGGCCTCAAGGCGGCGTTCGATCCGGGGACGGGGATCCTGACCCTCACCTCGGGGGACCGCGTCCGGGAGTTCACCTCGGAGTCGGGTTCGGCCGTCGCCTGGTTCACCGTCGAGCCCGCCTCGGGCCTCGGCGCCCCGGTGGACGTGGAGTTCGTCGTCGCCTCGGGGTTCGCGGGGACCGCCCTCCTGTCCGCGGAGGACGCCGACGCCGCGGGCCTCGTCCTCTCGGAGATCCCGGGCATCGCCCTCGTCACGGAGACCATGACCGGCCGCGTCGTCCCCTGCCGCCGCGCCCTGGCCCGGGTGACCCTCGCCGGATTCGACGGCGAACCCGACGTCCGGGCGTCGGCGATCGTCGAGGTGCTGTTCCCGAGGTAGGTGTTGACGGCCGTCAAACCCGCCGTTTGCGCCCGCCGCCCGGACGGTGTACCGTCCTGGGTCCGGGAGGAACGGAAATGGGGCATCTCGCGAAGGCCGTCGCCGTGGCCGCGATCGCCGCGGCCGTCGCCGTCGGTCCGGCCCGGGCCACCTCGGTCCGGCGGATGGAGATCGGGGAGATCGGCCGCATCGCCGACCTCGTCCTGATCGGCACCGTCGAGGGGAGCCGCACGCGCCTGTCCACCGCCCCCGGCGGGAAGACGCGCATCTACACCGACTACGAGCTCGTCGAGGTCTCCACCTGGAAGGGCTCCGTCGCGACCTCCAACCACGTCGCCTCCTTCGCCGGAGGCGCCCTCCACGGGCGCGCCCTCGGCGTCGAGGGGATGCCCGTGCTCGAGGAGGGGCGGCGCTACCTGCTCTTCCTCGGGGAGAGGGAGCCCCTCTGCCCGGCCGTCGGCTGGGGCCAGGGGATCTTCCGGCTCGTGGAGGGATCGGGCGGGCGCGTGCTCGTCCACCGGGAGGACGGGACGCCGGTCTCCTCGGCCGAGGGGGGCGTGATCTCCGTCGGCGGGCCCGCGACGGAACTCGGCGCCTTCCTCGACGCCCTCGACCGGGCCGGCGTCCGCGGGGCCCGGCGATGAGGGACCTCCGCCGCCTGCGCTCCGGCTCCGCCCTCGCCGCGACACTGGTGCTGGCCGCCGCCGCGGGCCTGGCCTACCAGCTCAAGTACTCCTCCCAGAACAAGGTCCTCCACTGGCAGTACGGGTTCACCACGCTCTACACCGACCCGTTCAACCTCCACACCGGGACCAACGAGGGGAGCGGCTTCCGCCAGGCGGTCGGGACCTGGAACACCGTGGCGGGCTCCGCCTTCCGGTTCTCCGGCGCCGACGCCTCCCACGCCCCCTGGGGGAGCCTGCCGGTGAACGACGGGTTCAACGACATCCAGCTCATCAACCTGAGCCTGGGCTCGGGCACCCTCGCCGCCGCCTACACCCTCGCCTCCTTCAGCTACGAGGACTCGACGGGCTTCAACCTCGACACGGACGTGGACTTCACCACGACCGAGGTCTACGACTTCCAGAGCGTGGCCCTCCACGAGCAGGGGCACGTCCTCGGCCTGGCCCACACGAACGACTCGACGGCGGTCATGGCCACCTACTACACGGGGATCCTGCGGACGCTCCAGCCCGACGACATCAACGGCGTCAAGGCCCTCTACCCCGTGATCGTGCCGGGCGGCGGCGGGACCCCGCCCGTGATCCCCAACGGGCTCCCCGTCCTCGGCGCCCCCGTGACGGGCATCTCCCTCTCGAGCGAGACGGTGAAGCTGGGGAGTCCCGTGGACCTCGCGTGCACGATCGCCAACGGGACCGACGACGCCCTGTTCCTGCAGGCCCTGTACACGGAGCCCTCGGCCGTGGCGCCCTTCAACGAGGTGACGGTGCCGGCGCATTCCGACCACCAGGTCGCCGCGACGCTCATCGTCAGCGAGGTCCCCGGCGTCTACACGGTGCGGTGCACCTTCCACGGGCTCGACGCGACCCACGTCTACCGGGCCGTCGGCCAGGGGGCGTCCCAGGTGACGGTGACCCGGGACGACATCCCGGTGTCCGTGGGCGACCGGCTGGCGGCCTCCCTCGGGCCCTCGGGGGTCGATCGCGTCGGCGCGCTCCTCCCGAAGGGGACGAAGGTCTCCTTCGAGCTGCGCGGGGACGCGGACAACGGGATGCTCCCGCTCCTCGACGTGCTCGACCCCGAGGGGATCCCGGTGAAGTGGGCCCCGGGCCGGATCGTGAAGGCGAAGGCGGCGGGGATCCACGTCCTGCGCGTCTCCAACGCCACCGCGAACCGCGGGCGGTACACGCTCTTCACCGAGCCCCGCGGCCCCGTGAAGGTCCCCGCCGCCGCCGGCCTCCTGCCGGAGGGAGGGACGGAGACGGAGGTCCCGATGACGCTGCTCGCCCGCACCGCGGGGACCCTCGCGATCTCCGGGTCGAAGAAGCTCGGCCTGAGGATCACCGGCCTCGTCAGCCCCTCGGGCGAGGAGATGGAGATCGAGCCGGGCGCGGCCGTGACGGTTCCCTCCCTCGGCGAGGACGGGACGTGGACGGTGCGCGTGGACGGCACGGCGGGGCTCCCCGGGAAGTTCAAGGTCGCCTTCAAGGGGGAGTGGCTGCCGGGGAAGTCGCTGACGGAGTAGGGTCAGCCGAGGAAGACGGGGCGGATCCCCGTCTCGACGGCCCGCACCCCCGCCCGTTCGACGCGCCACGCCCGGGCGGCGGGACGGCTCGACACCGCACCCGCGAAGCGGCGGCCCTCGAAGACGAGGGCGACCCCGTCGTCGGCGGCGAACCCGGGGGAGATTCCCCCCCGAGCCACGAGCCGCCGGTAGGTCGGTCGTCGCGCCGCCTCGCCGTCGTAGTGGGGGCAGTTCGACCCTGGGAGGAACCCGAGGCAGCGGAGGGGCTTCAGCGTCCCCGGCTCGACGGAGTCGCTCAGCCCCTCCTCGAACCAGCAGACGGACCCGGCGCTGATCCCCGCCAGGACGATCCCGTCCTTCCACGCCTCGCGCAGGATCCGGTCGAGGCCCCACTCCCGCCACAGGACGAGGAGGGCCCGCGTGTTCCCTCCCCCGACGTAGATCACGTCCTGGTCGAGGACGAAGGAGCGCAGGCTCCCCTCCGGCGGCTGGAACAGGGAGAGATGGGTCGGGCGGCACCGCAGGCGCCGGAAGGCCCGGTAGTAACGGCCCAGGTAGAGCGGGGAATCCCCCGACGCGGTGCCGACGAAGCAGACCCGCGGCCTCCGCCCCCGGGCGCGGGACAGGACGTGCTCGTCGAGGAGGGGGTTGTGCGGCTCCATCGAGAAGCCTCCGCCCCCGAGGGCGAGGATGGTCCCGCGCGGCACGGGGCTACCCCTTCAGGATCCCGTTCGCCCGCCCCACCTTCGTGAACGCCGCGATCGCACGGTCGATCATCGCGTCGTCGTGGGCGGCGCTCAGCTGGACGCGGATGCGGTCCTGGCCCTTCGGGACGACCGGGTAGGTGAAGGCGATGACGTAGATGCCCTCCTCGAGGAGGTCCCGCGCCACGGCCTGGGCCCGCTTCGCGTCGTAGAGCATCACGGGGACGATGGGGTGGGAGCCGGGCTTCAGGTCGAACCCGGCCTTCGCCATGCCGTCGCGGAACCGCTTCGCGTTGCGCTCGAGGCGGTCGCGCCGCTCCGTGCTCTTCTCGAGGAGGTCGATGACCGCCAGGGCCGCGCCCGCGATGGGCGGCGGCACCGAGTTGCTGAAGAGGTAGGGCCGGGAACGCTGCCGCAGCAGCTGGATGATCTTCGCCCGCCCGGAGGTGAACCCCCCCGCCGCGCCGCCCAGCGCCTTTCCCAGGGTCGAGGTGACGAGGTCCACCCGCGCCTGCACCCCGAAGTGTTCCGGGGTCCCGCGCCCCCGCTTCCCGACGAACCCCGTGGCGTGGGAGTCGTCCACCATGACCATCGCGTCGTGCTTCTCGGCAAGGTCGCAGATCGCCGCCAGAGGCGCGAGATCCCCGTCCATGGAGAACACGCCGTCGGTGACGATCAGGCGGTCCCGGGCTCCGGCCGCCTCCTTCAACTTCGCCTCGAGGTCGGCCATGTTCGCGTGCTCGTAGACGAGGCGCCGCTCCTTCGGCACCTTCGCCAGGCGCACCCCGTCGATGATGGAGGCGTGGTTGAGCTTGTCCGCGAGGATCGCGTCCTCGGGGCCCAGCAACGTCTCGAAGATCCCGCCGTTCGCGTCGAAGCAGGACGTGTAGAGGATCGTGTCCTCGGTGGAGAGGAAGCCGCTCATGCGGCACTCGAGCTCCCGGTGGATGTCCTGCGTCCCGCAGATGAACCGCACCGAGGACATCCCGTAGCCCCGCTCGTCCAGCGTCTTGTGGGCGGCGGCGATCACAGCAGGGTGGGAGGAGAGGCCGAGGTAGTTGTTGGCGCAGAAGTTGAGGGCCTTCCTCCCGTTGACCGTGATCTCCGCGCCCTGGGCCGACTGGATCACCCGCTCGTCCTTCCAGACGCCGGATTCGCGGATCTCGCCGAGGGTCGCGTCGAGGCGCGCGGTCGTCCTTGGGTTCAGCATGGCGTCCTCCGATGGTCAACGGCCGGGCGACCCGGAGGGTCGCCCCTACATCAGGCCTTCTTCTTCCGTTCCGGCAGCGGCGTGCCGGGGGGCGGACCGAGCACCGGGTCGAGGCTCCGCTCCGACGCCTCCCGCGCCAGCGCCGCCACGGCGTCCGCCAGCGGCATCGCGCCGAGGTCGTGGCCGTCCCGCCGGCGGACCGCCACCTGCCCCGACTCGGCCTCGCGGCCGCCGATGACGAAGCAGTAGTTCACCTTCTGCATCGTGGACTCCCGGATCTTCGCCCCCATCTTCCCCGAGCCGAGGTCGGCCGACGCGCGGAGACCGGCCGCCCGCAGTGACTTCACCGCGGCGAGGCAGGCGTCGGCCTGCTTCTCCTCGGAGACCGGGACGACGCGGACCTGCTCCGGGGAGAGCCAGAGCGGGAACGCCCCGGCGAAGTGCTCCACCAGGATCCCGAACATCCGCTCGAAGGAGCCGAGGATGGCGCGGTGCACGACGACCGGCCGCTTCCGCGTCCCGTCCTGGGCGGCGTACTCGAGGTCGAACTTCTCCGGCAGCGAGAAGTCCACCTGGACCGTGGCCAGCTGCCACTCCCGCTTGATGGAGTCCAGCACCTTGAAGTCGATCTTCGGGCCGTAGAACGCCCCTCCGCCCGGGTCGAGCTTCCAGGGGGCCCCGGAGTCCTTCAGCACCCCCTCGATGGCCGCCTCGGCGTCCCTCCACATGGCGTCCGACCCCGTGGAGGAGGCGGGCCGCGTGGCGAAGTACATCCGGATGTCGGAGAACCCGAAGAGGCCGTAGATCTCCCGCACGAAGGCGACGAGGTCCTCGAGCTCCGCGCGGAGCTGCTCCGGGGCGCAGTAGACGTGGGCGTCGTCCTGCGTGAACGAGCGCACCCTCGTCAGGCCGCCCAGCACGCCGGACTTCTCGTTGCGGTGGACGAGGCCGAACTCCGCCAGGCGCAGCGGCAGGTCGCGGTAGGAGCGGATCCCCTCCTGGAAGACCATGGCGGAGCCGGGGCAGTTCATGGGCTTCATGCCGAGGATTCGGCCGTCCTCCTGCTCCTCGAGGAAGTACATGTTCTCGCGGTAGTGGTCCATGTGGCCCGTGACCTTCCACACCGTGGAGTCGAGCAGCACGGGCGTGCGGATCTCGACGTAGTCGCGGGAGGACAGCTTCTCGCGGATCACGCGCTCCAGTTCCCGCCAGCAGACCATCCCCTTCGGCAGCCAGATGGCCGCGCCCGGGGACGCGGCGGGGAACTTGAAGAGGCCGAGGTCCTTGCCGAGGATCCGGTGGTCGCGCTTCCTCGCCTCCTCCTTGAGGCGCACCCACTCCTCGAGCTCCTCCCGGCGGAAGAAGGCCGTGGCGTAGATGCGCTGGAGCATCTTGCGCTTCTCGTCGCCGCGCCAGTAGGCGCCGGCCACGGAGAGGAGCTTGAAGGCCTCCCCCACCCGCCCCGTGGACGGGACGTGGGGGCCGCGGCAGAGGTCGGTGAACTCCCCCTGGGAGTAGAACGAGAAGACGGAGCCGTCGGGGAGGTCGCGGACGATCTCCTTCTTGAACGCGGCCTTGCCCGAGGCGTCGAGCGCGGCGTACGCCTTCTCCTTCCCCTCCATCTCGATCCGGGAGAGCGGGAGGTCCTCGCGGACGATCCTCCTCATCTCCTCCTCGATGCGCGGGAGGTCCTCGGGCGTGAAGGGGTGGTCGATGTCGAAGTCGTAGTAGAAGCCCTCGTCGATGACGGGGCCGATGGCGAACTCGACGTTCCCCTTGCCGAAGAGGCGGGCGACGGCCTGGGCCATGACGTGGGCGGCCGTGTGGCGCACGACCTCGAGGCCCTCCTCCGTCCCGGGGAGCACGGCGCGGACCGCCCCTCCCTTGCGGATCGGGGAGTGGAAGTCGACGAACTGCCCGTCCACGAGGAGGGCGAGGGCGTCCTTCCCGCCGGGGAGATCCCGGGCGACGTCGCGGCCGGGGACGCCGGAGGGGTACTTCCTGACGGATCCGTCGGGGAGCTTCAGTTCGATGTCCATGGGAGTCGTCCTTTCGCGCGGAGAGGGGAAATCGTAGCGGCCCGCCGGATGCGGGGCGCGGAATGGAGGTCCCGGGCGCGGGGGGGAGGAGAGGCGGGCTTCGTCCGGACTACGCCCGCGCCCGGCCGGTAGTCCGGCCGGCCGTGCGGGTCGTCGTCGTCCGGGAGGCGCCGCGGTTCACGGGG
>CAZWGT010000140.1:0-9415 GCA_964633345.1 uncultured Planctomycetota bacterium
GAACGTCCGGGAGCTGGAGAACGAGATCCGGCGCGCCGTCACCCTCTGCAGCGGGGCCATCACGCGCGAGGTCCTCTCCCCCCACGTCCGGGAGGGGGGGGCCTCCCCGGCATCCCCGGCCGCTCCCGGCGCCCCCGGGAGGGGGCCCGGGGGGAGGACCCTCAAGGAGGCCGTCGAGGACCTCGAGAGGGTCATGCTGCTCTCGGTGCTGAAGGACGCGGGGGGGAACAAGACCCACGCCGCCCGGACCCTCGGATTGTCCCGCCTCGGCCTGAGGAAGAAGATGGGCCGGTACGGGATGGACGGATAGCATTTCGCCGTAAGATAAGGGGCGGCAGCCGCGTACCGCCGGCCGCCGCCGTCGTCGCTGCCGCTGCCGAGACCCTCCGCGCGAACCGGCATGAGGGGCCGGGGAAGTGGGCAGGCGCGCGCGGGAGGCAACCTCACCGCTCCCGGTCCGCCCGGGGCGTCCGGATCGTTGCCTGGAGGAACGCGCATGCCCCGCCTGATCGTGAAGCTCCCCGGGGGACCGAAGACGGTCCCCGTCGGCGAAGAGGCCGTGACCATCGGGCGGACCGCCGACAACACCCTCCCCCTCGACGTCGAGGGCGTCTCCCGCCGCCACGCGCAGATCCTCTTCGTCGGCAAGGGCTACGAGATCGTGGACATGGGGAGCCGCAACGGGACCAAGGTCAACGGACAGAAGGTCCCCCGCGCGATGCTCAAGGGCGGGGACGTCGTCCACGTCGGCGGCGTCGACATGGTCTTCGAGGACGGGGCCGGCGCGGCCGCCGCCTCCGAGGGGCTCGACATCGAGGAGCTCGACCTCGGCGGCGCCCAGGCCTCCGCCCCCTCCGCGACCTCGGCCGCGGTGACGATGTCGATGCCCGCGGGGTCGGGCGGCACGACGGGGGAGTGCCTCCTGCGCGTCATCGACGGGGAGAAGAAGGGGACCGAGATTCCCCTCAAGGGGGCCCGCACCACCTTCGGCCGCCGCGCGACCAACACCGTCTCCTTCCAGGACGCCGGGGTCTCGGGGGTCCACTGCGAGATCACCCGCGAGGCGAACGGCTACGTGCTGCGCGACCTCGGCTCCACCAACGGGACCCTCGTGGACGGGGAGCCCGTCGTGGAGCTCCTCCTCCGCCACAACAGCCGCATCCGCATCGGCGCCCAGCGGGTCCTCTTCGTGGATCCCACGGTCGCCGACATCGAGTCCTCCCTCGCCGGAGCGGACGACGGGGCCGAGTGGGGCCTCATGCGCGGCGAGATCGACGTCACCGCCTCCCGGGGCCGCGGCGGGAGGGGGGCGCTGGCGGCCGTCGTCGTCCTGGCCGCGGCCGGGGGCGCGGGGTGGTGGGTGTTCAGCCAGAAGACGGTGAAGGTGGGGGTCGAGGGCGTGAAGGACAACCTCGTCACCGACTTCTCCTTCGACGACGAGGGCGTGGTCCGCTGGTTCGCCCTCGAGGAGGGGGCCGCCGGGGCCCGCATCGTCGGGACCCCCGAGGCGCCCCGGGCGGCCTCCGGCGTCCACTCCCTCGAGGTCCAGGCCCAGGGCGAAGGCCTGTCGCGGGTCGAGTTCAGCGGCGCCGCCCAGGGCGGGGCCGACAACTCCGTCGCCCCCGACACCGCCTACGAGGTCTCGGCGAAGGTCGGGGCCGGCTCGGGGGCGGTCGTCGTCGTCTGGATCTCCTCCACGCGGCCGGGGATCGTGCGCGAGGTCTCGACGCCCGTGGTCGAGGGCGGCGCCTCCTGGCCCGCGACCCGGGCCGTCGTCACGGCCCCGGCCCACGCCACCTCGGCCCGCATCCACCTCGCCGCCTTCGGCGGCCGGCCCGCGACCTTCGACGACGTCGTCTTCCGCCGCGCCGAGTCCGGCGCGGCCCAGGACCTGACCTCCGAGGACCTGCGCGTCCGCCTCGACGCGGGGGGCTTCCTCGAGGCCGTGCGCGGGGGCGAGGTCCTCCTCACCCAGGGGGGGCCCGCGCCGTCCGTCGAGGCCCCGATCGAGTCCCTCCTCGGCGCCGCCCTCGCGGCCCCCCCCGCCCACAGCGGCTCGGTCCTCTCCGCCGCGGGCGCCTCGCCCGGCGGAGGTGCCTTCGAGATCAAGGCCGAGTCCACGGGCGGCGGCGCGATCCTCTCCTGCACCGGCGGGCCGGCGGGGAGCGCCTTCACCTTCACCTGCCCCTCCGGGATGGGGAGCGGGGCGGTCACCCTCGTCCTGGAGACGACGGCCCTCGTGCTCCCCCAGGACGACGCCTTCCGGAAGGAGGGGGTCCGCAAGATCATCGTCGGGGCCTCCGACGGCCCCCAGCCCTTCGTGCTCTCCGCCGACCCGGCCTCGCCGGGCTTCGAGTTCACCTCGCTGCGCACCCCCCGCGGCCTCCGGGTCCGGCTCGCCCCGCCGGCCGGCGCCTCCCCCGCCGTGCGCCTCAGCGTGAACCTCGCCCTGGAGAACGACGCCGCGGCCCTGCAGATCCGCCGGGCCAAGGACCTCGAGGCCGAGGAGAAGTACGGCCAGGCCGCCATGGCCTACGAGCAGGCGGCCCTGGCGTTCCACTACCTCCCGGACTTCCGCAAGAAGGGGGAGGAGGGGGCCGCCCAGATCCTCCGCGAGGGGAAGAAGGACCTCGACGCCGGCCGGGAGGCGGCGCGCAACGGCCGCCAGTTCGACAGCGCCCCGGACCTCGAGCGGGCCATCGCCCTCCTCGACCCCGTCGCCCGGCGGTTCGAGAAGCACCCCTTCGGGACGGCCGCCGCCGAGGGGAAGGCCCAGGCGGAGGCCGACCTCGCCCGCGTGCGCGAGCGGGACGTCGCCCGGCGGGTCGAGCAGATCTACAACCAGGCGGCCGACCTGGGGCAGGCGGGACAGCCGGCCCTGCAGCTCCTCCACCTGGAGGAGGTCCTCCGGATCGCGCCGCCGGGGAACGAGTTCGCGGTCCAGGTCGGGCAGGGGATCGACGCGATCCGCCGCAAGGTCGAGGAGGAGCGGGAGAAGCTCTACGGCCCGCCGAAGAGGTAGGGACCAGCCGCAGGAGGCTCGCGCATGGCGAACGGCATCGGCGTGACGATCGGGTCGAACTCCCTACGGGCCATCGAGGTCCGGCGCAAGGGCGGCCTCTGGCAGGTGACGAAGGCCACGGCCGCGGCCCTCGAGGGGGCGGACGACGCGGCCCGCGTCGCCTCGGCCCGGCAGGTCCTCGCCGGGGCGCGGATGGGGGGCCCGGCCCTCTTCGGGCTCAGCGGCAAGGACCTCATCATCCGCTACACCCACGCCCCGCGCGTGCCCGACTGGCGCCTCGAGATGCTCATGCGCTTCGAGATCCAGGAGGTCGCCGAGCAGTCCGGCGGGGACGTCGCCGCCGACTGGGCGCTGCTCACCCTGCCCGCGGCGGCGGGGGAGGACGACACGGTCCTCGTGGCGCTGGCCCGCAACGCCCACCTCCGGCCCCGCCTGGACGCCGGCGCGGCGGCGGGGGCCGCCGTCCTCGGGGGGTGCCCCCGGTCGATCGCGCTCTACCACTCCTTCGTCACCAACGCCAAGGTGCCCCCCGGCGAGGTGACGCTGCTGCTCCACCTCGGCGGGGAGAACACCGACGTCGCCATCCAGAGGGACGGGGCGCTCCTGTTCGCCCGCAACATGGCCGGCGGCGGCCGCCCCTTCACCGAGGCCCTGGCGGCGGCGTTCCGCGTCTCCCCCGAGACCGCGGAGAAGATGAAGGTCCAGAAGGGCAATCTCACGCCCCGGAACAAGGCCCGCTACGCCGACTCCAACGAGGAGAAGGTCGCCAACACCCTGCTCTCGACGGCGGGGTCGGTGGTCTCCGCGGTCCACTCCTCCCTCATGTTCTGCAAGGCCCAGACGAAGCTCGCCGATCTCCGCATCGACCGGGTCCTGGTCTCGGGGGCCGGCGCGCGGATCAAGGGGATGTGTGACTACCTCGCGGCGGGTCTCGGGATCCCCGCGGAGCCCTTCGACCCCTTCGAGACGGTGGACCTCTCGGCCATGGACCCCGCGGCCGCCGAGGGCCTGCGCGAGGAGGGGCCCGCGATGGCGGCGGCCCTGGGCCTCGCGCAGATGGCGGCCGACCCGGCGGCGTTCCGCCTGGAGATCCTCCCCGAGGCCGACCGGAAGAAGCGCCACTTCGTCCAGCACACCGCCTGGCTCATCGCCTCCGGCGTCGTCGCCGCGGGGGGGCTCGTCTTCCTCTACGCGGGCTCCGCGGGCGAGGAGGCCAAGGCCCGCGCCAACGAGAAGGCCATGGCCGATCGCCTGGCCGAGGCCGAGAAGAAGCGCGAACTCGGGCAGCAGAAGATGAAGAAGGTCGAGGCCGCGGTGGACCGGCTGGCGCTGCTGCGCGAGGAGGTGCGCCTGGGCCCCTGGTTCGAGCGCGTGATGGGGGAGGTCCAGGAGGTCGTGGACTCCCAGAGCGAGTTCCAGGCCGTCCACTGCACCGACGTCAAGGCCCGCTTCACCCAGCGCGCGGTGCCGGAGCGGTTCCTCGCCCCGCCCGCCGGGGGGGAGGCCGGGGCCGACGGGAAGGACGCGGACCCCAAGGGCAGGGACGGCAAGGACGCGAAGGACGCGAAGAAGGAGAAGGCGGGGGCCCCCGAGGAGCCCGTGGAGGCCCGCGTCCCGACGGTCGTGCTCACGGGGTCGATCCAGCAGCGCGAGAAGCCCCCGGGCGCCGTGCTGAACGACTTCTCCGGGGCGCTCAAGACCGCCATCGAATCGAGGATCCCCGGCGCCCTCGTCGAGCTGAAGGGGGGGCTGCGCGGCTCGAAGACCTTCGAGATGGAGATCTCGCTGTTCCAGGGCTGGCGCCCGGTGGGGAGGTAGGACCGTGGACGAACTCCTGCAGAAGCACCGGACCTTCACCCTGTCCGTGGCCGTGGGCGGCCTGGTCTTCCTGATGGCGGTGCTGCTGCGCGGCTGCGCCGTCTACGACCGCGACCTCGTCGCGGCCCGGCAGAAGGTCCTCCGCCAGTCGGAGGAGCTCCGCAAGAAGCCGGTCCCCGACGAGAAGTACCTGAAGGAGATGGACCGCGTCGTCGCCGCCGCCGACGCCCGCGTCGAGGAGCTGGCCTCGGAGGTCGGCCGGACGGAGAAGGGCGAGCGCCTCATGGAGGAGGAGATCGCCGACATCCTCCGCATCGCCGGGGAGGACACGCCCGAGGTCCGCAAGGCCATCCGGGACCAGGCGGTGCGGCTGCCGAGCGCGGCCTTCTCGCTGCTCGTGGAGAAGGCGCGCTCCGCCTTCGCCGCCCGCGCCTCGGCCAACAACGTGGAGATCTCCCCCGGCGCCCTCGACCTCGGCTTCGAGCAGGTCCAGGAGGCGGGCTTCGCGCGCTCCCTGGCCGGGCTGGCCGCGGCCTGCCGCGTCGTGGACCGCGCCATCGCCCTCGGCGTGGACCGGATCGAGACCATCGCCGTCGGCGGGACGATGCAGGGGATCGGCGGGACCGAGAACTCCCCGTTCATCAACACCGTCACGGTGCGGTTCAAGGTCCGGGGGCAGCCCGCCGATCTCGCCGAGCTGGTGAAGTCGGTGAACGACCGGGACCGCGACGGCAAGGGCCGCCGGCTCGTGCTGGACGAGGTCTTCGGCCTCGGCCGCCCCGAGGGGGTGCGCGCCGCGGAGGCGGGCACCGCCGAGTTCTCCGTGAAGGTGTTCCTCGTGAACCTCGACGCGCAGGAGGAGGCCGCCCAGTGAAGCCGAACAAGGAACAGGTCCTCCTCGTGGTCGTGATCCTCGCCGTCGCCGGGATCGGCGCGATGGACAAGGGCTACCAGCCCGTCCCGGTCCCCTCGACCCAGGCGCCGACGGACGTCCCCCCGCCCCCCGGGGGCTCGGACTCCTTCCCCCGGACCTCGCGGCCCTCGGGGCGCTCCCTCCTCGACAGCTACTCCGACCTCGTGGCGCCCCCCTTCGCGGAGCTGTCCGACCTGCCCGTCCCGCGGATCCCCGTGGCGGTCCCCCCGGTGCGCCCCTGGTTCCACGTGGACGCCGCGGTGGGCCTGCGCCACTACTTCTTCGAGCCCGCCGAGCCCCCCGCGAAGGAGGAGGAGGTCCCCGCCGAGGAGCCCGCGGCCGCCGACGCCGGCGGCGGAGAGGGCGGCGAGGAGGAGGGCGTCGAGTCCGCGGTCGCCCCGGCCAAGCCCGTGGATCTCTCCCTCTTCGACTGGGTCATCGCCCGGGACGGACTGGGGCAGAAGATCTACGGGAAGATCGAGCTCCTCCCCGCGGACCAGGGGAAGGGGAAGTCCCGCTACCACCTCCTCGCCGACCCCGCGATGGAGTTCACCTTCTGGCAGATCACCGTCAAGGACGGGAAGTTCCAGGGGGGGCCGGTCCCCTTCCGCTCCCGCACGGAGCAGCTGGGGTTCGCGGACACCTTCGCCAACAACTACGGCTCGAAGCGGATCCTCATGGAGCAGGCGGCCGGCCGCACGAACCTCGACATCCCCCAGCTGCGCGAGCTGGCGGCGTGGTCCCTCGAGGAGGGGACGAAGCCCAAGTACAGGAAGCGGGAGTGCTGGACCCAGGCGGCGGCGGACTACCGCGAGGCCCTGCGGAGGAACGCCAACGACCGGGACACGCTGAAGGAGCTCGGCCGGACGCTGCGCCGCCTCCACGACCTCGAGGGGGAGTGCCAGCTCTACGAGTGGTGGCTGAAGGCCCTGCCGAAGGACGAGGAGATGCTCGCCCTCCACGGCGAGGTGCTGGAGCTGCTGGGCCTGCGCGACCGCGCCCGCGCGGCCTACGAGACGTCCCTGAAGACGCTCCCCGACGCCGCGGTCCGCCTGCGCCTGGCGAACCTGCTCCTCGACGGCGGCAGCCTCGGGGACGCGAAGCGGGCGGCGGAGGAGTTCCGCCGGGCCGCCCAGGACGGCGGGGGCGCGGCCGGGGCGGTCGGCGAGGCCCGGGCCCTCCTGGCGCTGGCCGAGTTCAAGGGGGCCGCGGCGGTCCTCGAGCGGGTGCCGGCCTCCGAGCGGGACGCCGGCTGGTACAACGCCTCCGGCGCCCTGGCCTACATCGACGAGAAGCTCGACGAGGCCCGGGGCTCCTTCCAGGCCGCCCTGGAGAAGTCCGTGGCGGGGGACGGGCAGCTGGCCGTGGCGCGCACCAACCTCGCCGTGGCGAAGGCCCGCATCGCGGCCGCCCTGGGCGCGGAGGACGCCGCCCGCAAGGGGGGGCTCGCCGAGGCGGTGAAGACCGCCGAGGAGGCCCTGAAGGACGACCCGCTGAACTTCTACTGGCCCCTCGTGGCCAAGGCCTACGCGCTCCGCGCCTCGGGCGCGAAGGACCTCGCCGTCGAGGCCGTCCAGGAGGCCGTCGCCGCGTGGCCCCAGGAGCCCTACGGACGCTACCTGCTCGGGGAGTTCCTCCTCCGCGACGGCCGGCCGGCCGAGGCCCGCACCCAGTTCCTGGAGAGCGCCCGCCTCGCCCCCCGCTTCCCCGACGCCCTGGCCGGCGTCGGCCGCGCCGGGGGCGGCGCTCCCGGGGAGCCCAAGGAGTTCATCCGCCGGGCCATGGGCCTCGAACCCCGGTACGGCCGCTGGCCCATCCTGGCCGCCCGCGTGGCGATCCTCGACGAGGCGATGCCCGTGACGCAGCGGCTGGAGGCCGCCCAGGCCGACCTCGCCTACCTCCTCGAGAAGGTGGACAAGAGCCACCCCCTCGGCCTCGTGGCCATGGGCTGGGTCCGCTACTACCGGGGGGACGCCGTCGAGGCCCTGGCGCGCTGGAATGCCGCCCAGTCGGTCCTCACCGGGTTCAAGGGCACTCCCGCGGAGCAGGAGCAGGCGGACGCCATCAAGGCCTGGGTGAAGGAGTCGATCACCAAGGTCTACAAGTGGCAGAACACCCGCATCATGCGGGACGAGTTCAACCGCCCCAACGGGCCGGCCGTGGGGAACCTCTGGCAGGTGGAGAAGAAGACCTTCCCGGTCTCCCTGCGGGACGGGGGGGTGCAGTTCGGCCCCGGACAGGCCGTCGAGGGGGAGAAGCCGACCCTCTGGCGGGAGTTCGACTCCGCCAAGGTGCTCAAGGCCTCCTTCGACGTGACGATGGCCCCCACGGCCAGCGGGGCCCTGGAGGTGCTGTTCCGCCTCCCCCAGGGGAAGACCGACCTGACCGTCCTCGGGCTCATCCGCCGGCTCGACGGGAGCGCCGTCGTGCGGTTCAAGAAGGACCAGAAGGCCAAGACCGAGGCCGAGGAGTACATCGACCTCCCCGGCTTCACCTGGCCCGCCGACGGGAAGGTCACTTTCGGCTTCGTGAAGATGAACGAGGAGAAGGGGGCCATCACGCTGCTCCTGAACGGCAAGCCGGTTGCAGGGGCGGAGAACGTGGAGGTCCTCAACCTGATCAAGAGCCGGGGCGGGAAGATCCGTCTCGAGGTGAAGTGCTACGCGCCCGGCGGGACCGAGTTGGACTGCCGCGTGGAGGCGGCCGAGGTATGGCTCGACGTCCAGTAGACGCGACCGACGACGGGGGGTTCACCCTCGTCGAGGTCCTCGTCGTCATCGCCATCATCGCCGCCCTGATGGGCCTGGTGGCCGCCATGATCCCCCGGGCGATGAAGGCCCAGCAGAAACTCCAGACCAGCACCCTGGTGACCAACGTCGGGGCCGCCCTGGAGGCGCTGCGCAACGACAACGAGCAGTACGGCAAGTACCCCTTCACCCGGTCGAAGGACCTCAAGATCGGCAAGATCCACGTCGGCAAGGAGATCGGCCAGCCCAACGACATCAACGTGGGCATCGAGACCGTCTTCTTCCTGCTCAACTGCAACGAGGTCCAGGCCGGGCAGGTGACGGCCGACCAGAACCTCATCCAGAACACCGACGACGACAAGTTCCGCGCCGCCCGCGGCCGGTCCGCCGACGCCGAGGCGCGGGAGTACTGCGACGCCTGGGGCTGGCCCCTCGTCTACTTCCACTCCAACGACTACAAGGACCCCAAGGGCGTCACCGAGATCATGAACCTGGAGACGAAGGAGACGATCGACGTGCGGCCGAAGAAGCTCTCCAGCCGCGCGGGCGGGGGGTACCTCAACCCCAACTCCTTCCAGCTCTTCTCCGTCGGGCCCAACGGCGTGCAGGACTCCGACGACGACGAGGAGTCGGACGACGTGGTGTACATCGGGCGATGAGCCGCGGGCTTCCCGATCGGGTCGTGCGAGCGGCTTCCGCCGGAGAGGGGAGTCGTCCGCTGCGCGGACGCTCCCCTCTCCGGCGGGAGGGACGTCAACGGCGGGAAGCGGCCACGAAGAGCCGGGAGAGGCTTGATCGGGCGGGTCGATGGCCGAAGGGTCACTCCTTCTCCGCGATCCGCGCCGACCGAATGGACGTGGCCTCTGACTCACCTCGGTCGGGAATCGCGAGGCCCGCTCCTCTCAGCGGGCCTCG
>CAZWGT010000141.1:0-9411 GCA_964633345.1 uncultured Planctomycetota bacterium
CCCTGGTCCAGTCCCCGGAAGAGGCTCCATCTCCCCGAGGCCGCGGCGACCTTCCGCTTCGCGGCGGGCACCACGAGCCACCGGAGAGCGCCGTAGGAGTCGCAGGTGATGCGGCCCGCGCCGATGAGTTCGCCGAGCGCGGTCTCCATCTGGGTGCCGAGAAGCCGCGTCGCCCGGGCCAGTTCCTGCGGGAAGAGGGCCCCGCGGGCCCGCAGCGCCTCCTCCACCTGCAGCGCCGCCGAGGAGAGCCCTTCGAGGATCACGGGCGGCGCCAGCGCCAGCCAGCGGTCGAGGTCCTCGCGGAGGACCAGCGCCACGGGCGTGGTCCGGATCGCCGACGACCCGCTCCCCCACAGCCGCCCCCACGCCGCCTCGCCGGTGGTCGTCAGCTGGTCGAGCCACTCCCTCCGGTAGCCCTTCACGCGGGCCGGCAGGACGTTCGCCTCCCAGGCCGCCGCGGGGACCTCGAAGCCCGAGAGTCTCCGGATCACCTGCGCCACGCCCCGGGGGCCCTCGACCTGGTGCTCCGGGTCGGCGTGCTGCCAGCAGGCGAGGAAGCGGAGGAACTCCGCCGCGGAGACCGGCTCGATCTCCCGCCGCAGGCGCTCGACGGTGTAGCGGTGGATGCGGGCCAGCAGCCGGCGGTCGCACCACGCCGTCCGCCCGTCGAGGCGCACGCGGAGCGCCGAGCCCTTCCGCTCGAGCTCGAGGAGCGCCGGGTCGTCGGAGAACACGGGGCCGAGGGCCTCCAGGCGCCCGCGCCAGGTCTCGACGGGATCCCGGGAGTGCTCCCGCGCCCACCAGCGGCCCCCGTCGAGGACGACGCGTCCCGCGGACTCCAGCTCGTCGAGCCAGCGCCGCCACGGCCCGGCCTCGGACTCCGCGGCGTAGCCCATCCAGAGCAGCGTCTCGTGCACCTCGTCGGCGGAGCGGGGGGACGGCCACGCCTCGTCCCGCACGCGCGCCACCGCGTCGGGGTCGAGGGCCCCGATCTCGTCGGCGCTCCTCTGGTCGAGGACGCGGCGCTGCATCACCGCCTGCGTGCGCCGCTCCTCCAGCGGGGCGTCGTCGAGGAAGGCGTAGGGCCGCGCGGCGAGGATCCCGCGCGCGAAGGGGGAGGGCTCGGGGAGATCCACCGCGCGACGCTCGAGGGAGCCGGCGCGCAGGCGCCGGAGCACCTCGAGGAGCCCATCCCCGTCCATGGCCTCCGTCAGGCAGTCGATCAGCGTCTGCCGGACGAGGGGGTGCTCCCGCGGGATGTCGCGGTCCATCGTCGGCAGGGTCTCGGGGCAGGCCTGGGCCTGGGGGAAGGCGCGCACCATCAGGTCCTGGCTCATCATCCGCACGAGGGGGAGAGGGGTCCTCTTCCCGTTCCGCATGCGGGGGACGAGCAGCGCCCGCGCCGCGTTCCAGCGCCACCGCGTCTCCCACATCGGCTGGTCGAGGAGCGCCTGCTCCAGGAGCGGCAGCGCCGTGTTCGGGTGGAGGTAGTCGAAGACCTCCTCCAGGGGGAAGGAGTGGTGGGGCCCCAGCGAGATCACCACCGCGTCCTCGTTGGCGGCCGCCTGGAGTTCGAAACCGAAGCCGCGGCAGAACCGCTTGCGGAGCGCGATCCCCCAGGCCCTGAGGATGCGCCCGCCGAAGGGGGCGTGGAGGACCATCTGCATGCCCCCCGACTCGTCGAAGAACCGCTCGAGGACGACCCGGTCCGTCGTCGGCGCCCCGCCGAGCGCCCGCCTCCCCGCGTCGAGGTACTCCGCCGCCTGGACCGAGGCCGCGGGCGGAAGCCCGCACTCCCGCTCGAGCCACCCCTGGCCGTCGCACTCCTCCCGCACCTCCCCCACCGCCCGCGAGAGCTCCTCCGTCCGCGCGGGGGCCTCTCCGAACCAGAAGGGGATCGTCGGCGGCGCCCCCTTCGCGTCCTCCACGCGCAGGATCCCCGGCTCGATCCGCCGGATGCGCCAGGACGCGTTGCCGAGCTGGAAGACGTCGCCGCCGCTCGATTCGATCGCGAAGTCCTCGTTCACCGTGCCGACGAGCAGCCCCGCCGGCTCCTCGAGCACCCGGTAGTCCCCGGTGTCGGGGATGGCGCCGCCCGAGGTGGCGGCGACGATCCGGGCCCGGCGCGTGGCCCGGACCCGGCCGTGCACCCCGTCGCGGTGGAGCAGCGCGTGGCGCCCCTCGGCGTGGAGGGCGAGGACCGCGTCGAAGTCCTCCCGCGGCAGCTCCCGGTAGGGCCACGCCCGCCGCATCGCCTCGAAGAGCGCGTCCTCGCTCCAGTCCTCCGGCACGCAGGAGGCGACGACCTGCTGCGCGAGGATGTCGAGCGGCGCCGCAGGCTGCGGGGTGCGGTCGAGGATCCCCCGGCGCAGGCAGCGGAACAGGGCCGCCGCCTCGACGAGCTCGTCCATGGTGAGGGGGAACAGGCGCGCCTTCGGGGTCCGGCCCACGCCGTGGCCCGAGCGGCCGGCCCTCTGCAGGAAGGTGGCGATGGTGCGGGTGCCGCCGATCTGGACGACGAGGTCCACGTCGCCGACGTCGATGCCCAGCTCCAGGGAGGCGGTCGCCACGACGGCCCGCACCTTCCCGTGCTTGAGGCGCTGCTCCGCGTCGAGGCGCCGCGCGCGGGAGAGGCTCCCGTGGTGGGCGGCGACGGCCTCCTCGCCGAGGAGGTGCGTCAGGCGGGCCGCCACCCGCTCGGCCAGCCGCCGCGTGTTGACGAACACGAGCGTCGTGCGGTGGGCCTCGACGAGGGCGGCGACGCGGGCGTAGATCTCCTCCCAGGTCTCGTGGGAGCAGACGGTCTCCATGGGGGACGGCGGGACCTCGACGGCGGCGTCCATGGCGCGCCGGTGGCCCTCGTCCACCAGCGCGCACTCCCGCCCCGCGCCGACGAGAAAGCGCCCCACGTCCTCCAGCGGCTTCTGGGTGGCGGAGAGGCCGATGCGCTGGACCCGGCCGGCCAGGGCCTCGAGCCGCTCCAGGGAGAGCGCGAGGTGGGAGCCGCGCTTGTCCCCGACCACGGCGTGGATCTCGTCCACGATGACGGTCTTCACGGTGCGGAGGATGGAGCGCCCCCCCTCGCTCGTGAGGAGCAGGTAGAGGGACTCCGGGGTCGTCACGAGGATGTGCGGGGGCCGCCGGATCATCGAGGCGCGCTCGGCCTGCGGCGTGTCCCCGGTGCGGACCATGACGCGCACCTCGGGGAGGAAGAGGTCGCGGATCTTCAGCTCGTCGAGGGGGCCCTGGAGGTTGACGCGGACGTCGTTGCCGAGGGCCTTGAGCGGGGAGACGTAGAGCACCTGCGTCGCGTCGCGCAGCGCCGTCCCCTGCCGCAGCAGCCCGTCGATGGCCCACAGGAAGGCCGCCAGCGTCTTCCCCGTGCCCGTGGGGGCGGCGATGAGGACGTGCCGGCCCTCCCGGACGAGGGGCCAGCCGCGGGCCTGGGGGGGCGTGGGCTCGCCCAGGCGCTCGCGGAACCAGCGCTGCACCACCGGGAGGAAGGCCTCGAGGGACATGCGAACGGCTACCTTACACCGGCGGGGCCCCTCTCCGCGGGAATCGAGAGGGCCGGGGCTCGCGCCCCGGCCCTCCGTGCGTCCCGTCGTCGGAAGGGGTTCCTACGGCCTGGCCGGCGCGCCGATGCCGCCGGGGAGCGTCCCGATGGTCCCGTCGAGCGTCCCGTTGTCCAGGTCGTCGATGGAGTCGAACAGCACCTGGATGATGTACGCCGTGTTGTGCGCCCACGCGCCCGGCTCCTTGTGCCAGATCTGGCAGTTGTGGGCGGCCTTCATCATCCGGCCGGGGGCCGTCGCGTGCTGGGTGTCGTTCTTCCAGAACGGGTACTGGGCCCAGTCGGAGTCGAAGATCTTGTCGCCGTCGAGATCCTCGCCCGCGTCGAGCACGCCGTTGCTGTTGGCGTCCTCGCCGCGGCTGTTCTTGATGCCGTCCCCGTCCGTGTCATAGAACCAGTACGGGTGCGACGAGCCGTCGTAGTAGATGCGCTTGTCGGCGCCGAACGTGGTCTGCGCGTAGGCGCGGATGGCGGCGTAGAGCGCCTCGCCGAAGGAGTCGACCTCGGCCGAGAGGTGCTCCGTCGCGTTGCCGTCGGCGTCGTAGTCGGCCGAACGGTTCTTGCGGATCGCCCCCACGTCGCCCGCGGCCTCCGTGTGGCAGGTCGCGCACGCCGCGGAGACCTGCGGCTTGAAGGTGTGGTCCGTCAGGTGGCAGTAGGTGCAGCGGTTGCCGTTGAGGGGGCCGAAGCCGGTGACCCCGCCGTCGAGGTGGGTGAAGGGGTTGGCGTAGGTCTTCCCCGCGTACTCGTAGGCGACCTGGGCCTTGTTGGCGTAGAGGACGCCCGCGGCCGGCAGGTAGTGCACGTTCTGGAACGACGCCGAGGACGGCTTGGGCGCCGTGTTCTGCACGAGGAGGTAGTCGTCGATGGTCTGCTTCGACTGCCGCCCCTGGTGGCACGTCATGCAGGTGAAGGAGGGATCCGCCGTCTTGTCGAGGAGTCCGTCCTTGTCGAGGTCCTCGCCGGAGTCGAGGACGTTGTTGGAGTTGGCGTCCTCGCCCTTGGCGAGGGAGCCGTTGACGAGCTTCATGGTGCCGCCGACCTTGGTGCTGGAGAACCAGACGGCCGGGACGTAGCGGACCGGCGGGGGAGCCTGGGAGAAGGCGGCGGCTCCGGCCTCGTGGCAGGACTCGCACCGCATCCCCTCGACGCCGGGGGCGGGGGCCACGATGCTGAGCTCGGTGCCGCTGGTGACCGTCGTCGCGTAGGAGACGAAGCCCTCGCTGCTGTGGCACTGGGCGCAGTTGATGTTGACGAGGCCGTCGGAGTCGCCCTCGGCCTTGTCCCAGTCGCGGAAGGCCAAGCTGGTGGCGTCGAAGTGGCCCTCGTCGCCGCGGTGCATGGCGGAGAGGTTGGCGACCGCGACGTAGGTGGACGCGTCGAGGTCGGCGAGGGAGTCGTAGAGGAGCTGCATCGTGTACCGGGAGTTGTGCGCGAAGGCGCCCGGGTCCTTCTGGTAGTACTGGTAGTTGTAGGCGGCGCGGACGAGGCGGGGCGTCCATGCGGAGAAGCCGGTCCGCGGGGTCACGTCGTTGAACCAGTACGGATAGGCGTGGGCGTCGTAGGTGATGGGCGTGCCCAGGCCGCTGCCGTAGGCCTGGATGGCCGCGTAGAGGGTGTCGGCCAGGCCGCTCAGCTCGCCCGCGATGCCCTCCGTCACGTTGCCGTCGCCGTCGTAGTCGGCGACCGTCCGCTCCATCCGGATGTTCTGGAGGGAGGCGTAGTCGGTGGTGCCGGGGTGGCACGAGGCGCACTCGTTCAGGCGCAGCTCCGTCGAGTGCTGGTCATGGCACTGGACGCAGGTGCGGTAGTCGTCCACGTGCTCGAGGCGGCCGTTGTAGAGCTTGCCGGCGTACTGGTATCCGGCCCGGACCTCGCGGCCGTAGAGGGTCGCGGCCGCGGCGAAGTAGTGCACGTTCTTGAAGGACAGCTTGCCCGCCGCCCCGGCCTGGCCGGAGGGGACGGAGCCCGTGCAGACCTCGTCGTCGCCGAGCGCGGAGAGGGTGATCATGTCCTCCATGGAGACCGAGGACTCGCGGCCCTGGTGGCACTGCATGCAGGTCGCCTCGGGGCCGAGGTTGTCGAGCCGGTCGCCGGAGGGGAACTTGGCGGTGTTCAGCGTCGCGGCGACGGGGTTGTGGCAGGCGTCGCAGTCGACCGTCGTGGTGGTGGCGGCGGCGGCGTTGACGACCTCGAAGGCCGTGCCGTCGGCGCCCAGCCAGTCCTGGTAGCCGCCGCTGGAATGGCACTTCGCGCAGGACGTGGGGACCGCGCCGTCGGCGTCCCAGTGGCGGAACGCCTCGTCGGCCGAACGGTTGTGGGGGGAGCTGAGCCAGTCGGCCCGGATGCCCACGGGGGCCCCGGGGGGAACGGTGCAGATGCCGAAGGAGAAGGTCCGCTTGACGAGCTTGGTCTTCAGGGCGATGGAGACGTCGACGTTCCCCGCCGTCGTGAAGGTGAGGTCGAGGGTGTAGGTGGTGCTCTTCGGCAGGGCGAGGTTCTTGAACGAGGCCACGCCCGCCGTGACGCCGGCCACCGTGCCGCCGGGGAGCTTGACGGAGGTGATGGTGGCGGCGCCGGCGCCGGTCTTGGACGGCTTGACCGAGGCCGAGGCCAGGGCGCCGGCCATGGCGCCGAACTTCGTGTCGGCGGAGACCGTCCCGACGATCTTGGTCGGGTACTTGCCCGTCGTGGTGAGCAGGTACGTCCCGGAGCCGGAGTCCGCGGAGACGTGCAGCGTGTAGTACGCGTCGGCGGGGATCTTGAAGTTCTTGATTCCCGCGGCCGAGACCGTGGCGCCGAGCGCCTGCTCGGCGTCGAGCTGGTCGTACAGCTTGAAGTCGAGCACCAGGCCGGGCGCCGCCTTGGCCTTGATGTTCAGGATCGTGTCCTTGGGCGCCCAGAAGGAGAATTCGTGGTGGTTGGGATCCGCCACCGCGAACTCGGCTCCGACCTTGTCGCCGAGGTTGATGTCCTGCGTCCCGTCCCAGGCCGCGCCCGCGAGGCCCGCGACGGCGACCAGGGCCGCGCACGCCAGCAGGGACGTCGCCAGCGAGCGGGCCCGGAACTTCAGGTTGCCGCGCATCCGATCTCCCCTTCCCCGGGCCCGCGCTCCCGCGTCCCGGTAACCGTCCCCCCCGTCCGGAGGGGGCCGTAAGGCCCTTGTCCCGGGTTCCCGGACGGCGCGGCCGCCGGAACGGAGGAGGACTTCCCTCCTGCGGGGGAAATTCCCCCCCGCCCCGGCGAGCCGCCCGCCCGGGATCCGCCCAACCCATTGAATAAAATCAGGTTATGGCTTCCGCCCGAGGCGATGCATGTCGTCGGGACACTCCATAGGAAACGGCGTTCCCGAGGCCGGGGGAGGGTTGACGGGCGTCATCCGGAAGGGCGCTCAGGGCGTGACGGTCGTCCGGGAGAGGGTCGCCAGGCTGACCGATGCCAGGGTGCAGCGGGCGGTCTCGTCCACCTCCGCGAACAACGCGTCGATGCGGGGCTCGGCGGCCTCCCCCGTCCCGGGGGAGTCGGGCGGCTCGAAGGGGGCCAGGACCTCGGCCACGGTGATCGCCGAGGCCTCCCGCGCCAGTCGGTACCCCCCCCCGACGCCGCGGCTCCCCACGGCCAGCCCCGCGCTGACCAGGCGCTGGATCACCTTGGCGAGGGCGGTCTCGGGGATCCCGTGGCGCGCCGCGACCTCCGCCGCCGTGACCGGCTCCGGGCCCGCCCCCGCCATCTCCAGCGCCGCCACGAGGGCCCGCCGCGCGGAGAGGGTGATCCTCACGGCGCCCCGTCGGCCTCTTCGGACGCGGCGCGCTCGCGGGCCGCCTCGAGGTCGAGGTCGAGGCAGAACCGCGGCGCGGGCCGGAACCCTTCGGAGCGGAAGAACGCCATCAGGTCCGTCCCGTCCCAGGAGACCTCCGTGGAGAGCCTGCGGATCCCCAGGCCGAGGAGGTTCGTGCGGAGCTGGGCGAGGAGGGCCTTCCCCACCCCCCTCCCGCGGAACGCCGGGTGGACGCCGACGGTGTCCAGCACCGCCGCCGCCTCCATCTCGCCGAACTCGCCGTAGAAGACGCGGGAGAGGAGGAAGCCCGCGAAGGCGCCGTCCACCTCGGCCGCGAGGGAGACCATCACCCCGGTCTCCCGGAGCGCCTGCTCGAGCTTTCCCCGGAAGTACTCCTCGCGCCGCCTCCCGAGGATCTTCGCGTCGAGGGCGATCACGGCCTCCAGGTCCCGCGGCCGGAGGTTCCGGATCGTCGGTGCGGAGTCCGCCATGTCCCCTCCTAGGCCATCAGCTGGCCGCCGTCCACGCGCAGCACCTGCCCCGTGACGTGCCCCGACCGGGGCGAGCACAGGAACAGCACGGCTTCCGCCACGTCCGCGGGGGCACCGGCCTTCCCGAGGGCGGTCTCGTCCACGGCCCTGCGCTTGACGTCCTCCGGCAGGGGCTCCGTCATCGCCGTGAGGATGAAACCCGGGGCCACGGCGTTCACGCGGACCTGGAACCGGCCGAGCTCCTTCGCCGCGGTCCGCGCGAGGGCGTGCAGCCCCGCCTTGCTGGCGGCGTAGTTCGCCTGCCCCATCTTCCCCCGCTCCCCGTTGATGGAGGAGACGAGGACCACCGCCCCGCCTCCCGCGCGCCGCAGCATCGGCACCGTCTCCTTGAGGAGCAGGAAGGCCGAGTCGAGGTTCACGCGGAGCACGAGGTCCCAGTCTCCGTCGGACATCTTCCAGAGCATCGAGTCCCGCGTGATCCCGGCGCAGTGCACCACGGCGTGCACCTTCCCGTCGAAGCGGTCCCCCGCCTCCGCGACGGCGGCGCGGAGCGAGGCGCGGTCCGCGAGGTCGCAGGGGAGCGCGATCGCCCCCTCCGGCGGGGCCCGCCCGGGGAGGTCGAGGCTGGCGACCCGCGCGCCCGCCCCGAGCAGGGAGCGGACGATGGCCGAGCCGATGCCCCCGCTCCCCCCGGTGACGACGGCGTTCCGCCCCTCCATCACGCGGCCCTCCCCTCCCGCTCCGCGATCCGCCGCGCCCGGAACGCGCCCCAGATGGCCGCCCCGATGGCCCCCGCGAGCACCGACTTCGGGTGGCAGCGGATCTCGGCGGCGGAGCGGTTGGCGACCGCGTCCTCCTGGATCGCCTTCACGAGGCCCGCGTCCGCGGCGGGGCCCCCGGTCACGAGGACCACGCCCTTCGCCCCGGCGCTGGCGAGCAGGCGGTAGTAGCGCCCCGCCATGGACTGGTGGATCCCCTTCAGGATGTTCGGCACCTTGATCCCGCGCGAGACCATGTTGATGACGTCGGTCTCGGCGAGCACGGCGCAGATGGAGGAGCACTTCTCCGGGTCGTCCGCCTGCAGGGACAGCGGGCCGATCTCCTCCAGCGTGACGCCGAGGTAGCGGCAGATGTTCTCGAGGAACTGGCCCGAGCCCGACGCGCACTGGCTCGTCATGCGGTAGCCCAGCACCTTGGCCCGCTCGTCCATGAGGAGCGCGCGGGTGTGCAGGGCGCCGATGTCGAGGACCGCCCGCGCCTCGGGGTCGAGGAAGAGGCCCCCGCGGGCGTGGGTGGTCATCCCGTAGAAGTGCCCGGTGCGGAACTCGACCCCCTCGCCCTCGCCGGTCGTGGCGATGTAGCCGATGTCCCCCTGCCGGACCCCGGCCTCCTTCAGCGCGGAGTCGAAGACCGCCCGGGTGACCTCGAGGGCGTCGCGCCGCCGGACCCTCTCGCAGAGACCGGCGAGGAGCTCCTCGGAGCCCTTCCCGTCGGTGCGCATCACCGCCACCTTGATGGCGGAGGAGCCCACGTCGATGCCCGCGGTGATCATGCCGCCTCCTCGGCCG
>CAZWGT010000142.1:0-9410 GCA_964633345.1 uncultured Planctomycetota bacterium
GCGCCGCGGTCGGCGGCAAGAAGTCCTCCGGCCTCGACGACAAGGACAAGATCTGGCCCTTCTACTTCGAGGGCGCCAAGGAGGAGTTCATCGCGGCCGTCCTCGCCCGGCGTCCCGATCTCCGCCTCTCCCCCCCCCGCACCAGCACGGGCATGATCTCCCCGCTGCCCGACGCCGGCCGCGAGCGGCGCTCCATCGGCGAGACCGACCGGCAGGAGGCCCGCGACCTCGTCCTGGGCCGCCTCTCGGACCCCGCCTCCCACGTCCGGGACGCGGCCGTCCTGGCCCTCGGCAAGAGCGGCTACAAGGAGGCCGTGCGCCACCTGCAGAACTCCGCCGAGATGGACGGCGACCCGGCGGTGCGCGAGGACGCCCTGCTGGCCCTCGGACTCTCCGGGCAGAAGGACGTCGCCCTGCCGGTCCTCCTGAAGGCCCTCAACACGCCCTCCAGCGACAAGCGCGAGCACCGGGCCGCCTACGCCGCCCTCGGCCTCGGCCTGCTCGGCGACCGCGACGGCGCGGCCGAGCCCCTGCGGAAGATGTACCAGGCGGCCATCGCCCGCCAGGACCAGGTGGACGAGGCGGCCTGCGCCTCCGTCGCCCTCGGCATGCTGGGGGACCCCGCGGCCCTGCCGCTGTTCGAGAAGGCCCTGGCGATGAAGTCCGTCTCCGACCCCGTCCGCGCCTACACCCTGCACGCCGTCGGGAAGTACGGCGGCCACGCCGACGAGAAGGTGCGCAAGGAGGCCCTCGGCGTCCTCCTCGGCGAGCTGCGCTCGAAGAAGGACGTGGTCCGCCAGTCCGCCATCCTCGCCCTCGGCTCCTTCAGCGAGCCCAACGTCGCGTCGGCCCTCCTGAAGGAGGGGCTCGACGGCGCCGACACCTATTCCAAGGTCTTCGCCGCGCACTCCCTCGGCCGCATCGCGGGCCGGCTCTCCGCCTCCTCCCGCGAGTACGTCGTCATCGCCAACCGCCTCGCCGAGGTCTCCGAGAACACGAACAAGGACCGCTGGCTCTTCCAGGCGTCCAACCTCGCCCTCTCCTCCATGGCCTACGCGGCCCAGGAGAAGCAGCTCCTCGGCATGCTCGGGGAGAAGAAGTTCGACCCGCACTCCTCCTCGGCGGTGGCCCTCGGCCTCGGCCTTCTCGGCACCGAGTCCCCGTCCGTGGTGAAGGAGCTGAAGTCCCTGTTCGAGAGCCGCGGCTCGGGCACGAACGTGCAGGCCTACTCGGGCCTGGCCCTGGCGATGACGGGCAACCCGGCGGCGGCCGACGTGCTGGGCAAGATGTTCGCCACCGACCAGCGGCCCAACCCCGAGGTCGCCCGCACGGCGGCCATGGCCATCGGCCTGGTGGGCGGGGCGAAGGACGCCGACATCCTCGTGGACATCCTGAGCGGGGCCAAGGGCGGCCAGCAGGCCGACAGCGCCAAGTTCTTCCTCAAGGGCGCGGCGGTCCAGGGCCTCGGCCTCATCGGGGACGGGGACACGGTGAAGAAGCTGAAGGGCATGATGGCCTCCGCGGAGTGGGACCAGAGGGCCTTCGCCACGGCGGCCCTGGGCTACATGCTCTCCCCGACGCAGGAGGAGAGGATCTCCCCGCGCATCTCCGGCATCTTCCGCCACCACAACTACCACATCTCCGTCCCCGTGGTGAAGGCGGTCCAGAGCACCCTGTAGACGGATCGAAGCCGCGCCGGGCCGGGGGGGAGACCTCCCGGCCCGTTCGATTCGGGGTCAGACCCCTTCGGTCCGGGGTCAGACCCCTTCGGTCCCGGTCCGCACGGGAAACCATGGCCGCCCCCGCGCGCTCCGCTATCGTGCGCTGTTCGCACCCGCCCTGCCGATGAAGGGAATCACCCCACCGGGAGCCTCCCCTTGAAGAGCTACGCCCCGTTCCTGTCCCTTCGCTACCTCTGGTACCACAAGGTGTCGAGCGGGCTGGGCATCCTCGGCGTGACCCTGGGCGTGGGGCTCGTGGTGGTGGTCGTGGGGGTGATGGACGGCTTCCAGAAGCGCCTGAAGAACTCCCTCATCGGCAACACGGCGGCCGTGGTGGTGGAGGTCCGGTACGAGGCCGACGCCGCGAAGCTGGTGCAGGAACTCAAGGCCCGCGTCCCGGGCATCGCCGAGGCCTCCCCGGTGGTCTACACATGGTCGATGATCTCCGCCGAGCAGAAGGGGCTCCGCGAGAGCCTGCCCTGCCGGGTGGTGGGCATCGACGCCGACAAGGAGATCCGGGTCTCCGACCTCGGGGCCAAGCTCCACTCCGGGGGCCGGCGCGTCCAGACGGGCGGGACCCCGTCCCCGCTCTGCCTCGTCGAGTCGGCGACCGAGGAGCAGCCGTTCCGCGTCGGCGAGGAGGAGGCCGCGCGCAACCGCCGGGTCCGGCCCGAGAAGCAGGGGCTCGTCCTCGGGCAGTGGCTGGCGGAGCGCCTCGACCTCGGACTCGGGCGGAAGGTGCGCCTCGCCACGGGCAAGCGCAAGGAGGCCGCCGGGAAGGAGAAGGACTCCGGGGAGTTCACGTGGACCTCGGAGGTGTTCACCGTCACAGGGATCTTCGAGTCCGGGGATTCCGAGATCGACCAGTTCCTCCTCCTGATGGACCGCCGGGACGCCCTCTCGTTCTTCAAGGAGTCCTTCCCCTTCGAGGTGGACGAGGTCCGCCTCCTGCTCCACGACGTCGAGGGGAGCGCGGAGGTCAAGGCCGCGATCCAGGCCGCCGTCCCCGACATCGCCGTGGCCAGCATCAAGCCCGGCGGGCGGGCGGGCATCCGCCCCCTCACCCCCCTCACCTGGAAGGACAAGCACCGCCGCCTGCTCGCGGCCGTGGAGAACGAGCGGGGCCTCCTCATCGTCATCACCTCCTTCTCCTTCCTCGTCGTGGCCTTCCTCATCGGCTCCACCCAGTCGATGCTGGTCGTCGAGAAGACCCGCGAGATCGGCGTGCTGCGCTCCCTCGGCGCCTCCGTGGCGGGGACCGCCTCCGTGTTCCTCGGCAACGGGCTGTTCATCGGGACCATCGGGGCGGCGGCGGGCGCGGCGCTGGGCGTCGGGATCACCTCGAACATCCAGGGGATCGCCGACTTCATCCTCGAGAACTTCAAGGTCGAGCTGTTCCCGCGGGAGATCTACCGCTTCGACCAGATCCCCATCGACGTGAAGGGACCGTTCCTCCTCTCCATCTGCGCGGGGGCCGTCGTCTTCGCCCTCCTCGGCGCCCTGCTGCCGGCCGTGCGCGCCGCGATGCTCGACCCCGTGGAGAGCCTCCACCATGAGTGAGGTCCTCCTCCGCGCGCAGGGGATCGGCCGGACCTACCGCAGCGGGGCCGCGGAGATCCGCATCCTCCGGGGCCTCGACCTGACCCTGCGCGGCGGGGAGATCGTCGCCGTGGTCGGGGCGAGCGGCGTGGGGAAGTCCACCCTCCTCCACATCCTCGGCCTCCTCGACCGCCCCGACGAGGGGGGCCTGGAACTGGGGGGGCGGGACCTCGCCGGGGTCTCCGGCCGCGAGCGGGACCGGATCCGCAACCTCGAGATCGGCTTCGTCTTCCAGTTCTTCCACCTCGTCCCGGAGCTGACCGCGCTGGAGAACGCGCTGCTGCCGCTCCGCATCCGGACCGGCTTCCTCGAGTGGATGGGGACGGGCGGGGCCCACCGCGCCCGGGCCCGGGAGCTCCTCGAGCGGGTGGGACTGGCCGACCGCGTGTCCCACCGCCCCCCGCACCTCTCCGGCGGCGAGCGCCAGCGCGTGGCCATCGCCCGGGCCCTCGTCAACGGGCCGAGGATCCTCCTGTGCGACGAGCCCACGGGCAACCTCGACCCCGAGACGAGCCGCGGCGTCTGGGAGATCCTGCGCGGCTTCCGGGGGACGGAGAGGGCGATCCTCCTCGTGACCCACAACGAGGCCCTCGCCGCGGACGCCGACCGGGTCCTCAAGCTCGAGGGCGGCAGGCTCACGGAGCGGGCCCGCCCGGGGTAGGATGGGGACCATGAGGAAGCCCGCGGCCGCCCGCCTCGCCCTCGCCGCCGCGCTGCTGCTCGCGCCCGGCTGCGCCTTCGCGCAGAGGGCCATGCCGCTCGACGCCTCGGGGATGGACTACACCCTCTGCCTGCTGGGGGACCAATTCGACGAGCAGGTGGATCGGACCCACGACGCCATCGCGGGGCTGCCGCGGTCGTTCTCCCGGCACGTGGAGGAGAGCTGGCGCCACCTCATGGTCGATCCGACGGACATGTAGGGGATACGGCCGGGCGACCCGGAGGGTCGCCCCTACGGCCCCGCGTTCAGGCGCGCCCGGTGCTCCAGCCTCTCCCAGCAGGAGCGCGCCTCCGCCTCCATGGCCGCGACGTCCGCGTCGGTGAAGTGCTTGAAGCGCCCCTGCAGCTCCACGTACGCCTTCACCGGCGCCCAGGAGGGGCGGTGGTTGATGACGAGTCGCTCGCCGTCGAAGACCTCGTAGAGGGGGAAGAGGCCCGCGTCCACCGCCCGACGCGCCAGCTCCACCATGTGCCGCGAATCCGCCTTCCACCCCGTGGGGCAGGGGGAGAAGAAGTGGATCATGCGGAAGCCGCGCAGCTTCCTGGCCTTGCGGAACTTGGCCATCATGTCGTCGGGGTGGCAGAGGGAGGCCGTGGCGAAGTAGGGGATGCGGTGGGCGGCCATGATCTCGCCGAGGTCCTTCTTCGGCTCGACCTTGGTGTGGCCCGCCGGCGTCGTCGTCGTCCAGGCCCCGCGCGGCGTGGCGGAGGAGCGCTGGATGCCGGTGTTCATGTACGCCTCGTTGTCGTAGCAGACGTAGATCATGTCCTCGTTCCGCTCGGCGGCGGCGGAGAGGGCCTGCAGGCCGATGTCGAAGGTCCCCCCGTCCCCGGCCCAGACGAGGACGTTCACGTCCTTCTCCCCCCGGACGTCGAGGGCCGCCCGGACCCCGCTGGCGTAGGCCGCCGACGCCTCGAAGGCGGAGTGGAGGAACGGGACCCCGGAGGCGGAGTGGGGGAAGGCGCCGTCGATGACCGCGAAGCAGCAGGCGGGGGCGGTGACGATGGTGTCGCGGCCGAGGACGTCGAGGGCCATGCGGTAGGCCGGAGTGGCGCCGCAGCCGGGGCAGGCGAGGTGGCCGCGGTGGACGACGGGCTCGTTCTCGAGGTGCGGGATGCTCGGGGCGGTCACGGGAGGGTCTCCTCGGGCGCGGCGGGAAGGACGGCCCCCAGCCACTCGGTCTCCGGCACGGGGACCTCCCGGGCCCTCGTGCGGCGCACGACCTCCATCAGCGCCCGGGGCCCGATGTCGCGGCCGCCGAGTCCGAGCACGTACCCGTAGGCCCGGGGCCGGTCGGCGGCGTCCATCCCGTAGAGGGCGGACTTCAGCTCCTGGAAGAAGATGCCGTGGTGGCCGAAGGAGCAGTTGCGGTCGAGGACGGCGACCTTCGGGACCCCGCGGAGCGCGTCGCGCAGCGCCCCCGAGGGGAAGGGGCGGAACATCCGGACCTGGACGAGGCCGATCCGCTGGCGGCGCGCGCGCTGGGCGTCCACGAACTCCCGGGCCGTCGAGGAGACCGCCCCGCTCGTGAGCAGCACGATCTCCGCGTCGTCGGTCCTGTAGGTCTCCACGGGGGCGTAGGACCGGCCCGTGAGCCTCTCCCACTCCCCGTAGACCCTCGGGGCGAGGACCTCGAGGGAGGAGAGCGCCCGGTGGAGGTCCTCGCGGACCTCCTGGTAGACGTCGGGCCCGAGGAGCCCGCCGAAGGCGCGGGGCTCCTTCACGTCGAGCCGGAAGAAGGGCCGGCGGGGGGGGAGGATCGAATCCACGGCCGCGCGGGAGGGCATCTCCACGGCCTCCGCCGTGTGGGAGAGGACGAAGGCGTCCTCCACGATCATCACGGGGACGGAGACCTCCTCGGCCATGCGGAAGGCCAGGATCACGTGGTCGAGGACGTCCTGCACCGAGGAGCAGTAGAACTGCGCCCAGCCCGTGTCCCTCTGGGAGAGGCTGTCCTGCTGGTCGGTCCAGATGGACCAGCCCGGGGCCATGGCCCGGTTCACGTCCACGAGGACGACGGGCAGGCGGCCCCCGCCGGCCCAGTGGAGGAGCTCGTGCATCAGGGCCAGGCCCTGGCTGCTCGTGGCGGTGAAGGTGCGGGCCCCCGTGTAGGAGGCCCCGATGCACACGGCCATGGCCGAGTGCTCCGACTCCACGTTCACGAAGCGCGACGGCCAGTCGGCCCTCGCCACGAGGTCGGCCAGGGTCTCGATGACCGTCGTCTGGGGGGTGATGGGGTAGGCGGAGACGACCTCCACCCTCGACAGGTACGCCCCCCAGGCCGCGGCCTGGTTGCCCGTGAGGATCTTCACCTCGGGGGCGGGGGGGGCCTCGACGCGGGTGCTCATGGCGCCCTCCGGAACTCCATGGCGCCGCGCGGGCACTCCTCCGCGCAGACGCCGCAGCCCTTGCAGTACGCCAGGTCCACCTCGTACCCGCCCCCCGGCCTGCGCCGGATGGCGAAGTCGGGGCAGAAGGTCAGGCAGGTGTCGCACTCCGTGCACGTCCCGCACTTGAAGCAGCGGGCCGCCTCGTAGCGGGCCTCGTCCTCCGTCAGGCCCCCCTCGACCGCGTCGAAGGTCCCGGCCCGGAGCGCCGGGGCCAGCACCGGCGGCTCCACCGGCCCCTCCCGGTCGAACCAGGCGGGGTTGAGGTCCTTGAACTTCACGACGCGGGGATCCCGGTCCACGGCGGCGCGCAGGGGGTGGTCGGCGGGCAGCGGGGCGCCGGTGATCTCCTCGTGCAGGGCCAGCGCGCACAGGCGCCCCGCCCGGATCGCCTCGCCCACGGTGTTCCCGGTGCCCGGGGCGGCGTCGCCGCAGGCGTAGACGCCGGGCCGCCCGGTGCGCCCGCGCTCGTCGGTGCGGATGGCCCCCCCGTCCGCCTCCACCCCGGGGGGGAGGACGGAGCGGTCGAGGGTCTCGCCGAGGGCCTTCACGACGGAATCCACCTCGACGACCCTCTCGGTGCCGGGCTTCGGCACGGGCCGGGGGCGGCCCGAGGCGTCGGGATCCCCGAGGACCATGTCCACGACGGTGAGGCGGAGGCCGCCGCCCTCCACGGCCTCGATCCCCACGGGGGCGGAGAGGAAGCGGAACTCGATGCCCTCCTCCCTCGCCTCCTCGATCTCGTCCTTGAACGCGGGCATCTCGCGGGCCGAGCGGCGGTAGTGGACCACCGGCGCGGAGCCGAGGCGGAGGAGGGAGCGGGCCACGTCGAGGGCGGTGTTCCCGCCCCCCACGACCGCCACCCGTTCGCCGGCCCCGGGGTCCTCCCCGCGGCGGATCGCGGCGAGGATCTCCACGCCGTCGCGGACGCCGGGGAGGTCCTCCCCGGGGATGCCGAGGGGGCGCGAGGCGCCGAGGCCGAAGGCGAGGATCGTCGGCCCGAAGGCCTCGTGGTCCCCGGCCAGCACCGGCACGCCGGTCTGGACCTGGATCCCGAGGTCGCGGACCCACTCCACCTCGGCCCGGACGACCTCCACGGGGAGGCGGAAGCCGGGGATCCCGTGGCGCAGCAGGCCGCCCGCCTCCTCCTTCGCCTCGTGGACGACGACGGGGTGGCCGAGGCGCCGCAGGGCCACGGCCGCCGACAGCCCCGCGGGGCCCGAGCCCACGACGTGGACGGCGGGGCGGTCGGCCCGCGGCAGCGGCGGCTTCACGCCGTGGCGGAGCTTCCAGTCCCCGACCTGCCGCTCGACGGCGCGGATGTCCACGCCGCCGCCCATGGCCTTGCGGTTGCAGGGCTGCATGCAGGGACGGGGGCAGACGCGGCCGGTGATCCCGGGGAAGGGGTTGGCGTCCATCACCGCGCGGACGGCGTCCTCCCAGCGGCCCGCCTCGACGGCGCGCATCATGCCCACGACGTCGATCCCCGTCAGGCAGCGCTCCCCGCAGGGGGGCGTGCCGTCGCGGTAGGCGGGCTCGAGGTACTTCCAGGACCCGGTGTGGTTCCACTCCGTGGTGCCGGAGGACCCGGCGCCGGCGCGGAGATCGCCCCGGTCCTCGAACCGCACGCGGCCGTGGTCGAACTTCACCGTTCACCCCCCTCGAACAGGGCCTGCAGGGCGCCGGAGACCGGCGAGGGGAGCATGCGGACGGCGGAGAAGGCCTCCAGCGCCGCCGCGACGTTCCGCGGCGCCTCCGGTCCCAGGACCTCCCGGATGGCCGCCTCCACGTGCTCCGGACGGAGCAGGCCCGATGAGCCGGCGAAGGCGCCGACCATGGTCGTGTTCACGATGGGGGAGGAGGCGGTCCCGATGCCGTGGCGGGCGGCGATGGCCGTCGCGTCCACGTGGGCCAGCCGCCACTGCTCCTGCACGGATTCGAGGAGGGAGGCGTCGGGCGCGTTGATCACGATGGAGCCGTCCTCCCGCAGGCCGTCGGTCACCGGGGTGGAGCGGGCGAGCGCGGGGTCGAGCACCACGACGTGGTCGGGGGCGGTGATCTTGGTGCGGATCCGGATGGGCTCCCGGTCCAGGCGCGCGAAGGCGGTCACCGGCACCCCGCGGCGCTCGACGCCGAATTCGGGGAAGACCTGGACGTGGTAGCCGGCGCGGTGGGCTGCGTGGGCGATGAGCAACGAGGCGACGACCGCCCCCTGCCCCCCGCGGCCGTGGATGCGGATCTCGATCATGGTCAGTCCCCTTCCCCGCCCTCGCCCTCGGGCACGTCCTCGAACCGCGCGAACTCCCGCCTCTCCTCCCCGAACATGCAGATGAGGGAGACGGGGTCCCCGTTCTCGTCCCACACGGGGGCCACCGCGTGCTCGCAGGCCAGGTGCTCCTCCATCGGGAGGAAGCGGTTCTGCCGGCGGCAGAACACGACCGGGACAGCGCCGTTGAGCTTCGAGACCGTGTACCGCATGCGAACCTCCCGGCCCCCGGTGCGGGGGCCTACACGGCGACTCCCTCCTTCGCGAAGGGCACCCGGTGGAACCGGAGTCCCAGGTCGGCGTCCGCGGCGCCGAAGGCCCGCGCGAACATCTCGGAGACGTGGAGGACCGGGATCGGCCGGGCCAGGCCCGCGGCCTTCTCCGCCCCCTCGATCTGCAGGAAGCAGGAGGGGCAGGGGGTGACGATCGCCTCCGCCCCGGCCTCCTCCATCCGCCGGAGGATGGGGGTCATGCGGTCCGCCCCCGCCCCGTCCCCGGCCCCGGTGAATCCCATCCCGCAGCACTCGTTGCGCTCGGAGTGCTCCACGGGCACGCCGCCGAGGCGGTCCACCAGCCGGTCGAGGATGCGGGGCCGCACGGGGTCGTCCACCTTCGCGTACTTCGCGGGGCGTACGAGGTGGCAGCCGTGGAAGGCGGCCACCTTCGCCCCCGCCAGAGGCCTCACGAGCCGCTTCGCGAGGTCCAACTTCCCCTCG
>CAZWGT010000143.1:0-7268 GCA_964633345.1 uncultured Planctomycetota bacterium
ACGCCGCGGTACGCGACGGCGCCGAAGGCGGGGACCGAGGTCCTCCAGCGGGAGGGATCGGATCCGAGGAGGTAGTGGCTGACCCCGGGCAGGGCCTCCGACGCCGCCGTCGGCCGCCCCCCGCCGAGGATCATCCGGACCGTCGCGCCGTCCTCCGTCCGCGCGGGCCGCCGGCCCCGCCCGCTCCAGCCGCCGAGGCCGACCGCCGCCGACGGGCGCTGGAGGGCGAAGGAGGCCTCACCCCCGGACAGGAAGAGGCGGTAGTTGCCGCAGCGGGCGAAGTACCCCCCCTGCTCCGCGGGCTCGAACCGCAGGGGCAGGACCGGGCGCGCCCCGTCCGCCGCCACCGCCGTCGGCGGGGAGCCGACCGCCAGGAGTCCGACGAAGAGGATCGTCCGCAGCCGACCGCCCATGCCCCACCTCCGGCCCTGGCCGGGGGGAGTCTCCATTCCCACGGGCGCCGTGTCAAGGGGGAGCCGGATTCAGGAGGGGGCGCGCCCGCTCTCCGTCTTCCGGTAGGAGTCCGCGTCGTCGTGGGTCGTGGAGAACTCGAAGAACTCCGTGCGGTCGAGGCCGGTGAAGCGGTGCCACGTCCCCGGGGGGACGTGCTGGACCGAGCCCGCCCGGAGCACCCGCCGGCGGACGCGCCCCGAGGGCCCCTCGATCTCGAAGAGCATGCGCCCCTTCGTGACGAAGAAGGTCTCGTCCTTCACCCTGTGCATGTGCATCGAGCAGCGGTACCCCTTGCGCAGGATCATCTGCTTGCCGCAGTAGAGGCGGTTGTTGACGATCCAGCGCTCCTCGCCCCAGACCTTCTTCACGGACTTCACGCGGACCTCCGCTTCCGGGCCCGCCGCCCCTCGAGGGCCATCCCGAGGAGGAGGTCGAGGAGGCGCGGGAACGAGATCCCCGCGGCCCTCGCGGCGCGCGGGCAGAGGGAGTTCTCCGTCATCCCGGGGATCGTGTTCGTCTCGAGGTAGACCGGCTCCCCCCCGACGAGGATGAAGTCGGAGCGGCTCATCCCGTCGCAGCCGAGGGCCCGGTGGGCGGCGACGGCCGCCCGCTCCACGAGAACGCGCTCCCCCTCGCCGATGCGGGCGGGGCAGATCTCCTCGCAGGCGGCGGGGTCGTACTTGGCCTCGTAGTCGAAGAACGCGCGCCCCCTCGGGACGATCTCGACCACCGGGAGGACCCGCTCCGGGGCGCCGCGGTTCCCGAGCACCGCGCAGGTCACCTCGGTGCCGGACAGCCTCTCCTCGACGAGGGCCGCCCCCTCGCCGAGGGCGAAGACGGCCTCGACGCGGGCGCGGAGGGCCGCCTCGTCGTCCGCGGGCCCGGCGCCGATCGAGGATCCCCCGCCGGCGGGCTTCACGAAGGCGGGGAAGCCGGGCGCCCGTGGGGGCTCCCCCTTCGCGACGAGGAGGCCGCGGGGGACGCGCACCCCGGCCGCCGCCACGACCGCCTTGGCGCGGTCCTTGTCCATGGCGAGCGCCGAGGCCGCCACGCCGGCGCCGGTGTAGGGCAGGCCCGCCTCCTCGAGGAGGCCCTGGATCGTCCCGTCCTCGCCGAACTTCCCGTGGAGGGCGAGGAAGACGACGTCCACGGAGCCCTCCGCCGCCGAGCGGGCCAGCACCGTCCGGATCCGCTCGAGGGAAATCCCCCCCTGCACGGGCGGGGAATCGATCAGGGTCGGCTCCGGCAGCCTCCAGGAGCCGTCCCGTCCGATGTCCACGGGGAGGACGCGGTACTTCCGCCGGTCGAGGGCGTCGACGACCGCCTGCCCGCTCCGCAGCGACACCCCGCGCTCCGACGAGGGCCCGCCCATGAGGACGGCGACCCGGATCCGGGAGTCCCCCACCTCAGGCCCCCCACTTCCCCGCCGCCTGCAGGAGGATGCGGGCGGTGCCGGGGGAGTCCACGCCGGAGGCGTTCTTCACCGGGGCGAACTCCGCCGCCCGGTCCACCTCCATCACGACCCCGTGGGAGGCCGCGGGCAGGGCGTCGAAGAGGAAGGTCTCGAACTTGAAGGCGTTGGGCGAGGCCGGCTCCACCCGGCGGCCCGCCTCGTCGAGGAACGGGGCCTTCTTCCGGACGCGGTGGATCGGGAGCCCCCGGTAGGCCACGGCGGCGGCGAAGGGCAGGGAGAGGAGGTGGGCGGCCATGTTGGCGGCCCAGAAGACCAGCCGGCCCGAGGAATCCCGCCGCTCCGCGAGCTCCCGGGGGAGCTCGCTGTACTCGATGACTCCGGGCCTTCCGTCCAGGCGGACCACCACACCCACTTTTTCGGCAGGATCGCCCTTGAGGAACACCTTCGAGGACATCTGCCCCCGGGCGGCGCGGTGCAGGCCGAGGAACAGGGGGTCGGCCGGCGGCACGAGGGGGTTGTCCACCTGGAAGACGGAGAGCTCCTCCACCCCCAGGTTCACCAGCCACGCCATCGTCCCCGACACCCGGAGCGCGCGGAGCACGCCGCCGTGGCCGTCGGGGGCCAGGGCGATGCGGTCGGGCGCCTCGAGGAGGAGGCGCCCCCCGTCGTCGAGGACCGGGAAGGTCCCCTGGCACACGATGCGGACCGAGGCCGGCTCCACCCCCGGGAGCCCGCGCCGGCGGATGTAGGCCCGGGTGGCGTCCTCGGTGGACGGGGAGACGAGGAGGATCCAGGGCACCGCCCGGCCGCAGAGCCTCGAGGCCGCGGCGACGCCGGCGGCGTGGATGTCGAACAGGGTCCGCTCCCCCGGCCCGATGGGGTAGCACCCCTTCGGGCCCTCCCACCCCAGGCGCGTCCCCTGCCCCCCCGCCAGGGTCAGGAAGGCGACCTTGCACGCCCGCAGAGCCTCGAGGCCCAGGGCCTCGTGCTCCTCCCGGAATGCCCGGTCCCCCTGCAGGCGGGCGCGCCCGAAGACCTCCGCCCCGAGGGGCTCCGGGGGGGGCGGCGCCTTGGCGAGGCCCTCGCCCGCGGCCAGCCGGCGGACGAGGTCGAGGTCCACCATGCGGGCGGTCCGGAGGAGGTTCCCCCGTCCGTGGAAGTCGAGCCGGTCGAGGAACCGGAAGACGTGGCCCTGGCCGGCCTCCCGGAACCGCTCCAGGACCGCGTCGTCGGAGAGCAGGACGTCGGAGGCCCGGACGTCGATGGGGCCCGCGGCCACGGCGGCCTACTCGAAGCGCCCGATGAGGACGGTGGCGTTGTGCCCGCCGAACCCCAGGGAGTTCGAGATCGCGTTGCGCACCGCCAGCGTCCGGGCCGCGCCGGGGAGGTAGTCGAGGTCGCACTCCGGATCGGGGTTCTCCAGGTTGGCCGTCGGGTGGACGACCCCCTTCTCGATGGAGAGCGTCGTGATCACCGCCTCGACCGCGCCGCTCCCCCCGAGGAGGTGGCCGATCATCGACTTGCTGGAGGAGATGGCCAGCTTCCGCGCGTGCTCCCCGAAGGCCCCCTTCATGGCCGCCGTCTCCAGCGGGTCGTTGATGGGGGTCGAGGTCCCGTGGGCGTTGACGTACTGCACGTCCGAGGGGGCGACCTTCCCGTCGCGGAGCGCCATCTCCATGGAGCGGCGCGCCCCCTCGCCCGCGGGGGCGGGGGCGGTGATGTGGTGGGCGTCGGCGGACATGCCGAACCCCTTCACCTCGGCGTAGATCCTCGCCCCGCGGCGGCGGGCGTGCTCGAGCTCCTCGAGGACGAGGCAGCCGGCCCCCTCCCCCATGACGAACCCGTCCCGGTCCCGGTCGAAGGGGCGGCTGGCCCTCTGCGGGTCCTCGTTGCGTGTGGAGAGGGCCTTCAGGGCGTTGAAGCCGCCGATTCCGAGGGTCGTGATGGTCGCCTCGGAGCCGCCGGCCAGCATGATGTCGGCCTCGTCCCAGCGGATGGTCTTCATGGCCAGCCCCACGGCGTGGGCCGAGGAGGCGCAGGCGGAGGCGGTGGCGTAGTTGGGACCCTGGAGGCCGTGCTGGATGGAGATCTGGCCCGCCGCGGCGTTCATCATGATCTTCGGGATGAAGAAGGGGTTGATGCGCCGTGGCCCCCGCTCGAGGAGGACGCTGTGCTGGGCCTCGATGTCCGTCAGGCCGCCGATCCCCACGCCGATGATGGCCCCGAACCGCGTGCGGTCGGTCTTCGCGACGTCGATCCCGGAATCGCCGAGGCACTCCTTGGCCGCCGCCATGGCGTAGAGCACGAAGGGGTCGAGCTTGCGGGCCTCGTGGGGGGGCAGGACGGTGGCGGGATCGAAGCCCTTGATCTCGGCCGCGAAGCGGGTGGCGAAGTCCTTCGCGTCGAAGCGGGTGATGGGGCCGACGCCGCTGCGGCCCTCGAGGAGGCCGGCGAAGGTCGTGCGGGCGTCGTTGCCGAGCGACGTGATCGCCCCGACTCCCGTGATGACGACCCGGCGTCCGCTCATGGCTGAGCCTCCCGGTCGGTTGCCGCCTCGGTGCCCGGAGAGCGCACGGCCGGGGAAGCCGCCCCCGGCCCCGGGGCGCACCCGGGGCCGGGCGGGCGGCCTACTTCAGGTGCCCCTCGATGTACTTGATGGCGTCCCCGACGGACTGGATCTTCTCCGCGTCCTCGTCGGGGATGTTGAGATCGAACTCGTCCTCGAACTCCATGACGAGCTCCACGGTGTCGAGGGAGTCGGCGCCGAGATCGTTGATGAACGAGGTCTGGTCCGTCACCTTCTCCCGGCTCGCCCCCATCTGCTCGCAGACGATGTCCAGGACCTTCTCGCGGATGTTCTGGGCCGCCAAAACGGTACCCTCCGTTTCTTCCTTCCGACCTGCATCGACGCCGCGTCTGCGCCGCTCCCGAAGCGGCGCGGCTACGCTACATCGCCCCGCCGCGGCCCCCCAAGGTTTCCCGGGGCCCGATCAGCCGATCATCCCCCCGTCCACGACGAGGACCTGGCCGGTGATGTAGGAGGCCCCGGGGGAGGCCAGGAAGGCCACCGCGTGGGCCACGTCCTCGGCGGTCCCTGGGCGGCCGACGGGGACCTTGGCGAGCATGGCCTGGCGCGCCTCCTCGGGCACCGCCGCGGTCATGTCGGTGGCGATGTAGCCGGGGGCGACGGCGTTGGCCGTGATCCCGCGGGAGGCGAGCTCCCAGGCCGTGGACTTGGTCAGGGCGATGACCCCCGCCTTGGAGGAGGCGTAGTTCGCCTGGCCCGCGTTCCCCTTGATCCCGATGACGCTGGCGATGTTCACGATCCGCCCGGAGCGCTGCTTCATCATCGGCCGCGCCACCGCCCGGGTCATGAAGAAGGTCCCCATGAGGTTGATGTCGAGGACCCGGCGGAAGTCCTCGTCGGTCATCCGCATCAGCAGGGTGTCGCGGGTGATCCCGGCGCAGTTGACGAGCACGTCCACCCGGCCGAGCTCCGCCACGCAGGCCTCCACCGCCCCGTCGCACTGCTCCGACTTCGACACGTCGGCGCCGTGGGCGAAGGCCCGGACCCCCTTCGCGCGGCAGGCCGCCGCCCCCTGCTCGGCCCCCTCCTTCGTGAGGTCGACGCAGAACGCCGCCGCCCCCCGGTCCGCCAGCGCCTCGGCGATGGCCCGCCCGATGCCCCGCGCCGCTCCCGTGACGAGGGCGACCTTCCCTTCGAGATCCTTCATGCTCCCTCCACCGCGTCGGCCGTGTCGTACCCCTCCACCGCGATGGACGGGGCCGCCTTCTTCGCGAACCCGGCGAGGACCCTGCCCGGCGCCGGCTCGACGGCGGAGACGACCCCCGCCGCCGCCATGGCCTCGAGGGTCCTCTGGAACAGCACGGGGCTCGTGATCTGCCTCCCGAGGGCGTCGCGGATCTCCGCCGCGGTGCGCACGGGGGCGGCGCTGCAGTTGGCGTAGACGGGGATCGCGGCGTCCCGGATCGGGGTCCGCTCCAGCTCGGCGCGGAGCGCCGCCGCGGCCGGCTCCATCACCGGCGAGTGGAACGCGCCGGCCACCTTGAGCGGGAGGACCCGCTTGGCGCCCAGGGCGCGGCACTCCTCCCCCGCCTTCTCCAGCGCCGCCCGGGCCCCGGAGAGGACGACCTGGCCGGGAGAGTTGAGGTTGGCCACGACCACCGGGCCGAGGGAGGAGGCCCGGCGGCACGCCTCGGCGCACCCCTCCGGGTCCAGGCCGAGAACCGCCGCCATGCCCGAGGGGACCGCGTCGGAGGCCTGCTGCATGGCCCGGCCCCGGGCCCGGGTGAGCCGGAGGCCGTCCTCGAGCGTCAGGGACCCGGAGAACCACAGCGCCGTGTACTCGCCGAGGGAGAGGCCCGCGGCGGCGTCGAAGGTCCCCCGGTCCATCCCCCGGCGGGCGCCGAGGACCGCCATCGTCGCCGCGGACACCAGGAAGATGCCGGGCTGGCACACGTCGGTCCGCCCCACCTCGTCCTCGCTCCCCTCGAAGAGGATCTGCACGAGGGGGAACCCCAGGACGGCGTCGGCCTTCTCGAAGAGGGCCCTCGCCTCGGGGAAGCGGGCGGCCAGCTCGCGGCCCATGCCCGGGAACTGCGCCCCCTGGCCGGGGAACAGGGCGGCCCGCGCCACCCTACTTCCCCTCCGCGGCCGCGGCGTCCCCGCCGGCGTGCACGCGCGACCCCCTCACCGCGTCGCGGATCCTCTCGTTCACCTTCTTGTGGGCGAACTCCGAGGCGGTGCGCACGGCGTTGGCGACGGCCTCGGGGCTGGAGCGGCCGTGCCCGATGAGGATGACCCCCTCGCACCCCAGCAGGGGCGCCCCGCCGTAGGCCGCGTAGTCCATGCGGGACTTGAGCCCCCCCACGACGGCCTTCAGCGCCGGCGCGGCGGCGGGGTCGGACTGGGCCGCCTGCTTCACGGCACCGGAGAGGATGGTCAGGATGCTCTCCGCCAGCCCCTCGGTGGTCTTCAGGACGATGTTGCCGACGAAGCCCTCGCAGACGACGACGTCCACGCCCCCCTTGAAGATGGCGTGGCCCTCGATGTTGCCGACGAAGTTGAGTCCGCTCTCGCGCAGGAGGGCGGCGGTCTCCTTGACGAGGCTCGTGCCCTTGTCCTCCTCCTCGCCGATGTTGAGGATCCCGACGCGGGGGCTCTGGACGCCGAGGACCGCGCCCGCGTAGGCCGCGGCCATGTGGGCGTAGTGGACGAGGTGGATGGGCTTGCCGTCGATGTTGGCGCCGACGTCGATGACGAGGCAGATCCCCCCGTTCTGGGTGGGCATGGGCACCGCGATGCCGGGGCGCTTGATCCCCTTCAGGCGGGCGAGGTGGAGGGTCGCGCCCGCCACCATCCCGCCGGTGTTGCCCGCGG
>CAZWGT010000143.1:7278-9405 GCA_964633345.1 uncultured Planctomycetota bacterium
CCGCGGAGAAGGCGGCCGACGCGCGGCCCTCGTGGACCTCCATCAGCATCTTCGAGATGGAGTTGTCCGGCTTGGAGCGCAGGCCCGCGACGGGGTTCTCCGCCATCTCCAGGGCCTGGGAGGCGTGGACGAGGGAGAGCCTGTCGGACTCCCCGGCCCCGGCCGCCTCCAGGAGCGGCTCGACGGCGGCGCGGTTGCCCACGAGGGTGACGCTCACGGCGGGGATGCGCTGGAGGGCGAGGAGGACCCCCTCGACGACCGCCTTCGGGGCGTGGTCCCCTCCCATGGCGTCCACGGCGACGCGGATGGGGCCCGCGGCGTGGTTCGGGTGGCCCGGGGTCACGGGCGGGGATCCGGGATGCGGGTCGCGGGGAAACCACCTCTGGCCAAGGTCACTTCCCTCCTTCCCCGCGTACGGCGGGGGAACCTCAGCCTACGGACCGCGGGCCGGGACGGGGAGTTTTCATCGGCGGCGCCCGGCGGCCCCTGACGGCGGCTCTACTTCGCCTCGCCGCCGCCGAGCACGTCGCGGCGGCCGCGGTACCAGCCGCAGTTGCCGCAGATGCGGTGGGGCATGCAGGCCTGCTGGCAGCGGGGGCAGCGGGCGCCGGCCACGGGCTTGAGCGCGTCGTGGCTGCGGCGGTTGCCCTGGCGGGCGTGGGAGGTCCTTCGCTTGGGGACGGCCATCTTCGTGTCCTCTCGTTCGGTTTCCGTCCCCGGATCGGGGACGAAACGGGGGAGGTTAGGGCGGGAACGCCCCCGCGCCAAGAAATGGCCGGTTCAGAGGCCCCGCAGGTACGCCTCGAACGCCTTCACCGCCTCGGGCAGGCGCGCCGCGTCCTTCCCCCTGCCGCGGGCGAAGTCGGGGCGTCCCCCTCCCCCCCCGCCGAGGGGCTCCGCGGCCGCCTTCACGGCCGCCCCCGCCTTGAATCCCGCCTTCACGGCCGCGGGGTTGCCGGCGGCCACGAGGACGACCCCCTCGGGCCCCTTCGAGCAGACCAGCGCCGCGAAGGGGGAGCCCGCGTCCGCCTTCACCCGGTCCCCCGCCGCCATGAGGAGGCCGTCCTCGATTCCGTCGCCCTCGAGGACGACGAACTCGACGGACCCCGCCTGGCGCCGCGGGGCGGACGCCGGGTCGAGGGTGGCGGCCGCCGGTGCCGGCGCGGCGGATCGCCTCGCCGCCTTCGCGGCCTCCTTCTTCAGCCTCTCGACCTCCTCGAGCAACCCGGCGGCGCGGCGGCGCTCCTCCTGGAACTCCCGGACGGCGCGCTCCCCCGTCACGGCCTCGATGCGGCGCACGCCGGACCCGATCGACTTCTCCGAGAGGATGCGGAAGGAGCCGATGTCCCCGGTGGCGCGGCAGTGGGTCCCGCCGCAGAACTCCCGCGAATCCCCCGCCGTGAGCACGCGGACGCGGGAGCCGTACTTCTCGCCGAACATCGACACCGCCCCCGTGGCGCGGGCCGCCTCGACGTCGAGGACGCGGGTCTCGACCGGGGCGTTGGCGAACACGCGGCGGTTGACCTCGGACTCCAGGGTCTCCCGCTCCTCCGCGGAGAGCCCGCGGGGGAAGGAGAAGTCGAACCGCAGGTAGTCCGGCGCCACGAGGGAGCCGGCCTGGCGCGCCTCCTCGCCGAGGAGGACCCGGAGCGCCCGGTGCAGGAGGTGGGTGGCGGTGTGGTTGCGGCGGATGGCGTCGCGGCGCGCGGCGTCCACCACCGCCTCGACCGCCGCCCCCCGGGCGAGCGGGGCGCCTTCGAGGCGCCCGAGGTGGAGGTGGAAGCCCTCGACCTTCTTCGTGTCCGCCACGCGGAAGACCGCGCCGCCGGGCCCGCGGATCTCCCCGGCGTCGCCGACCTGCCCTCCCTGCTCGGCGTAGAACGGGGACTCGCGCAGCACGAGCGCCCCCTCCTGCCCGGGCTCCATGCGGTCGGCCGGCTTCTCGCCGACGAGGATCTCCGCGACCGTCGTGCTCCCGCGGACCCCGGGGTCCCAGTCGTAGGCGCCGCCCGGGCCCTCGGGCTTCGGCCCGTAGCCGAGGAAGACCGTCCCCTCCGCGTCCTTCTTCACCCGCTCGAGCGGCCCGGCCGCGAAGATGTCCGTGGCCATCTTGGAGCCTTCGCGGGA
>CAZWGT010000144.1:0-1173 GCA_964633345.1 uncultured Planctomycetota bacterium
CGGAGCCAATACTCCTCACCCGGTGACGAAGACCCGGCAGCGATTCGTAGGAACAGGGCGTCCACCCGCAGTAGGTCATTGAGATCCCGAATCAGCGCATAGCGAGGGTTCTTCATTCGGTACTTGTGAGCAGTGAGTTTCAAGATCTCCCCGAACTCTACCTCGCCTCTCTCCAGGAGTAGATTGGTTACTTCCAACTGACGCTCGCTGATTACGCGCCTTCGCTTGGACTTGAGTCGCGTGAAGAGGTCACGCATGGTATCCCGGTACAACGCCATTTCTATGTGGACCCTGATTTCTCCAAAGAGAGCACGGCACTGCTTCTCGATTCCAATGAGCCCGAAAATGAGGAACGGCGTCAGATCACTCCCCTTGCTTCTTGTCTCGTTCAGAGCATTGAGGTACGCCGCCTTCTCGTCGTAGTAGTAGTTGGACATGGCGATGAACGCGGTGTCTGACAGGCCGGAAGAACGCAGCATGAATGCCTCGACAGCACGCGAGGTGCGTCCGTTCCCATCCGCGAATGGGTGCATCGCCGCCAGGTAGTAGTGAAGGGCCAAGGCCTGCACGAGGATGTCGTGTCGTTTGAACTCTGTAGCCACCGCCCCACAGAGCGCCTCGAACGCCTCTGCGCACTGTTCGCCGCCTTCTGCACCGCGATGGGGGGGCGCTCCAAACACAACGTTCGTGTTTCGGCCACGGATTGCGCCGGGCTCACACTTGTCGTCATCACAACCCGTAACGATCCTTCGGTGGATCTCCAAGATGAGGTCTTTCGTCACCGGCCTTTCAACAGGAACCGTAGAGATCCAGCGGTAGGTTGCGACCGCGCTAGCCGCTTGACGCTGAGAACGGGTTTCGAGCGCCTCCGGACCTTCCTGCATCGCCGCATCGAGTTGCTGCTCCGTGAAATCCGCTCCCTCGATTCGAGAGGTTCCAGCAACTTCGCGCTTGAGCTGGAGGGCTTGTAGCTTGTCAGACCAACTCCGTTGCGAAGGGACCTGAGAGAGCGCGAGGATGGCTGCCTTCGCAGCAACGAGCGGCCCTGCCACTGCCGAGAGGTCGTACTGGACCCACCGTACTGGCTTGAGGTACTTGACGATCATGTGCATGTTTATATCTCATCTCGTTTCCCTGTCAATAAGTTGCCATGCGCGCCAGAAGTCATTGTCC
>CAZWGT010000144.1:1183-9301 GCA_964633345.1 uncultured Planctomycetota bacterium
CATGTTATATCAGAGTTAGCGTCCTCTTGTGGCTGACTGTATCCATGTTCATTTCTCATTCGTTTCCCAGTCGCCCCGAGGCTTGCTTCGGGGCTGCCCCTCTTTCGCGCTCGGGCCGTGGGCCTGCTCAGTTCCTACAGCACCTTCGACAGAAACTCCCGGGTCCTCGCCTCCCGCGGCGCGTCGAGGATCTCCGCGGGCGCCCCCTCCTCGACGACCAGCCCGCCGTCCATGAAGGTCATCCGCGTGCCGACCTCGCGGGCGAAGCGCATCTCGTGGGTGACGATCACCATCGTCATGCCCCCCGCCGCGAGGTCGCGCATCACCGCCAGCACCTCCTGAACGAGTTCCGGGTCGAGGGCCGACGTCACCTCGTCGAACAGCATGACCCGCGGCTCCATGGCCAGCGCCCGCGCGATGGCGACCCGCTGCTGCTGACCTCCCGACAACTGGGCCGGCCACGCCTCCGTGCGGTCGGCGAGGCCGACGCGCCGAAGCGACTCCACGGCGCGGGCACGGGCCCCGTCGTCGCCGAGGCCGAGCACCAGCCGCGGCGCCAGCGCCACGTTCTCCCAGGCCCGCATGTGCGGGAACAGGTTGAACTGCTGGAACACCATGCCGGTGCGGGCGCGGTGCCGGTCGAGGTCCGCGCCCGGGGCCGTGACGTCCACCCCGTCCACGACGACGGTGCCGGAGTCCGGTACCTCCAGCAGGTTCACGCAGCGCAGGAGCGTCGACTTCCCGCAGCCGCTCGGCCCGATGACGACGCGCTTCTCCCCCGCGGCGATCTCCATGGAGACCCCGCGCAGCGCCTGCTGGGCGCCGAAGGACTTAACGATGTCCGTGATCTGGATGAGAGGAGCCGGCACGGAGCCTCCGTTCGAGACGGCGCTGGAACACCCCGAAGACGAGCGTCGTGGCGAGGTAGAGAAGCGCGACGACCGTGTACGTCTCCATCGTCCGGAAGTCCCGCCCCGCCACCTGCTTCCCCCGGTTCATGAGCTCGTTCACCGCGATCACCGTGGCGAGCGACGTGTCCTTGAAGAGCGCGATCGACTCGTTCCCCAGCGCCGGAAGGATGTTCCGGATCGCCTGCGGCAGCACCACCGTCCGCATCGCCTGGCGGTGCGTGAGGCCCAGCGCCCGCGCCGCCTCCCGCTGCCCAGGGTCCACCGACTGGATCCCCGCGCGGTAGGTCTCCCCGATGAAGGCCGCGTAGCAGGCCCCGAAGGCGAGCACCGACGCCGGGAACCAGTGCAGCGGGATCCCCATCCGCCCCAGCACGTCGGAGACGATCCCGAAGTAGATCCAGAGGATGAGCACCAGCAGGGGGACGCCGCGGATGACCTCCACGTACGCCGTGGCCGGCCAGCGCAGCCAGGCCCTCGGGCTCAGCCGGCAGAGCGCGACGGCCAGCCCGCCGAGGAGCGCGACCGCCAGCGAGCAGGCGCCGAGGACGAGGGAGAGCCCGAGTCCCTGCAGGAGGTAGAGGAAGGTCTCCCCGGTCAACGCCCGGAGTCCCCGAGCCACCGCATCTTCAGGCGGTCGTACTCGCCCGAGGCCCGCACCTTCCGCAGCCCCGAGTTCAGCCTCGAGAGGAGCGCCGCGTTCCCCTTCCGCACCGCGATCCCGTACCGCTCCTCGGTGAAGGGCTTCCCGACGATCCGGACCTCGGGGTGGGACTTCATGTAGAGGCGGGTCGGCGGCTCGTCGTTGATGACCGCGTCGGCGCGTCCGGCCAGCAGCTCCAGGAAGGCGGGTTCGACGGCGTCGAAGTCCTTCACCGTGGCCCCCTTCACCCCCTCGGCGGCCCGGTGGCCCGTGGTGTTGCGCTGCACCGCGATCGTCCTCCCGGCGAGGTCCTCGAGCCCCCGGACCTTCCCGCTGCTCGCCAGGACCGCGACCACCTGCCCCGCGTCGAAGTAGGGGTCCGTGAAGTCCACCTGGCGCGCCCGCTCCGCCGTGATGCTCAGGGACGACGCCGCCGCGTCGTACTTCCCCTGCGCGAGCCCCGGGAGGATCCCGTCGAAGACCTGGTCGATGAACTCCACCGTCAGCCCCTCCTCGCGGCAGATCGCGCGGACGAGGTCGGGATCGAAGCCGACGATGGTCCCGTCGGGGGCCTTCGATTCCATGGGCGGGTAGGCCGCCTCCGTCGCCACCACGAGGTGGTCCGCGCCCTTTCCCCCGCCGCAGGCGCCGAGGAGAGGGGCCGCGGCGAGGAGGAGAACGGCGGTTCCTGCCTTCATGGAGGGCTCCGGGGGGCGGGCGGATTGTACCGGACGGAGGTGGGCGCCCCCGGAGGGGCGGCTCCCGGCGTATGGTAATCTCCCGTGGAGGCGCCGCCGTGTCCGGCGGGGCCGCCGCCACCGGGGAAGGCAACATGCAGAAGTACGTCAAGACGCTGAGGACGCTCCTGCTCTGGGCGGCGATCCTCGCGGCCTTCGCTCTCGCCATCTTCTACTTCGCGCAGGACCTCGTGACCCTCCCCGGGAAGGGCCTGTACACCGGGAGCGCCGGAGAGTGGCAGGCGAGGGTGGCCGCCCTCGGGTCGAAGGGCTACATCCCCACGGACTTCCTCGGCGGGCAGGGGCAGAGCGTCAAGGGGATCTGGGCCCCCTGCGGGCCCTCCTCCGGGCCGGCGATCCTCTGGCTCCATTCCCGGGAGCAGACGACCACCGAGATCAACCAGGACCTGGCGCCCCTCACGCAGGCGGGCCTCCACGTCTTCGCCATGGAGTACCGGGGGTTCGGGTCCAGCACGGGCGAGACGACGGAGGCCAACATCCTCGCCGACGCCGCGGCCTCGCTCGCATGGATGGAGAAGCACGAGGGCGTCGCGGGGGGACGCATCTTCGTCGGCGGCCTGGGCCTCGGGGCCAACCTCGCGATCAAGGTCGCCGCCCGCAATCCCGTCCACGGGGTGGTCGCGGTGAACCCCCTGCCGGACCTCGAGACGGGCGTGGCGGCGGACATCCCCTTCGTTCCGCTGGGCTTCCTCCTGCGGGAGAGGTTCGAGCTCGACCCCGACCTCCCCGCCCTCGCCGTCCCCGTCATGGTCATCCGCGGGACCGCGGACGCGGTGGTCTCCCAGGAGCGGATCGACCTTATCGTCTCCCGGATCGCCGGCCCCGTCCGCACGAAGGACGTCCAGGGGGGAGGCCACCTCGACACCCTGGAGAAGGGCGGACGGGACATCATCGAGCAGATCGACATGTTCAAGGACCGCCCGCGGTGATCCGCCGCCTCCCGGCGCTCCTCGTCCTCGGTTCCCTCCTCGCCGCCCCTCCCCTCCTCGCCCAGGAGCCGTCCGCGCCGGCGCCCGCGGCCGCCGCGAAGGGCCCGGCGATCCCCTGGAAGGCCGGGGAGTGCGGGAAGGGGCGCCTCGAGGTGCTCCCCTCCGGGCTCGCCGTGCTCCACGTGGCGGGGACGCCGGAGGAGATGGGCGCGCAGCACGGCACCCTCCTGCGCGAGCAGGTGAGGTCCCTGGTGAAGGACTACCTGCCCAAGGTCCTCCGCGGGAGCCGCGAGGGGGCCCTCGCCGCGGCCCGCGCCCTCGAGAAGGGGATCCCCGAGCGCCACCGCCGCGAGATGAAGGCCATGGCGGAGGCGGCCGGGGTCGCGGCCGACGACGTCCTCCTCGGGAGCGTCGTGGTCGAGCTCCTCGGCCTCAACCAGTGCTCCGGCGCCGCGGCCTCGGGCCCCGCCACCGCCGACGGGAGGACCGTCGTCGGGCGCAACCTCGAGTGGCCCGACCACGGGATCCTCGGCCAGTACGGCCTCGTGATCGCGGCCCGGCCCGAGGGGCTCCGGCCCTTCCTCTCCGCCGGGTTCCCGGCCTTCGCCGGGGTCGTCACCGGGATGAACGGGGACGGCGTCTTCACCGCGGAGCTCGTGGTGATGAACGGACCGGCGACGGAGCGCGACGCCGCGCTGAAGGGGATCCCCTACCCGATCCTGCAGCGGAGGATCCTCGAGGAGTGCGGGTCCCTCGCCGACGCCGTGAAGCTCGTGCGGGAGGCGCCCCGCACCGTGTCCCAGAACCTCCTCATCGCCGATCCCTCCTCCGGCGTCGTGCTCGAGTGCTCCGCCGGGAGGTGCGTCGAGCGGGCGCAGGCGGACGGCCTCGTCGTCGTGACGAACTACCACGGCGAGGGGAGGGTGTCCCAGCCCGCCGACCGGCGCTACGAGGGGCTCTGCGCCGACTTCGCCGGGGTGGGCGCCGGGAAGGTGGACGCCGCGTCCATGGAGAAGGCGGTGCGCGCGGTCTCCCGGGACGGGATGGCCGCGATGATGAACCTGCAGTGCGGGGTCTTCCTGCCCGCGACCCTCGAGGTCCGGATCTCCCTCGGCCGGCCCGCGGCGTCGCGCCGCCCCTTCACGGTGCTCGACGGGGCGGCGCTCCTCGGCGTCCCCTCCCCCCGCGCCCGCGACGAGGCCGCGCGGGGCGGTTCGAAGTGACCCGGCGCGCCGGCATCCGCGTGGTGCTGGTGACCGCCCCTGCCCGGCGGGCCCGCTCCCTCGCCCGGGCCCTCGTCGGGCGCCGCGTCGCCGCCTGCGTGAACCTCGTCCCCGGCGTGCGCTCCGTCTACCGCTGGAAGGGGCGCGTCGCGGAGGCGCGGGAGACCCTGCTCGTGGCCAAGACCTCCGCGGACCGGGTCCCCGCGCTCCTCGCCGCCGTGCGGGAACTCCACCCCCACGAGGTCCCCGAGGCGATCGCCCTCTCCGTGGACGCGGGGCTCCGGGGCTACCTCGACTGGGTGCGGGCGGAGACGGCTACTCGCCCCAGGTGAGGGCCTTCTTCCGCTCCCGGGCCTCGCGGTGGCGGCGGACCCCGTCGTCGTCCCCGATCCTCCGGCAGATGTCCTGCAGCATCTCGTGGGAGTGGACCTGGTCGGTCAGGGGGAGGCCCAGGGCCAGCGCCAGCTCCAGCTTCTCCGCGGCCCTCCCCCAGCGCTTGTGGAAGAGGTGCCAGATCCCGAGGTTGTAGTGGGCCGTCGCGAGGGTCGGCTGGCGCCGGACCGCCTCCTCCATGAGGGCGACGGCCTCCGCGGTCCTGCCCGTCTCGTTGAGCACCCAGCCCAGCGCCACGAGCGGTCCCCCCATCCCCGGCTCCGCCTTCTCGACGGCGGCGCGGAGGATCGCCTCCACCTCCTTCGCCCTCCCCCGCCCGCCGAGCTGCCACAGCCGGTTCCCCGCGTGGACCCAGAGGGAGGAGTTGCGCGGCTCCACCTCCGTCATCCGCCGGAAGGCGGCCAGCGCCTCGTCCGTACGGCCCGCCTTCGCCAGGGCCTCGCCGTAGTTCTGCCAGGCCCGGCCGCAGGCCGGGGAGACCTCCGTCGCGCGGGACCACAGGGCGATCCCGTCCCTCCAGACGAGGGACTGCGCGTTGGCCAGGACGGCGAACGCGACCACGACCGCGGCGAGGGCCCCCTTCGCCATCCGGGGACTTGCCGCCAGGGCCCTCTCCCAGCCCAACCCCGCCAGCGCGCAGAGGCCGAGGCCCGGGAGGAAGGCGTAGCGGTCGGCGGAGACGTTGGTGAGCGGGTAGAGGACGTTGGAGACGGGCGCCAGGATCCCGAACCACCACGCGCCGGCGAAGCCGGCCGGGCCGCGGCGGCGGAGCGCCCAGGCCGTCCCCGCCGCGCCGCCGAGGACGAGGGCGAGGCCCGCGAAGTTCGCCGCGGCCTCGGGCGCCGCCTCGTCGAGCGCGTAGTCCGCCGCCATGCCGGAGGGGAGGACCATCTGCCGGAGGTAGCGGAAGTGCACGCCGGCCATGAGGAAGGCGTTGGCCAGCCACGAGCCGCCGCGCCACTCGGCCCGGACCCACCCCTTCTCCTGGTGGTAGGCGTTGAAGGCCGCCCCCGCCAGGGCGATGGCGAGCATCGGCGCCGCGCGCCGCAGGGCGCAGAGCAGCCGCCGCGCGGGGTGCGTCCCCGGCGCTCCCGTCACGGCCTCCCAGAGGGCGAGCACCGCGGGCAGGGCCGCCGCGGACGACTTCGACAGCGTGGCGAGCAGGAAGACTCCGGCCGCCGCCCACCGGAGGCGCTCCGACCCCGAGCGCGCCGAGCGGATGTGGAGGATCGCGGCAAGCAGCGCGAACACGGCGTTGAGGAGGTCCTTCCGCGCCGAGGCCCAGGCCACGACCTCGGCGTGCATCGGGTGGACGGCCCAGAGGAGCGCGCCGGCCAGCGCCGCCGCCGGGCTCCCGAGCGTCTCGAGGAGGAGGACGAAGGAGAGGCCCGCCGCCAGCCCGTAGAGGAGCCAGTTCCCCAGGCGGTAGCCCGCGGGCTCCGTCCCGAAGAGGCGGAAGTCGAGGATGTTGGAGAGGTCGCGCACGGGCAGGTACTCGGCGCCGAGGAGGTTGCGGTCCGACAGGGGATTCAGGACCTCCCCCAGGTGGCGGGTCCCGCGGAGGAACGGGTTGTTGAGGATGAGCCACTCGTCGTCCCAGTTCACGAAGCCGCCCGCCAGCGCGGCCGCGAAGGCGGCCAGGGCGGCGGCGACGACGACGGCCAGGGAGAGGGCGAGGTTCCTGCGGGACACTCGCGGCGATGATAACGGGTCCGCTACGATGGCCGGCCCCATGGATCCCCCCCGCCGCGCCGATCTCGTCGTCCTCGGCCGCGTCCTGACCTTCGACCCCGCCCGCCCCCGCGCCGGGGCGGTGGCGGCGGCCGGCGGGGCCGTCCTCGCGACGGGGACGCCGGCGGAGATGCGGGCCCTCGCCGGGCCCGGCGCGACGATCGTGGACGCCGGGGAGGGGACGGTCCTCCCCGGGTTCCGGGACGCCCACCTCCACCTGCTCGCCCTCGGCCGCCAGGCCTCGCGCCTCGACTTCCACGGGATGGACCTCGGGGCGGTGCGCGCCGCCGTGGCCGCCCGCGCCTCGTCGCTCCCGCCGGGCGCGTGGATCGAGGGGGCGGGCTGGTCCGTCGATTCCCTCGGGCGGACGCCCGACGCCGCCGACCTCGGCGGCTGCACCGGGGGCCGCCCCGCCCTCCTCCTCTCCCACGATTTCCACAGCGCGCTCGTCTCCGTCGAGGCCATGGCGGACCTCGGCATGCTGCCCGGCTCGGAGTGCCTCCTCCCGGGGGAGATCGACCGCGACGCGGGCGGCGCCCCCACGGGGCTCCTCCGCGAGGCGCAGGTGTTCGCCGCCGCCGGGGCCGCCTCGGCCCGGGCCACGGAGGAGGACGACCGCGCCGCGGTGCTGCGCGCCTGCGGGGACCTGCTCGCCCGGGGGATCACCGCGGCCGACGACATGGACGGGGGGCGATCGCTCCGGGCCTGCGCCGCGCTCCGCCGCCGGGGGCGCCTGCCGCTGCGCGTCCGCGCGGCGCTGCGCCCCGCGGACCTCGCGCCCTTCGAGCGGACGGGCCTGACGCCGGAGGCGGCCGACGACGGACTGCGCGTCCACGGGCTCAAGGTCTTCCTCGACGGGGCCCTCGGTTCGCGGACGGCCTGGATGCTCGAGCCCTACGACGACGAGCCGGGGAGCACGGGGCTGCGCACCCTCGACGCGGAGGAACTCGGCGAGCTCGTGCGGCGCGCGGCGGCCCTCGGCCTGCCGTGCTTCGTCCACGCCATCGGCGACGCGGCGGTCCGGGCGGCCCTCGACTCCCTCGCCGCCGCCCCGGGCCTCCCCCACCGGATCGAGCACGCCCAGTGCGTGCACCCCGACGACCTCCGCCGCTTCGCCGCGCTTGGCGTGGCCGCCTCGATGCAGCCGGGCCACATGGCCACCGACATCCCCGTGGCCGACCGCGCCTGGGGGAGCCGCGGCGCGCGGGCCTTCCCGCTCCGGTCCCTCATCGACGCCGGCTCCGCGGTCCTCCTCGGATCCGACGCCCCCGTGGAGCCCGCCGAGCCCCTGCGCTGGATCCACGCGGCGAGCGAGCGCCGCCGGCCCGGGGGGGATCCGGCGGGCGGGTGGTGGCCCGCGGAGCGGATCACCCGCGGGGAGGCCCTCGCGCGGGCCGTCTCCGGCCCCCTCGTCCCCGGGGCGCCGGCCGACCTCGTCGCCTACGGCGAGGACGTCCTCGCCTGCGCGCCGGAGCGCCTCCTCGAGCTCCGGCCGACGGCGGTCCTCGTCGGCGGGGCGGCGCCCGCCCCCCT
>CAZWGT010000145.1:0-9294 GCA_964633345.1 uncultured Planctomycetota bacterium
CCACCGCGTCGAACAGCGGCTCCTTGTCCTCCTGGAGGTCGCGGTTGTAGGCGAGGGGGAGGCCCTTCAGGGTGACGAGGAGCGCGAGGAGGGCGCCGGCCACGCGGCCCGTCTTCCCGCGGATCAGCTCCGCCGGATCGGGGTTGCGCTTCTGGGGCATGATGCTCGAGCCCGTCGAGACGGAGTCGTCGAGGCGCGCGAAGCCGAACTCCGCCGTCGTCCAGAGCACGGCGTCCTCGGCCAGGCGGGAGAGGTGGACCATCCCCAGCGCCGCGGCGGCGAGGAACTCGACGGCGAAGTCCCGGTCCCCGACCGCGTCCATGGAGTTGGCGCAGGGCGCGTCGAACCCCAGCGCCCGGGCCACGCCCTCGCGGTCCACGGGGAAGCCGGTCCCCGTCGCGGCGCCGGAGCCCAGGGGGCACTCCGCCATCCGCCGCAGCGCGTCGGCGAGGCGCCCGTCGTCGCGCACCAGCGGCTCCGCGTGGGCCAGCAGGTGGTGGGAGAGGAGCACCGGCTGGCCGCGCTGCAGGTGCGTGTAGGCCGGCAGGATCGTCCCCAGGTTCCCCTCCGCCTGGTCGGCCAGCGCGGCCGCCAGCGCGCGGATCTCCGCGCGGATCCCGGCGACCTCCCCGCGGAGCCAGAGGCGGAGGTCGGTGGCCACCTGGTCGTTGCGGCTCCGGGCGGTGTGGAGGCGGAGCCCCGCCCGCCCGATCCGCTCCGTCAGGACGCGCTCCACGAAGGAGTGCACGTCCTCGTCGGGGGCGCCGGCGGCGGAGAGCCTCCCGGCGTCGAGATCGCGGAGCATCGAGCGCAGGCCGCGCGCGAGGCGGGCCGCCTCGGAGCGGGGGAGGATGCGGCGGCGGCCGAGCATCTGCGCGTGGGCGGCGGAGGCCTCGAGGTCCGCGCGGAGCAGGCGGGCGTCGAAGCGCAGGGAATCCCCGATCTCCCGCAGTTCCGGGCCGGGCCCCTTCCGGAACCGGCCCCCCCAGAGCGCCCCCGCGCGGCGCTTCACAGCTTCCTCGCCTTCAGGGCGAACCACCGCCCGGCGAGGTCCCGGTAGATCCCCGCGGCCCGCACCACCTGGTCGAGGGGGACCGACTCGTCGGACTGGTGGCTCTGCTCCGGCTCGCCGGGCCCGAGGACGAGGCAGGGGATGTCCCGGACGTGGAACATGTCCGAGACCCCGCCGAACCCGACGGGGGCCGCGGTCCCCGTGGCGGCGAGGGCGGCGACGACGAGGCGGTCGTCGGCCCGCGTCTCCACGGGGGTCATGCGGCCGCGGAGGGTGGGGATGCGGCTGCGGATCCGCCGCCGCAGCTCCGGCACGAAGAAGTCGTTGTCGTAGAAGGGTGTCGTCCGCACGTCCACGGTGAAGCGGCAGGACGGGGGGACCATGTTGCGGCTCACCCCGCCCTGGACCTGGGTGATCACGACGGTGGGGAGCCCGAGGAGGGGGTGCTCCTTCGTGAAGGACATCTCCCGCAGCCGCTGGATGTCGTCCACGGCCTTGTAGATCGCGTTCTCACCCTGGTGGGGGCGGGCGGCGTGGGCCGCGCGTCCCTCGGCGTCGGCCTCGATACGGATGAGGCCCCGCTGGGCGGTGGCGACGCGGAGGTTCGTCGGCTCCCCGACGACGGCGGCGTCGGGGGGCTCCATCTCGCGCCGGAGCGCCTCGAGGCCCTCGCCCCCGGTCTCCTCGTCGCAGGTGGCGGCGAAGAGGATCGTCCCGGGGACCCCGTCCCCCGCCATGGCCGCGACCGCCGACGCCATGGCCGCGACGGAGGCCTTGTCGTCCCCCGACCCGAGGCCGTAGAGCCGCCCGCCCTCCACGACCGCGCCGTGGGGATCCCGGGTCCAGGCCTCCGACGGGGGCACGGTGTCGAGGTGGGCGTTGAAGAGCAGCGACGGGCGGCCGCTCCCCACGGTCAGGAGCAGGTTGCGGCCCGAGATCGCCGGCTCCAGGCCCTCCCGGCGCAGCGCCGCGGCCAGGTGGGCGAGGACCGGCCCCTCCCCCCCCGAGACGGAGGGGATGGCCACCAGCTCCTTCAGGAGCGCGACGGGGTCGATCATCGGATCGGGGAGGATACCGCCCCCCCGCCGTTACGCCCCGTTCGCCGCCGGGGGCACGGGGGTGGTCGTGATCATCGTGCCCGTGCCCCTCACCGTGAACAGCTCCAGCAGGATGGCGTGGGGCTCCAGGCCGTTGAGGATGTGGGCCCGGGGGATGCCCCGCTTCACCGCCGCGACGCAGGTGCGGACCTTGGGGATCATCCCCCCCCGGACCGCGCCCGCCGCGATGAGGCCCTCGGCGTCGTCGGCCAGAAGGTCGGTGAGGAGGGACTCGGGGTCCTTCAGGTCCCGCATCACGCCCGGGACCTGGGTGAGGTTCAGGAACTTGTCCGCCTTGAGGTCCACCGCCATCTCCAGGGCCACGTTGTCGGCGTTGATGTTGAGGATGTTCCCCTTCGCGTCGGCGCCGAGGGAGGCGACGACGGGGACGTAGCCGTTCTCCATGAGGACCCGGAGCAGCGCCGTGTCCACGCTCTCGATGTCCCCCACGTGGCCGAAGTCCACGGCGCGGGTCTCCCCGGTCACGGGGTCCCGCATCTCCTTCACCTCCCGTCGGCGGGCCTGGATGAGGCCGCCGGAGAGCCCTGTCAGCCCCACGACGCGCAGGCCGTGGCCCCGGAGGGCGGAGAGCATCTCGAGGTTGATCTTCCCCGCGAACACCATCTTCACGACCTCGAGCGTCGCGTCGTCGGTGACGCGGCGCCCCTCCACGAACTGGGGGGCGACGCCGAGCTTCTCCTGGAGCTCCGTGGCCTGGGGGCCGCCGCCGTGGATGACGCAGACCCGGGCGCCGATGTGGTGCAGGAGCGCGATGTCGGAGGCGAGGTTGTCGAGGGCGACGCGGTCCTGGACGAGGTGGCCGCCGAGCTTCACGACCATGATTTTCCCCCGGTGCTGGCGCATGTAGGGGAGCGCCTGGCGGAGGATGCCGACGTCGAGGATCGGGTCCTCGCCGCCGTCGTCGGGGACGGGGGACGGTTCGCTCATGGGCGGAGGGTCTCCAGGAAGACGGCCTTCTGCACGAGGAGGCGGTTGCGGGCCTGGGCGCGGACGAGGGAGAGCGGCCCGTCCACGACCTCGTCCGTCGCCTCGACGTTGCGGCGCATCGGGAGGCAGTGCAGGAAGCGGGCGCCGCCGAGGCGGGCCGCATCCACGGTCCAGTCGCGGTGGCGGGCGCGGAGCGCCTTCTCCTCCTCCCAGCGCCCGTAGAGGGAGGGGGCCCCCCAGGACTTGCAGTAGAGGACGTCGGCCGCGACGGCGCGGTCGTGGACGATCTCCGGAGCTTCCGGAAGGAAGGCGACGTCGGGCTCGAACCCCTCGGGGCAGGAGATGCGGATCCGCATCCCCGCCCGGGAGGCGGCCCGGAGCGCGCAGTACGGGACGGCCATGGGGAGGGGCTTCGGGTGGGGGGCCCAGGCGAGGACGAAGGTCCTCCCGCGGAGGTCGGGGCCGAGGGACTGCCGCATCGCCAGCGTGTCCGCCAGCGACTGGAGGGGGTGGTCCTGCGCGCTCTCGAGGTTGTAGACGGGGCAGGAGGAGGCCGCGACGACCGCCTTCAGCATCGGCTCGGCGGCGTCCTCCGCCCACGACTTCATCCCGGCGAAGGAGCGGAGGCCGAGCCCCCGCACCATCGAGGAGATCGTCCCCACGGCGTCGCGGAGGTGCTCGACGGCGTCCCCGTCCATCACGGCGCCGGGGCGCGTCTCCCACTTCCAGGCGTCGTTGCCCGGGGAGAGGACCGCGGCATGGCCGCCGAGGTCGGCCATGGCGACCTCGCCGGCGAGCCGCGTGCGCAGCGAGGGATTCAGGAACACGAGGGCGACGGAGACGCCGCGCAACGGGGCGTCGGTGGGCGGGGCCGTCGCGACCGCGAGGAGGTGGTCGATCTCCGGATCCGACAGGTCGTCGATCGACAGCAGGGAGCGTCCGCGGAGTTCGATGCTCATGGCCGGTCGGGCCTCGCCCCGGACAGGGCCCCCAGGAACTCCTCCACCTCGGCGGGCCCCGCGGCGAGGGGGGGGAGGAGCCGGACGGCCTTCGGATCGGACCCTACGGAGGAGGCGAGCACGCGCCGCTCCCGCAGGCGCGCGAGGACCGTCTTCGCGTCGGCCTCGCAGGCGATGGCCAGCAGCAGGCCGAGGCCGCGGACCTCGCGGACCCCGGGGATCCTGAGCGCGCCCGCGCGGATCTCCTCCCCGGCGGCGGCGGCCCGCGCGACGAGGGCCTCGTCCCGGACGACGGCCAGCGTCGCTTCGACGGCGGCGCAGGCCAGCGGCCCTCCCCCGAAGGTCGAGCCGTGGTCCCCCTCCTTCACGCGGGCGGCCACGCTCCCCTGGAACAGGACGGCGCCGCAGGGCACCCCCGAGGCGATCCCCTTGGCGAGGGTGTGCATGTCGGGGACGACGCCGAAGTGCTCGCCCGCCCACATGCGGCCGGTGCGCCCCACGCCCGTCTGGATCTCGTCGAAGACGCGCAGCGCCCCGCGCTCGTCGCAGAGACGTCGCAGGCCGCGGTAGTACTCCGCCGGCGCGACGCGGACCCCGCCCATCGAGGGGATCGGCTCCAGGATCACGCAGGCCGTCTCCGCGCCCACCGCCGCCTCCGCCGCGGCGAGGTCGCCGAAGGGGACGAAGTCGCAGGGGGTCACGGGCCCGCCGTAGTCGCGGTAGTGGCCGAGCCCGGTGACCGACAGGGCGCCGAGGGTGCGCCCGTGGAACCCCTCCCGCATCGCCACGACGCCGGGTCGCTTCGTCGCCATGCGCGCGGTCTTGAGGGCCGCCTCGTTCGCCTCGGCGCCGGAGTTGCAGAAGAACACCTGCGTGACGCCGGCCGGGGCCGCCTCGACGAGGGCCTTCGCGGCGCGGGCCCGCACGTCGTTGTAGGCGATGTTGCTGTAGAAGAGGAGCCGCCCCGCCTGCTCGCGCACCGCGGCGACGACGCGGGGGTGGCAGTGGCCGGTGAGGGCGACGGCGTGCCCGCCGTAGAAGTCGAGCCACGCGTTCCCCGCGGAATCGAAGACCCGGCACCCCTCCCCGCGCACCACCGCCAGCGGCAGGTGGGCGTAGGTCGGGACCTGGAACCGGTCCTCGTCGGCGCGGATGGCGTCGAAGGAGGGGGAGCTCACGGGCGGTGGCCGAAGTCGAGGATCCCCTCGTGCTCGGGGATGCCGAACATGCAGTTGAGGTTCTGGATCGCCTGCGTCGCCATGCCCTTGCCGAGGTTGTCGATGGCGACGAGGACCACGGCGCGCCGCCCCTTCCCGTGGACGGCGACGTCGGCGAAGTTCGTCCCCGCCACGACGGAGACCCGCGGCGTCCCCGCGCGGAAGCGGACGAAGCGCTCCCCGGCGTAGACCTCGCGGAACACCCCCTCGAGGGCGGTCGCGTCCTCCCCCTCCCCGAGGAGCACCGTCGCGGTCGTGAAGATCCCCCGCACGAAGGGGCCGGAGTGGGGGACGAGGGAGACGGCGGGATCGGCGGCGCCGGATTCGCGCAGCAGGCGCTCGATCTCGGGGACGTGCTGGTGCCCGAGGACCTTGTAGGCGCGGAAGTCCTGGGCGCGCTCGGGGTGGTGGGTCCCGGCGCCGGGGTCGGCGCCGGAACCCGAGGAGCCGGTGACCGCGAAGACCACCGCCTCCCCGCGGAGCAGCCCCCGGGCGGCGAGCGGGAAGAGGGCGACCGCCGCCCCCGTGGCGAAGCAGCCGGGGTTGGCGACGAGGCGGGCCGCGGCGACGTCGGCGCGGTTCGCCTCGGTGAACCCGTAGACGAACTTCCCGAGGAGCCCCGGGGCCGGGTGGTCCATCCCGTAGGCCGCCGTCCACGCGGCGGCGTCGTCGAGGCGGAAGTCCCCGGAGAGGTCCACGACGCGGACCGAGGGGTTCGCGTCGAGGGCGGCCGGGAGCACCTTCGCCGCCTCGCCGTGGGGGAGGCCCAGCACGAGGATCTCGCACCGCTTCGCCACGGACGCGGCGTCCTCGTCGGTGACGACGAGATCCGTGGCCCCCTCGAGGAACTCGTGGACGTCGGCCAGCCGCCGCCCCGCGGCGCGCCGCGCCGTGGCGGCGACGACCTCGAAGCGGGGGTGGGCGAGCAGGCGCCGGGCCGTCTCGGCCCCGCCGTAGCCGCTGGCGCCGACGATGCCGACGGGGATCCGCGCGTTCGCGGTCAACCGAGGAGGCCCTCGACGATGTCCGCCAGGCGGTGGCCGTCCGTGCGGGAGTTGGCCGCGGGCACCTTGAGTTCGCGCTGGATGTACTCCACACCGACGAGGTTGTCCGTCGCCGGGCCGGCGAAGACGTCGATCCGGATCCCGAACTCCTTCATCACGGACACCGCGCCGCGGGCCGCCACGAGGTCGTTGGCGCACATGACGTGGGCCTTCGCCAGGCCGACGATCTCCGGGTCCTTCAGGATCTCCTGCACACCGTAGCCGCCGATGATCCCGTCGCCCAGTTCCACGACGATGCAGTCGGGCTTCTTCTCCGCGAGCTTCGCGAGGAGGCCCTTCGTGACGGAGGGGAGGTCGATCGTGTCCACGGTGGAGGGGAGGCCCGCGTCCTGGAAGGAGAGGCCGTCCCGTGCGCCGTGGTCGATCATGTTGAGGAGGTCGCGCAGGCAGGCAACGCCCGTGGCCTTCATGGCCGCCACGCGCCAGCCCCGCTGGTTCAGCTGCTGGACGATCACGCAGGCGGCCTGGGTCTTGCCAGCGGCCATGCAGGTCCCCTCGACCAGGACCAGCGGCGGGAAGTCGGGCAGGTCGGAGAGCGTCCTCCGCGGGGGGACGGCGCCCTCGGCGATGTTGAGGGGCTTCCCGTCGCGGACGGCCATGCCGAGGACCTCGACCTGGAGCGGGCTGCCGAAGTCCTTGTGGCCGGAGACGCACACGCCGATGACGCCGCCGAGGTTGAGGACATGGAGGCGGTCCCCGACCGCGATGGCCTCGGGCAGGTCGCCGACGAACCCCTTGAGCGCCCGGCGGCGCCCGAGGACGCCCACGAGGACGTCCTCGCGGGAGATGTGGGCCATGCGGCCGGTGTCGAGCTCCAGGGTGTCGTAGACCGACTTCTCCTGGAGGGCCTTCACGACGATGACGTTGCCGGCCCGGACCTCGATGCGGTCGGAGATCTCGAGCTCCTTCGGCAGGTGCAGCGTCAGGGTGGACGAGGCCACCTTGTCGGCGCGGATGATCACTTCCTCTTCCCCTTCTTCCCGCTCCCGCGGGAACGGAGCCTCTCGGCGAGAACGCCCTGGAGTCCGTGGAGCCTCGAGAACCCGGCGGCCTCGGACCCGGTCCAGGCCTTCGCCCCCTCGCCGTAGGTCGCGCCGGCGGAGGCGAGCAGCGAGTCGGGGCTCCTCACCCCGGCGACCTCGCACGAGCCGCGGTACAACCGCACGCGCACCTCGCCGTTCACCCGCTCCTGGCTCGAGTCGAGGAACGCCTCGCAGTCGCGCATGACGGGATCGAACCACAGCCCCTCGTGCAGCGCGCCGCCGTAGAACTCGGCGACCGTCTGCTTCCACGTCTGCTGGGCCTTGGTGAGGACGAGCTTCTCGAGTTCGCGGTGGGCCTTGAGGATGACCGCGGGGGCGGGGGCCTCGAAGGCGATGCGGCCCTTGATGCCGAGGATGGTGTCCCCGAGGTGGACGCCGCGGCCGACGCCGTGGCGGGCGGCCCGGGCGCCGAGGCGCTCCAGCAGGTCGAGGGGCGCGACGCGCTTCCCGTCGAGGGAGACCGGGAGGCCCTTCTCGAACCCGAGCACGATCTCCTCGGCCTCGGCGGGGGCCTTCTCCGGATCCGCGGTGGTCGGCCACGCCTCGGGGGGCAGCGACTTCCACGGGTCGTGGGTCTCGCCGCCGCCGATGGTGACGCCCCAGAGGCCGGCGTTGACGCTGTACTTCCGGGTGGAGCGATCCACCTTCACGCCCCTCGCCTCGAGCCAGTCGGCCTCCTGGTCGCGGGACCAGCCGAGGTCGCGGATGGGGGTGAGGATGCGCAGTCCCGGGGCCAGCGCCATGAGGGCGGTGTCGAAGCGGACCTGGTCGTTTCCCGCGCCCGTGGAGCCGTGGGCGACGGCGACGGCCCGCTCCTCGAGGGCGATGCGGGCGACGACCTCGGCCTGGACGACGCGCTCGGCGCCGACGGAGAGGGGGTAGACGCCGCCGCGCAGGCAGTTGCCCTTGACGATGTAGGTGCAGAAGCGGTCCCACACCCGTTGGCGTCCGTCCACGAACTCGTGGCGGACGGAGCCGACCTCGCGGGCGCGGGCGGCGATGCGCTTCCGCTCGGCCGCGGAGAAGCCGCCCGTGTCCACCGTCACGGTGATCACGTCGGCCTTCTCGGTCTCGCGGATCCAGATCGCGCAGAAGGTGGTGTCCAGCCCTCCGGAGAAGGCCAGCACGATGCGAGGTCGATCGGACAACCCAGGGTCCCCGGCGGAGCGCCGCCGATTCGGGTCCGGGCCCGTTTCCCGAAGGGGCGCGGCCCGGAAGCCCGCGCCCGTTCCCCCGGATGCGGCGGGGAGAGGGGGAAGAATGCGATCCGCCGGACCGGCGATCAAGGATTCATTCCCCTCGCGCCCCCGTGGAGTACGCTTCCCCCATGCGCATCACCTGCGCGGGGAAGACCGACGTCGGCCGCAAGAGGCAGCTCAACGAGGATTCGTTCTACACCTCCGAGGAGCACTCCTTCTGCGTCCTGGCCGACGGCATGGGCGGCCGCGACTTCGGCGAGGTCGCCTCCTCGCTCTGCGTCTCCTCCTTCAACACGCACTTCAAGAAGCACTTCCCGGAGACGTTCCGCGGTCGGAAGCGGGACGCCGACGGGCTGATGGAGGACCTGCTGCGCGTGCTCTTCGACGGCTGGGTGCGCGAGGTGAACGACCAGGTGTTCAACTTCGGCATGGTGGACGCCCGCTACCGCGAGATGGGCACCACCCTCGCCTTCCTCTACCACCAGGAGGACTTCGTCGCGCTCGCCCACGTCGGGGACTCGCGCATCTACCGCTGGCGCGCCGGGGCGATGAAGCAGGTGACCGAGGACCACTCCTTCATCAACAGCCAGCTCAAGGCCAAGCTCATCACCCCCGAGGAAGCCGCCGTCTCGAGCCACAAGAACATCATCACCCGCGCCATCGGGACGAGGCCCTGCGTCAAGCCCGAGGTCCAGTTCCACGAGGCGCTGGCGGGGGACGTCTACCTGCTGTGCTCCGACGGCCTCTCCGACCTC
>CAZWGT010000146.1:0-9275 GCA_964633345.1 uncultured Planctomycetota bacterium
ACAACTTCGAGCACGCCGACGTCGAGGCGGCCCGCCGCACCTACGAGTCCGCGGGGGCGGAGTGCCGCGCCCTCCTCGAGAAGGGGCTCGTCCTGCCGGCCCACGAGCGGCTCGTGGACGCCTCCCACAACTTCAACCTCATGGACGCGCGCGGCGTCATCGGCGTGAACCAGCGGGCCGCCATGATCGGGGAGATCCGGAAGCTGGCGCGGGCCTGCGCCGACCGGTGGCTGGAACTGAAGGCACGACCGGGCGACCCGGAGGGTCGCCCCGACAAGTCCGCCGACGGGGCCCCGGCGTGAGCCCCCTCCTCCCCCTGCTCCTCGTCCTGGCCGCCGTCCTCCCGGAGGAGGCGCCGCCGGGCGACCTCGCCGCCTGGATGCGCCGCCAGGACCAGATGCTCGAGGGGGGGGCGGGGGAGAAGGCCGTCGCCGAGGCCGCGGCCCGCGTCGAGAAGGAGCCGAAGAGCGCCGAGGCCCTCTTCCTCCACGGGCGGATCCTCGGCAACACCGGCGACGTGGCCGGGGCGCGGGCGAAGTTCCAGGCCGCCCTCGACGCCGATCCCCTCTACGCCCAGGCCTGGCGGGGGATGGCCCTCGTCCACCTCAAGGGGAAGGAGTACGACACCGCCGCCCGCGAGGCCCGCCGCGCCTACGAGCTGGAAAGCTCCCCCGACAACCTCGTGCTCCTCGTCCAGGCCCTCTACGAGAAGGGGGATCGGCCGGGGGCGTACGGCATCCTGAAGGACGCCCTCGCCCGGACCCCCGGGGACCACGATCTCCGCGCCTTCTACGCCTCGCGGCTGTTCAGCGAGGGGCTGTACCGGGACGCGGAGCGGGAGTCGCGGCAGGTCCTCGCCTCGGCGCCGGACCACGGCTCCGCCCACCAGATCCTCGTGGCCGTCCTGATGAACACGGGACGGCAGGAGGACGCGGCCGAGCTGTGCCGCGAGGCGGTGCGGCGCCACCCGAAGGACCCCCGCGCCCGGTTCCCCCTCTTCGAGGTCCTCATCGCCCGGAAGGACTTCGCCGGCGCGGCCGCGGTCCTCGAGGACATCCTCCGCCTCGACCTCCCCCCGGACTTCCGGGCCAAGGTGGAGGCCGATCTCCGGAAGCTCCGCGCCGTCCCGAAGGGCACGGCCGCCCGGGAGGGCGGCGCGATGGCCCCCGACGTGGACGAGAAGAAGGTCCTCGCCGACCTCGAGAGCCCCGTCGTGGAGACGCGCCGCGCCGCCATGGACCTCATCTCCTCCCACCGCCTGAACTACCTCCCCTCCGCCCTCCTCCGCCGGGCCGGGGACGAGGACGAGGCGGTGCGCCTCTCCGCGGTGCGGCTCATCGGCCGCCACGGGGAGCCGGGCCACCTCGGGCTCCTCGACGTGCTCCTCTTCCGCACGAAGCGGAAGGACCCCTCCGCCGCGGTCCGGCTCCAGGCGATGCGGGCCGTGGCGAGGATCGGATCCCCGGCCGGGCTCCTCCTCCTCTTCCGCGGCCTCGACGAGGAGGAGCCGGAGATGCTCGGCGCCGTCCTCCGGGGGGTCCGCGACGTCACGGGCAAGTGCCTCGTGGACGACCCCGACGCCCCGCTGCCCCCGGAGGCGGTCGCCGGGGCCCGGGCCCGGGCGGCGGCGTGGTGGTTCGAGGATCCCACGGCCCGCCAGTGGCGGAGGAAGGCGGCGGAGGCGGTGGCGGAGGGGGACCTCCGGGACCTCGCCTGGTACCTCGTCCCCTGGATCCAGGAGGAGGACGGGACGATGCGCGCCGCGATGCTCGACGCCTTCGCGCGCCTCTCGGGGGATCCCTCCTGGCGGGACCTCCCCTGCGGAACGAAGGAGGAGAGGGAGGCGGCCCGGGACCGGGCCTACGCCTGGCTCGCCGAGAAGGACCGGGCGGCGGCCGAGGCGGCGGGGGGGAAGTGATGGCGGACCTCCTGGTCGAGATCGGCGTCGAGGAGCTGCCCGCGAAGAGGGTGCGCGCGGCGGCCGAGGCGCTCCGCACGGGGCTTCGCCGCGCGCTGGGCGAGGCGGGGCTCCTCGAGGGGGCCGTCGCCGAGGAGGGCCCCGTCCTCGGCACCCCCCGGCGGCTGGCCGCCTTCCTCCCCGCGGTGCGGGAGAGGCAGGAGGACCGCGCGGAGCGGTTCTGGGGCCCGCCCGTCGCGGCGGCCTTCGACAAGGACGGCCGCCCCACGAAGGCGGGGGAGGGGTTCGCCCGGTCCGCGGGGGTCCCCCTCGACGCCCTCCAGCGCGGGGAGAAGGTCCCCGGCAAGCCCCCCTACCTCTTCCTCGACCGCGTGGTGAAGGGGTGCGCGGCGGCCGAGGTGATCGCGACGGCGCTCCCGGCCGTGGCGGCCGCGCTCCCCTTCCAGCGCACGATGCGCTGGCCCCAGTCGGACATGCCCTTCGCGCGGCCCGTCCGCCACCTCGTCGTCCTCCTCGGCTCCGAGGTCGTCCCCTGCCGGCTGGCCGGCGTGGAGTCCGGCCGGACCACGAGGGGGCACCGCTTCCTCGCCCCGACCGCCATCGACCTGCCCACCGCCTCCCTCGCCGGGTACCGCGACGCCCTGCGCGCGGGGAAGGTGATCGTGGACTGGGCGGAGCGGGCGGAGGCGATCCGGGGCCAGGTCGCCCGGGCCCGTGCCGACGAGGACCTGCTGGACGAGGTGACGGGCCTGGTCGAGTGGCCCCACGCGCTGAAGGGCTCCTTCGACGCCCGCTACCTCGATCTCCCCCCGGACCTCCTGGTCACGGCGATGGCCCACCACCTGCGCTACTTCCCCGTCCTCGATCCCGGCGGCTCCGTCACGCGGCACTTCCTCTCGGTCACCGACCGCGAGGAGACGGCCGCCGACTCCATCCGGGCCGGGAACGAGCGCGTGCTCCGGGCGCGCCTCTTCGACGCGGCCTTCTTCTTCGCCAACGACCGCCGGCGGAGGCTCGAGGAGTTCCGCGAGGGGCTGGCGGGGGTGGACTTCCACAAGGGGCTCGGCACCCTCCTCGACAAGTCGGAGCGCGTGCGGCGCATCGCCGCGGCGCTGGGCGAGGCCCTGCGCCTTCCGGAGAAGATCCGGGCCCGGGCCGACCGCGCCGCCGTGCTGCTCAAGTGCGACCTCCTCACCGAGGTCGTGAAGGAGTTCCCCGAGCTCCAGGGGGGGATCGGGGCCCACTACGCCGGGATGGACGGCGAGGGGCCGTCGGTCGCCTGCGCCCTGGCCGGCCAGTACCTGCCGCGGGGGGAGTGGGACCCGGTCCTCGACGACGACGTCGCCGCCCTCGTCTCCCTGGCGGAGAAGGCGGACACCCTGGCCGCCTACTTCTCCATCGGGGAGGGCCCGACGGGCTCGGCCGATCCCTTCGGCCTCCGCCGCCACGCCCTGGGGCTCCTGCGCATCCTGTCGAAGAAGGAGTGGCCCCTCTCCGTGGACGCGGTCCTCGCCCCGGCCACGGCGGAGTGGTCCTTCGACGCGATGACCGCGGGCCTGCTGCAGTCCTTCGTCTGGGGCCGCGCCGACCAGACCGCCCGCGCCCACGGCTTCACGGACTTCACCGAGGCGGTGGGGAGCCTGACCCACCGCCCCTACTTCGAGTACCGCCTCCGCCTCGCCGCGCTCCAGCAGCTGTCGCGGGAGCCGATCTGGAGGGACCTCGTCGCCCTCGTGGAGCGCACCGGGAACATCGGCGCCGCGGCGGAGGCGCCGCCCCCGGCCGGGGACCTGCCGCCCGAGGGGCTCGCGGTGGCCGAGGCCCTCGACCGGGCCCGTGAGATGACCGCCTCCGAGCCGACCCCCGCCGTCTTCGCCCGCACCTACGCCGCGCTGCTCTCCTCCCCCGTGAACCGGATGTTCGAGAAGGTCCTCGTCGAGGACCCGGCGGAGCCCGCCCGCCGGGTGGCCCTCAAGCACCTCCTCCACGGCGTCCACGCGCTCTTCGCCGGGCGCCTGGGGGATCTCCGCAGGCTCGGTTCCGGGGCGAAGCCGCAGCGATAGAGGGACGGTTGATCGACATCCACCACCACTGCCTCCCCGGCGTGGACGACGGCCCGAGGACCCTCGAGGAGGCCCTCGCGCAGTGCCGCGCCGCCGTCGCCGACGGCATCCGCACCGTCGTCGCCACGCCCCACCGCCGCCACCCGCAGTTCGACGTCCCCCCGGAGGCGGCCCGCGCCGCCCTGGCCCTCCTCCTCGCCGCGCTCGCGCGGGAGGGGATCCCCCTCGAGATCCTCCCCGGCCACGAGGCCCACTACGCGCCGGAGCTCGCCGCCGACCTGAAGGGGGGCTCCACGTTCCGCCTCGGCGGCAACGGGCGCTGGTTCCTCTTCGAGCTCCCCGACACCCACGTGCCCGCCCACCTCGACCGCATGGTCTTCGATCTCCACCTCGCCGGGCAGTTCCCCGTGCTGGCCCACCCGGAGAGGAACCTGGAGCTGGCCGACCACCCGGAGCGCCTGGACCCCCTGCGCCGCCAGGGGGTGGCGGTGCAGGTGACGGCGATGTCGGTGACGGGGGGGTTCGGCCGGCGGGCGAAGAAGGCCGCGGAGCGGTGGCTGAAGGAGGGGCTCGTGGACGTGCTGGCCACGGACGCCCACGGGACGGGGAAGCGGCCGCCGGCGCTCCGCGCCGCGGTGGACGCGGCGGCGAGGATCGTGGGGCAGGAAGCGGCGGAGCGGATGGTGACGGGGAATCCCGCGCGGATCCTCCGGGGGGAGGCGCTCGCATGAGGAAGCGGCGGGGCGCGGTGCTGGTCACGGGCGGGGCGGGCTACGTCGGCTCCTTCACGGTGCGGGCGCTGGCGGCCCGCGGGGAGGAGGTGGTGGTCCTCGACGATCTCTGCCGCGGCCACCGGGCGGCGCTCCCCCCCGGCGTCCCGCTGGTGAAGTCCCGGGTGCAGGACCGGCCGAAGGTCCGCCGTCTCCTCCGCTCGCGGCCCTTCGACGCGATCCTCCACTTCGCCGCCTACGCCTACGTGGGCGAGTCGATGGGGGACCCCGCCCTCTACTGGGAGAACAACGTGGGCGGGACCACGGCGCTCCTGGCCGAGGCGGAGGCGGCGGGGGTGGAGGGGTTCGTGCTCTCCTCCTCGTGCACGGTGTACGGGACGCCGAAGGGCTCCCGCATCCCCGAGACCGCCCCGCGGAATCCCGTGAACCCCTACGGCTGCACGAAGGCGGCCTGCGAGATGCTGCTCGAGAACCTCGCCGCCGCGGGACGGGTCCGCTCCTTCCGGCTGCGCTACTTCAACGCCGCGGGGGCGGCGCCGGACGGCTCCCTCGGCGAGCACCACGACCCGGAGACCCACCTGCTGCCGCTGGCGCTCCGCGCCGCGGAGCGCGGCACGGCGCTGCGGGTGTTCGGGAACGACTGGCCGACGGCGGACGGGACCTGCGTGCGGGACTACGTGCACGTGGACGACCTCGCCGCCGCCCACGTGGCGGCCGTGGACCGCCTGCGCGCCGGGAGCCCCGGGGGCGCGCTCAACCTCGGCACGGGGGAGGGCGCGTCGGTCCTCGAGGTCGCCGCGGCGGCGGAGGCGGTCACGGGCCGCAGGGTCCGCCTCAAGTTCGCCCCGCGCCGTCCGGGAGACGCGGCGATCGCGGTGGCCGGCGCCGGCCAGGCGGGGTCGATCCTGGGGTGGAAGCCCCGCTACGGCGGCATCGAATCGATCCTCGCCACGGCGTGGGAGTGGCACCGGAAGCACCCGCGGGGGTTCGGGCGGTGAGGCGCTCGATCCTGCTCTGTCTCCTCGCGGCGGGATGCGCCTCCGCGCCGGCGCCGAGGCCCCCGGGCGGGCTGGTCCTCGAGTGCGAGCGGGCCCGCGTCGTCGTCCCCGCCGGGGAGGGCGTCGTCTTCGACGAGGCGGGGGAGTTCACCCGGGGCCCGGTGACCGTCCGCACCCCGGCGCCGTCGGTCGAGGTCGGCGGCGAGGACTTCTCGATCGTGGCCGAGGGGAGCGTGCGGATCCTCCGCTGGGACGGGAAGCGGACCTTCGAGGAGGGGCCGTACCGGCTCGTCGTCTACCGCAACGGGCAGCTCCTCACGCGCTGAGATGCGACTCACCGTCCTCGGATCGGGCAACGGCGTCCCGACGGCGACGCGCGGCTGCCCCGGCCACCTCCTCCGCGGCGGGGGGGAGACGGTGCTCCTCGACCCCGGCCCCGGGACGCTGGCGGCGGCCGCGCGGGCGGGGGTGTCGGCGGGGGACATCACGGGAGTCCTGATCTCCCACCTGCACGTGGACCACCACCTCGACCTCGCGGCGCTGCTGTTCGCCCGGCGCTCGGGGCGGTTCCGCGGGGCGCCCGACCTCCGCGTCCTCGGACCCCGGGGCCTGCTCCGGGTCCACGCCCTCTGGCGGGAGGCCTACGGGCACTGGATCGACCCGGACGGGTACGCGCTCGACATCGGCGAGGCGGACCCGGGGCCGGCGCGCCTCGGCGCCCTGCACCTGGAGGCGGTGGCCGTCCCCCACGGGAGCCGCCCCGCCCTCGGCTGGCGGATCCGGGAGCGCGAAGGGGGGCCGGTGCTGGCCTTCTCCGGCGACACGGGGGAGGGGCCGGGGGCGGCGGCGGTCGGCCGGGACGCCGACCTGTTCGTGCTGGAGTGCACCCTCCCCGAGGGGGTGGAGACGGGGAAGCACCTCACCGCCCGGGCCGCGGGCCGGGTCGCCGCGGCGGCGGGGTGCCGGCGCCTCCTCCTCGTCCACGTCGCCGCCGAGGTGGACGGGACGGACATCGAGGGCGGGGTCCGCCGGGAGTACCGCGGGAATCTGGCTATCGCGAAGGACGGGACCGAAGCCGATATCTGACACATGCTCGTATTCCGTATGCCGATTCTCGCCCTTCTCGGGCTGGCGGTCCTCCCGAGCGCCCCGGCCGCCGAGGGCGACGCCGGGAGCATGGACGCCCTCGTGGCCGGCCTCGTGGCGGCCTCGAAACTCCCGCCGGCCTCGGTCTCCGTGGCGGTGGTCGATCCCGCCACCGGGGAGATCCTCGGGACCCACCGGGGCTCCGATCGCGTGATGGCCGCCTCCTGCATGAAGGTCGTCACCACCGCCGCCGCCCTCACCGCGCTGGGCCCGGACTTCCCCCTCAAGACCCAGCTGCTCGCCCCGCCCCCCGGCCGCGGGCCCGAGGCCACCGTCGTCCCCGGGGACCTCTGGCTCGTGGGCTACGGGGACCCCGGCTTCTCCGAGCACGGGGCCGAGGGCTCGACCCTGGCCGCCATGGACGCCTTCGCCGCCCAGGCCGCGGCCCGGGGCGTGCGGACCGTCCGCGGGGACCTCGTCTTCGACGCCTCCTTCTTCGACGGGCCGCGGGTCCACCCCTCCTGGACCGACGCCGGCGCCTCGGCGCGGTGGTACGCCGCCGAGGTGGACGCGCTCACCTGCAACGACGGGTGCATCGACGTCGCCGTGGAGCCGGGGGAGGGGCCCGGCAGCGCCGGCCGGGTGCGCCTCGTCCCCGAGACCGCGGCCGTCACGGTCGTCAACCGGACCACCACCACCGCCGTCCGCAAGGACCACGGCTTCGGCTTCCGCCTGGCCGAGGGGGACAACACGCTCGAGGTGTGGGGGAAGGTCTGGACGAAGTCCACCGACGCGAAGTCCCCCGCCTCCATCCACGACCCGGCGCTGCTCTGCGCCGAGCAGGTGGGCCGCGCGCTGGCCCGGGCCGGGATCCGGGTGGGCGGCGTCGTCCGCCGCCCGAGGGAGGGGGAGTCGCGCCCCGCGGGCCTGGCGCTGCTGGCCGAGCACCGCACCCCGCTCTCGGCCGCCTGCGCCGTGGCGAACACCCGGAGCCAGAACCTCTGGGCGGAGACGATCCTCCGCGTCCTCGGCGCCGTGCGCCGGGGGGAGGGCTCCTTCGCCGCGGGCGCCGAGGCGGCGCGGGAGGTCCTCGCGCCCGCGGGCCCCGAGGTCGCCGCGGGGCTCCGCCAGGTGGACGGCTCGGGCCTCTCCCGCGAGGGGGAGTCCTCGGCCCTGGCCATGGCGCGGGTGCTGGCCTTCGCGTGGAAGGGGGACCGCCGCGACGCCTTCTTCGGCGGCCTCGCCCGCCCCGGCACCGGGACCCTCGACAACCGCTTCCTCGACGCCCGCTTCGAGGGCCGCGTCTTCGGGAAGACCGGGACCCTGAAGGGGGTCTCGGGCCTCTGCGGGCTGGCGGTGGGGCACTCGGGGCGCTCCTACGTGTTCGCGGTCCTCGGCGAACGCGTGGACGTCGGGCGGTGCCGGAAGCTCCAGAACGACGTCGTCGGCGCCCTCGTCGGCTTCCCGGCGAACGCGGCGCGGAAATGACCGGGGACCTCTTCGGCCGCGGCGGCGAAGAGGAGGAGGCCGGTCCGCCGCGCGCCGTCCCGCTGGCGGAGCGGATGCGCCCGAAGACCCTGGAGGAGATCCTCGGTCAGGACGAGGTCCTCGGCCCCGGGACGCTGCTGCGCCGCCTCATCGACGAGGGGAAGGCCCCCTCCCTCGTGCTCTGGGGGCCCCCGGGCTCGGGGAAGACGACCCTCGCCCGGCTGCTGGCCGCCCGCGGCGGCATGGAGTTCCTCCCCCTCTCCGCGGTCACCGGGGGGATCGCCGACCTCAAGCGGCTGGTCGCCGAGGCGAAGCACCTCCGCCGCGCGGGGAAGCGGTGCCTGCTGTTCGTGGACGAGATCCACCGCTTCAACAAGTCCCAGCAGGACGCGCTGCTGCCCCACGTGGAGGACGGGACGGTGGTCTTCGTCGGCGCCACGACGGAGAACCCCTCCTTCGAGGTGAACGCGGCGCTGCTGTCCCGCTGCCGCGTGGCGGTGCTGAAGGCCCTCGACGAGGCGGCGCTGCGCGCGCTCCTCCACCGGGCCCTCGGGCGCCTCTCCCTCGCCGTCGACCCCGAGGCGGAATCGGTGCTCGTCGGTGCGGCGGACGGGGACGGCCGCCGCCTGCTGAACGGGCTCGAGGCCGCCGCCGCGGGGGCCGGGGCCGGCCCGATCACCGTCGACCTCGCCCGCGGCGCCGTGGAGCGGGCGCTCCGCTACGACCGGGCGGGCGAGGAGCACTTCAACATCGTCTCGGCCCTGCACAAGTCGCTCCGCGACGGAGACCCGGACGCGGGGATCTACTGGCTCGCCCGGATGCTCGAGGCCGGCGAGGACCCGCTCTACGTGGCGCGGCGCCTCGTGCGCTTCGCCTCGGAGGACGTGGGCCTGGCCGACCCCTCGGCCCTCGTGAACTGCGTCGCGGCGAAGGAGTCGGTCCACTTCCTGGGAATGCCGGAGGGGGCGCTGGCGCTGGCGAACGCGGCGAT
>CAZWGT010000147.1:0-9254 GCA_964633345.1 uncultured Planctomycetota bacterium
GCCCCCGGGCTCCGCCGCCACCGCCCGGGCCTTCCGCGCGGCGAGGTCCATGGCCGCCCTCGCCGGGGGAGTGCCCGGCGCGACCGACTCGGGGACCGCCGACGCCCTCGCCTCGAAGCGCAGCCCCGCGGCCTCGAGGAGCGCCCGCCTCCGGGGCGAGGCGGAGGCGAGGACGAGGGACACGGGCCCCGGCCTAGTCCTCGGCGTCCTTGCGGTCCTTGCGCTTGCCGAAGTCGCACAGGTCGAGGCAGGGGCAGGTCTCGCAGGCCGGCCCCTTGGGGAGGCAGACCTTCTCGGCGTGCTCGCCGAGGAGGAAGTGCATGAGGATGCGGGCGTCGCGGTCCCCGGCGGCCGAGGCGAGGGCCGCCGCATGCTTGGCGTCCCCTCCGGAACGGGGGATCACCCCGATGCGCTGCGCCACCCGGACCATCCCGGGGGACAGCCGCACCGGCGGCTCCGCCACGGCCCGGGCCATGACGGCGCCCACGAGCCCCGGGGAGAGGCCCGGCACGGTGTTGAGGGCGCGAACGACCTCCTGCTCCTCCTCGGGCTTGCCGCCGGTCCTGTCGAGCTCGATGCGGACCGTGTCCCGGGCGTCGAAGAGCCCCTGGAGGGTGCGGCGGAGGAGCTCCGCCCGGGGGTACAGCTCGGCCCTCTCGCCGAGTCCGTCGAGGTGCTCCACGATCTCCCGGGCCTCCGCGACGCGGAGTTCGTTCCAGTCGACGTAGGACTCCCGGAGCGATTCGAAGGCCGCGCGGGCCTTCTGCATCGGGGAGTTCCCCGCGATGATCCCGTAGACCAGGTGGTCCAGGGGGGTGTCGCCGGGGTTGCGGGAGGGCTCCTTGCCGTAGCCGCGGGCGAGGACCTCCAGCACCTTGCCGAGGCGCGATCCGCGTCGATCGGGCACGGGGACCTATGCCTTTCCGGCGGCGGCGCCGGCCTTCTTCTCGGCCGCGGCCTTCAGGGCGGCGGCCTTCTTGACCAGGTGGGCCTTGCGGCTGGCCCGCTTGAGGAGCTTCTTCTTCCGGCGGGCGACCGCACCCGCGTCGGGCTTGCCGGTGTGCTTCGTCTTCTTCTTCGCGGGCTTCTTCGCCTTCGGCTCCGCCTTGACGGGGAGCGCGAGCTTGACCCCCTGCTTGGAGAGCAGCTGGGAGACGGCCAGGGTCATCTTGGCCCCGCGCCCGATCCAGTGCTCGATGCGGGCGGCCTCGGCCTTGAACCCCTTGCCCGCCTCGCGCATGAGGGGGTTGAACCAGCCCACGGTCTCGATGGGCGGGCCGTCCCGGCGCGTGCGGCCGTCGAAGACGCAGATCCTGAAGCTGGGGAGGTTCTTCCTCCCGGTGCGCTTGAGCCGGATGCGGACTGCCACTTCACTTCCCTCCCTGGCGGCCGGACGTCCCCGGCGGTGCCGGGGCGATCTTCCAGCCGCGATTCCGGAGAGAGCGGAACTGCTCCTTCTTCCGCTTCTCCTTGCCTCGACCCATCAGGCGCGACAGGGCACCCCCCTGCGCGCTTCCGAACTTCTTCATCATCTCGCGGGCGTCGCGGAACTCCTTCAGCAGCTTGTTCACTTCCTCGACCGGTACGCCGCTGCCCCGGGCGACCCGGCGGCGGCGGCTCCCGTCCATGACCTCCGGCTCGGCCCTCTCCTCGAGAGTCATGGAGAGCACGATGGCCTTCTTGCGGGAGAGGAACTTGCCGTCGATCCCCGCCTTCTCCATCTCCTCGCCGATGTTGCCGGCGCCGGGGAGCATGGACAGGAGGTCCTTGAGCCCCCCCATCTTCTCCACCATGTTCATCTGGTCGAGGAAATCGTCGAGGGTGAAGGTCCCCGAGAAGGCCTTCTCCATGGCCGCCTCGGACGTCTCGCGGTCCATGTGCTCCTGGGCCCGCTCGACGAGGGCCACGACGTCCCCCATGCCGAGGATGCGTCCGGCCATGCGGGCGGGGTCGAACTCCTCGAGGGCGTCGAGCTTCTCCCCGGTGCCGGCGAAGCGGATGGGCTTGCCGGTCGTCTCGCGGATGGTGAGGGCCGCCCCGCCGCGCGCGTCGCCGTCGAGCTTGGTGAGGATCACCCCGGTGAGGGGCAGGGCCTCGTCGAAGGCCTTCGCGGAGAGCACGGCGTCCTGCCCCGTCATGGCGTCGAGGACCAGGAAGACCTCGTCGGGGGAGGTCTTCGCGGCGACGTCCTTCACCTCGTCCATCAGCTCACGGTCCACGTGGAGGCGGCCGGCGGTGTCGAGGATGACGACGTCCCGGCCGTCCCTCACGGCGGCCTCGAGGCCCCGCTGGCAGACCTTCGGGGCCCTGCCCCCCCCGCGCTCGGCGTGGACGGGGACGTCGATCTGCTTCCCCAGCGTCTCGAGCTGGTCGATGGCGGCCGGGCGCTGGAGGTCGGCGGCCACGAGGAGGGGGCGGCGGCCGCGCTTCTTGAGCAGCAGGGCGAGCTTGGCGCAGGTGGTGGTCTTGCCCGAGCCCTGCAGGCCCGCCACGAGGACCACGGTGGGGCGGGTGCCGGCGGAGGGGGCCAGCGGGCGGGACTTCTCCCCCATCAGGGCCACGAGCTCGTCGTGGACGGCCTTGACGACCTGGTGGCCGGGGTGGACCGACTTCAGGACCGCCTGCCCGACCGCCTTCTCCCGGACCCGGGCGCAGAACTCCTTGGCGACCCTGTAGCCGACGTCGGCCCCCAGCAGCGCGGTGCGCACTTCGCGCAGTGCCTCGTCGACGTCCCCCTCTGTGAGGACGCCGCGGCCGGAAAGCCGCTGGACGACGGACTGGAGGGACTTGGACAGGGATTCGAACATGGCTTGGGGTCGAACCGGCCGATCCTACAGCCGGAGGGCGGGGGCCGGGACCAATTACAGGGAGCGGCCGGGGTTATGCGGCCCTGGTCCCCGAACCCGCCTCGACGGAGGCCTCGTCCTCGTCGAGGGCGCGCGTGATCTTCGCCCCCAGCGCGCGGAGCCTCTCCTCGATCTGCTGGTAGCCGCGATCGATGTGGTAGACGCGGTGGACGTGGGTCTCCCCGTCGGCCACCATCCCCGCCATGACGAGGGCGGCCGACGCCCGGAGGTCGCTGGCCATGACCGGGGCCCCGGAGAGGCGCTCCACCCCGCTGACGATGGCCGAGGGCCCCTCCTTCCGGACGTTGGCCCCCATGCGGGCGAGCTCGGCGATGTGCATGAAGCGGTCGGGGTAGATCTTCTCCGTGGTGACGGAGACCCCGTGGGCGAGGGCCTGGAGGGTGACGAACTGGGCCTGGAGGTCCGTCGGGAAGCCCGGGAAGACGTGGGTGTCGATGTCGGCCGGCACGATGGGCCGGGCGCGGCGCACGAACAGGGCGTCCTCCGCCACGCGGTTCACCTCCGCCCCCATCTCCACGGCCTTGTCGATGACGGCGCGGAGGTGGTCGGGGCGGCAGTTGGTGATGGTGACCTCGCCGTCGGTCAGGACCGCGGCGGCGAGGAAGGTCCCGGCCTCGATCCGGTCGGGGATGGGCCGGTGCTCGGCCCCGTGGAGGCGCCCCACGCCGCGCACGACGAGGCGGGGGGATCCGAGGCCGCCGATCTCCGCCCCCATGGAGCGCAGGAAGCGCCCGAGGTCCACGACCTCCGGCTCGCAGGCGGCGTTGTCGATGATGGTCGTCCCCCGGGCGAGGACGGCGGCCATGAGGACGTTCTGGGTGGCACCCACGGAGGAGCCGAAGGGGCCGCCGAGGAAGACCTCGCCGCCGGGAAGGCCCGGGGCCTTCGCCTCGACGAAGCCGCCCCGGATGTCCACCTCGGCCCCGATGGCCCGCAGGCCCTTCAGGTGGAGGTCGATGGGCCGGTGCCCGAAGACGCAGCCGCCGGGGAAGGAGACCTTCGCGGCGCGGCGGCGGCCGACGAGGGGGCCGAGCACGCAGATCGAGGCCCGCATCTTCCGCACGAGCTCGTAGGGGGCCTCGATCAGCGAGCCGTCCACGAGGCGGGTCTCCAGGGCGCCGTCGGGCATCCACTCCGACTGGACCCCGAGGACCGCGAGGATCTTCCGCATCATCTCCACGTCGGAGAGGCGCGGCACGTCCAGGATCCGGCAGGGCTCGTCGGTCAGCAGGGTGGCGGCGAGGATGGGCAGCACGCTGTTCTTGGCCGTGGCGCAGCGCACCTCGCCGCGGAGCCTCACGCCTCCCTCGACCACGAACTTGTCCACCGGAACCTCCTGGATGACGGCGCACGGACCCCGGGGATTCATCGGTCGGGGAGGGGCGCGCGTTGAGGGGCTGGCGTGAATCGGGGGGGTGCCGTTCCGCGTCGCCTTCGGCGACGCGGTGGCGCCCGGAGGGACATCGTCCCGAACGAACGGGACGATGTCCCTCCGGGCGCGATCAACGACGGGGCGGGAGGACGGTTGCCGAGCACGGGGTACACCGCTCGGGCTGGCCAGAAGCCTCACCCCGTGTACGGAGATTCCCCTCCTACCCCCCGCCGTTCATCGCTCCCGGAATGCGATCGTCCGATCCGTTCCGGACGATCGCGATCCGGGAGCCCCGCGCCGCCGCCGGCGGCGCGGAAGCCGTCCCCCGCGCCCTCCCGCGGGATTTGTTCCCCGGCCGCCGTCCGGCTATCCTTGGCCGTTTGGGCCGGTCCCGGAGCGGGATCGCCCTGTCCGGAGGCTCCCCCACACATGTCACCCACCGCCGCCGCCCCCGCCGTGGACGCCGTCGCCGCCCTCTCCCGGTCCAGGCCGGACTACGCCGAGGTCGCCGCCGTGCGCCGGGCCGCGCTGACGGACCCCGCGGTCCGCAAGGCCGTCGCGGCCCACATGGACTCCCTGCCGGCCGCCGCCAAGGCCGCGGGCGCCGACGCCCTCGCCCTCGGCCTGTGCCTCCACGCCCTCGGGCGCGAGGCCGCGGCCTCCGAGGTCCTCGAGAGGGCCGGCTCGTCCACGGGCGCGCGGTACTTCCGCGGCGTCTCCCTCATGGAGGCCGGGCACCCCTCGGCGGCCGCCGACATCCTCGCCGAGGTCGTGGGCAAGGAGCCGGAGGGGGACCACCTCGCCGCGGCCCTCGAGGCGCTCCTGCGCGCCGGACGCGCGGAGGAGGCCGAGAAGCTCTTCCCCCGGGGCAAGGACGGCGGGGCCCTCGGGACCGACGCCCGCGCCCTGTACCTCCGCGGCTTCTGCGCGGACCTCCTCGGCGACCGCGCCGAGGCCCTGGAGCTCTACGGCCGGGCGCTCGCGGCCGAGCCGGAGCACGGCCCGACCCTCTTTCGCATGGCCTTCTCGGCCGACCTCGCCGGCGACGACGAGGCCGCCCTCGACTTCTACCGCCGGGCCGCCGCGCTCCGCCCCCCCTCGATGAACGCGCTGCTGAACCTGGGCGTCCTGTACGAGGACCGCGGCGAGTTCTCCCGCGCCGCCGACTGCTACCGCCGGGTGCTGGAGGCGGAGCCGGCCAACGCCCGCGCGGCGATGTTCCTCCGGGACGCCGAGGCCTCCCTCCACATGTTCTACGACGAGGACGTCGAGCGGAAGGACGACCGCCGCGCCGCCGTCATGCGCACCCCCATCACCGACTTCGAACTGTCCGTGCGCTCGCGCAACTGCCTCTCGAAGATGGGCGTCCAGTCCCTCGGCGACCTGGTCCGGTTCACGGAGCAGGAGCTCCTCTCCCACAAGAACTTCGGCGAGACGAGCCTGCAGGAGATCAAGGACATCCTCGCCCAGAAGGGCCTGCGCCTGGGCATGGGCCGGGAGAACGAGGACGAGGCCACCCGCGCGTTCATGGGGCTCGAGGCCCCGGTGGACGACCGCGACGCGGTGCTCAAGCGCCCCATCAGCGAGCTGGAGCTGTCGGTCCGCTCCCGCAACTGCATGGCGACCCTCGGCGTCCAGACCATCGGCGACCTCGTCGCCCACTCCGAGCAGGATCTCACGGAGTGCAAGAACTTCGGCCAGACCTCGATGAACGAGATCCGGCAGAAGCTCGCCGAGTTCGGCCTCATGCTGCGCGCCGTCGAGGAGTAGGGGTCGGCTCCGTCGCGATGGGTGTCGTGGTAGGGGCCGGGCGGAGCCCGGCCCGCCGTCGGGCCACGGGGACGCCATGTACGACTACATCTCCGGGCGCCTGGTGTCGAAGCGCCCGGACCGCGCGGTCATCGACGCCGGCGGCGTGGGCTGGCTCCTCCACATCCCCCTCTCCACCTTCGAGCGCCTGCCGAAGAGGGAGGGCGCGGAGGCCAAGGTCTTCACCGTCCACCACGTCCGCGAGGACCGCCAGGCCCTCTACGGCTTCGCCACCGAGGACGAGCGGGAGTTCTTCCTCCTCCTCGGGACGGTTTCCGGGGTCGGGCCCGCCCTCTCGCTGGCCATCGTCTCCTCGCTCCCCTTCGAGGAGTTCCGCGCCGCCGTCGTCAACGGGGACGCCGGGCTCATCACCCGGGTCAAGGGCGTGGGCAAGAAGCTCGCGGCCCGCCTCCTCCTCGAACTGGCCGACGCCATGAAGGCACGGGGGCCGGTCGCCGGGAAGACCGCGCTTCCCGCCGGGTCGGCGGCCGACGCCGCCTCGGCCCTCGTCGCCCTCGGATTCGAGCGGCGGGACGCGGAGGCGAAGGCGGCCGACGCCGCCCGCGAACTGGGCCCCGACGCCCCCGCGGGGGAGGTCGTGCGGAGGGTGCTCCGCGGGGCCGGACGGTAGGGAACCGCCGCGCCTCCGCCACGTTCCGTTATCATCGGGCCCTCCATGTCCACCCCCACCACCATCGATCGGCTGAAGGAGCGCGTCGGGCAGGACGTGCTCGTGCGCGGCTGGCTCTACCACGCCCGGCGCAAGGGGAGGATCGCCTTCCTCGTCGTGCGCGACGGGACCGGGTCGGTCCAGTGCGTCGGCGTGCGCGGCGAGGTGGACGACGCGCTGTTCGAGAAGCTCGACGGGATCCCCCAGGAATCCTCCCTCGAGGTCGAGGGGACCGTGCGCGCCGACGAGCGCTCCCCCGGCGGGGCGGAGATCTCCGTGAAGGCCGTCCGCGTCGTCCACGAATCGGAGCCGTACCCCATCACGCCGAAGGAGCACGGCACCGACTTCCTCATGGAGCACCGCCACCTCTGGGTGCGCTCCAGCCGCCAGCACGCGCTGCTGCGCATCCGGGCCGAGGTCATGGCCGCCGCCCAGGAGTGGCTGAACGGGGAGGGGTTCATCCGCTACGACACCCCGATCCTGACCCCCTGCGCCTGCGAGGGGACCTCGGACCTGTTCGAGACCCAGTACTTCGACCTCGGGCCCGCGTTCCTCACCCAGTCGGGCCAGCTCTACGTCGAGAGCGGGATGATGGCCTTCGGCAAGGTCTACTGCTTCGGCCCGACCTTCCGCTCCGAGAAGTCCAAGACGCGCCGCCACCTCACCGAGTTCTGGATGATCGAGCCCGAGGTGGCCTTCGCCGGGTTCGAGGACAACCTCGTCCTGCAGGAGCGCTTCTTCTCCGCCGTCGTGCGGAGGGTCCTCGACCGCCGCGGGGCGGACCTGAAGACCCTCGAGCGGGACGTCGCGGAGCTGGAGCGGGTCGTGCCGCCCTTCCCGCGCCTGCCCTACGATGACGCCGTGCGGATGGTCAACGAGGCCGCCGGGAAGGAGGAGGGCCTGACGCCCCTCGCCTGGGGCGAGGATCTCGGCTCCCCCCACGAGGTCTTCCTGTCGAAGCGGTTCGACCGGCCGGTGTTCGTCACGCGCTACCCCTCGAAGGTGAAGGCCTTCTACATGCAGCCCGACCCGGCCCGGCCGGAGGTCGCCCTCTGCGCCGACCTCCTCGCGCCGGGCTACGGGGAGCTCATCGGGGGCAGCGAGCGCATCCACGACCGGGCGCTCCTCGAGAAGCGGCTGGAGGAGCACGGGCTCCCCGCCGAGGCGTTCCGCTGGTACGTGGACCTCCGCCGCTACGGCTCCGTCCCCCACTCCGGCTTCGGCATGGGGATCGAGCGGGCCGTGTCGTGGATCGCCGGGGGCGTCCACCTCCGCGAGGCCATCCCCTTCCCCCGGATGCTCTACAAGATCTACCCGTGAGCGAGCCCCCGGTCCCGGCCCGCGACGTCGAGGCGCTGGAGCGCGAGGCCGGGGCGTTCCGGGGGACGGCGGCGGCCGTGCGGGAGGAGGTCGGCCGCGCCTTCATCGGCGGGGGCGCCACCGTGGACGCCGTCCTCGCCTCGGCCCTGGCCGGGGGCCACGTGCTCCTCGAGGGGGTGCCCGGTCTCGGCAAGACCCTCCTCGTGCGGACCCTCGCGCGGGTGCTGGGCCTCTCCTTCGCCCGCGTGCAGTGCACACCGGACCTGCTCCCCTCCGACATCCTCGGCACGACGGTCCTCTCGGAGTCCGCCGGGGGCGCCCGGGACCTCCGCTTCCAGAAGGGGCCGGTCTTCGCGAACCTCGTCCTCGTGGACGAGATCAACCGCGCCACCCCCAGGACCCAGTCGGCCCTCCTCCAGGCGATGCAGGAGGGACAGGTGACCGCGGGCGAGGCGACCCACCCCCTGCCCGACCCCTTCCTCGTCCTCGCCACCGAGAACCCCGTGGAGATGGAGGGGACCTACCCCCTCCCCGAGGCGGAACTCGACCGCTTCCTCGTGAAGATCCTCCTCCAGCCGCCGGACCGCGAGACCCTCGAGGCCGTGGTCCGCCTGACCACGGGGGAGGCGCCTCCCGAGCCGGCCCCCCGGGCCGACGCGGCCCGCGTGCGGGAGCTCCGCAGGCTGGTCCGGCGGGTCCACCTTCCCGAGCCGGTCCTGCGCTGGATCTCCGAGACGACCCTCGCCACCCAGCCGGGCCGCCCGGGGGCGCCGACGGCCGTCGATCGCTACGTCCGCTGGGGTGCCGGGCCCCGCGCCGCCCAGGCCATGGCGCTCCTCGCCCGGGCGACCGCCCTCCTCGACGGCCGCTGGAACGCCTCCCTCGAGGACGCCCGCCGCCACGCCGCCGCGGTCCTCCGGCACCGGCTCGTCCTGTCCTTCGAGGCGGAGGCGGAGGGGGTCACGGCCGAGGCGGTCGTCGCGAAGGTGATCGACGGGCGGTAGGGGTCAGACCCCTTCGGTCTGGGGTCTGACCCCGTCGCATGACGGCGAGAACCGATCGGTGGGATCGTGGACCGAGGGGACATCGCCACCCGAGGGCCCCCGCCGACCGAATGGACTCCTCCCGCTTCTGCCTGCCGTCGACTCCCTTCGGTCGGGGGAAGGGGGGCCCCGGCGCGCCGGCCCCAACGCTCCCCCCCCCCCCCGCCGGGCGG
>CAZWGT010000148.1:0-9203 GCA_964633345.1 uncultured Planctomycetota bacterium
GGTGATGGAGCCTCTTCCGGGGCCTGGAACAGGGACTGTCCCCGAAGGGGACTGTCCCCGGTTCGGACGTGGACGTGGACTTCGTCGCGAAGCGCCTCCTCGACCGCACCGGCGTCGTCTTCCGCACGACCCTCGCCCGGGAGCGCATTCCCGTCCCCTGGCGCGACCTCCTCCGCGCCTACCGCTCGATGGAACTGCGCGGCGACGTCCGCGGCGGCCGCTTCGTCGCGGGCTTCTCGGGTGAGCAGTACGCGCTCCCCGAGGCGATCCCCCTGATGCGCGCCGTGCGCCGCCGCGGCTCCCTCGGGCCGCTGACCGTCTCCGCGGCCGACCCGCTCAACTTCGAGGGGGTCCTGACGCCGGGGGACCGCGTCGCCCCGGCCACGCGGAGGCGGGTGACGGTCGCCTGATCCTGTGGTACACTTATCCTGTGTACACGAGGAGGCCCGCCATGAAGAACGTCACCCTCGCCCTGCCCGAGGGGATCCTGCGGAAGGCCCGCATCCGGGCCGCACGGGACGGGACGTCGGTCAACGAGGTGATCCGGAAGCACCTGGAGCAGTACGCCTCGGAGCAGGATCGCCTCGACAAGGCCATCGATCGGATCATGGAACTCTCCGAGCAGTACGGGAAGGGGAGGCGGCTGAAGAAGTGGACGCGGGACGAGCTGTACGACCGGAAGGCCTCCCGTGGAGGGTAGGGACTTCCTGGACACGAACATCCTGCTCCTGGCGATGCAGGATCGGCAGCCGGGCAAGCAGGCCGCGGCCCGACGGGTGCTGGAACGGGCGCGGGGCGGCTCCCTCGTGATCAGCACACAGGTCCTCATGGAGTTCTACTCCGTCGCCACGGGGAAGATCGTCCCCCGCATCCCCGTTCCCGTCGCCGCCGAGGCCGTGCGTGAGTTCTCGGAGATGCCGGTGGTGCCGGTGACCCCCTCGCTCGTCCTGGGTGCCGTCGATCGCAGCCACCGTTCGGGAATCTCCCCGTGGGACGCCCTGATCGTCGAGGCGGCGCTGTCGGCGGGGTGCACCCGGCTGCTGAGCGAGGACTTCAAGGAGGGGCAGGAGTTCGACGGTCTCCGGGTGGAGAACCCCCTCCGGGCGTAGACTGGCGGCGTGCCCTACGAGGAGACGTCCTCGTCGTACCACCCCTGGGACCGGGGGATGCTCGTCGTCGGGGCGATCGTGGTGGGGATGGCGCTGTGGGGCGTTCTCGCCTCCCCCGACCGGCCCCGGCGCCGGCCGTTCCTCGCGGCCGGCGCGATCGTCCTGTTCGGCGCCCTCTTCTTCGCGGCGCACCGGGTCGTCCGCGGAATCGGCGCCTGGCGCGACCTCGGGTGGAAGTACACGCCGAAGGACCTCGCGGACGCGGCGATCCCGGCGCTCGAGTTCTCGGCCATCGGCTGCCTCGGCGTCCTCGGCCTGGCGGCCGGCGCCGAGCTCGCCGCCGCGGCGGCGAAGGACAGGGTCCGCGCCCTGGCGGGGGCGACGCTCCTGGCATTCCCCTTCCTCCCGTCCCTCCTCGTTCCCACCGCCAGGCCCACGAACGGCTTCCTCCCCGTCCCGCCCCTGCCGGAGTCCGCCGAGCTGTTCGGCGCGTGCCTGCTGTGGGGGATGCTGGGACTCGGCGTCGCCTGCCTCTTCGCGCTGGCGCGCATGGCCCGCGGCGAGGGGGATCCGGAGAGGTCCGCCCGGGCGCGCCGGTTCGGGCTCCGCGCCGGCCTGGCCGCACTGGGGCTGGCGGTCGTGGCCGTCCAGTTCCTGACGATCCACGTACTCATGATGCGCGCCCTCCTCGGCCCGAAGCTGACCACGACGCTCTGGTCGGACCTGCAGCGGACGGTCGCGGGGAACTGGGTGGTCCTCGCCTCCCTCCTCCTCGGCACGGCGGCGACCGCGATGGCGGGGGCGCGGCGCGAAGGCGGCGCGGAGCCGGCCCCTTGAACGCCTTCCTGGTCGCCGCCGTCCTCCGCGCGCGGAGGGACCGGCTCGCGGTCCTCCACGGGCACCGCGGGTTCCGGAGGAGGCGGGGCTGGAGCGGGGTGCCGGCGGCCAACCGTGCTACACTGTTCCCGTGCAGCACGGGAGGTGTGCCATGGCGAACCTGACGCTGAAGATCCCCGACGAGGACCTGAAGGCCGCCCGCATCCGGGCGCTGAAGGACGGGACCTCCGTCAACGAGGTCGTCCGGAAGTGGATCCAGGAGTACGGACGCAGCGAGGAGCGGATCCGCGCCGCGATGGACCGGGTGCTCGAGGCCTCGGCGAAGTACCACGGGAAGATCAAGGGGGGACGGTTCGACCGGAGCGAGATCTACGAGCGCGGGCCGAAACGTGGGAAGTAGGACCTTCTTCGACACGAACCTCCTGCTCTACCTGTTCGACGTGGGGGAGCCGGCGAAGAGCGGGGAGGCGCGGCGCGCCTTCGACGGATCGGCGCCCGGGGACATCGTCGTCAGCACCCAGGTCCTGCAGGAGTTCTACTGGAACGCCACCCGCAAGCTGAGTCCGCCCCTTCCCGCCCACGAGGCGGCAACCCACGTCCGGGAGTTCTCTGAGCACAGGGTCGTCGTGCTGGGCGTCCCGCTGATCCTGGCGGCGACCGCGCGGTCGGCCTCGGACGTCATCGCGTTCTGGGACGCCCTCATCGTCGAGGCCGCCCTCTCGGCCGGCTGCACGCGCCTTCTCACGGAGGACCTCCAGGACGGCCGGGAGTTCGACGGGATGCGGGTGGTGAACCCTTTCGCGGCGCGGGAGCGGCGGTGACCGCCCCCCGGATCCGCCTCATCGCCACCGACGTCGACGGGACGCTGATGGAGCCGGGGACCACGGTGCCGGAGGGGAACCGCGCGGCGCTGCGTGCCGCGGCGGAACGCGGCGTCCGCGTCGCGCTGGCCACGGTGCGCACGCGGGCGACGGCGCTCCGCATCGTGGAGGAGATCGGAGTGCCCTGCGATCTCGTCTGCCAGGGGGGAGCGGTGGTCCACGACGCGGGGGGGCGGCTCCTGCGGGAGGTGGTCCTCCCGCTGGACCTCGCGCGGGAGATCGCGGCCTTCGGCGACGCGCACGGGCTGGGGCTGCTGACGACGATCGACGGCGAGCACCACTGGGGGCCGGGCTACGTCTCGGCGCTGCCGGGGGTGCCGAAGGCGCGGGTCCACTTCGCCACGAACCTCGCCACGGTGACGCGGGCGCCGACCCGGTTCATGGTGACGGGGGAGCGGGGGGTGCGGCTCCTCCTCGAGCGGTTCGGGGGGAGGGGCCTCCACATCGTCCGCCACCTGCGCGCCGACGGGTCGATCCTCGACGCGGCGATCACGCGCGAGGGGGGCTCGAAGGCCGAGGGCCTCGCGGCGCTCTGCCGCGGGCTCGGCATCGGGCTCGGCGAGGTCCTCGCCCTCGGCGACGCGGAGTCCGACGTCGGCATGCTGCGCGAGGCCGGCGTCGGGGTCGCGGTGGCCAACGCCCCGCCCGAGGTCCGCGCGGCCGCCGACTGGGTCGCGCCCGCGGCGGGGGAGTGCGGCGTGGCGGCGGCGGTGGAGCGGTTCGTCCTGCGGGGGTAGGATCGGGGCATGAGTCTTGGCGGCGTGTTCCTGCGGATGGGATTGGTCGCCCTCGTCCTCTTCGGTCCGCTGGTGCTCCTGCTCTTCGCCCTGGACGGCCGGAAGCGCCGGCTGGGGAAGTCGGCGCGCCTCCTCGCCCGGGGGGCCCTCTGGACCGGGGCGGTCGTCTACGCAGGGCTGGGGTTCGACGCCTACCTCTTCGTGATGGGCGCGCTGCCCCTGGCCGTGGGCCTTCCGTCGCTCGTCCTGGACCGCGTCCCTCCGTGGATGCTGGCGGGACTGTGCATCAACGGCGCCGTCGTCCTGGTGGCGTGGTGGATCCTCCGCGACGAGGAGGGCCACCCGGATCGCGCCATGGTCGCGGAGGCCCTGGAGGAGGAGCGTCGCCGGGAGGCGGGGAGCGCCCCGTGACCGGAGCGGGACTCGCCCTCCTCGTCGTCGGCACCGTCTTCCTGCTCCTCGCCCCGCCCGTGCTCGTCGCCCTCGCGCTCGAGGGGCGCGCCCGGCGGCACCGGGCGGGGTCGCGCCTCTACGCGACGGCGGCGATGTGGGCGTCCTTGGCGGTCTACGCCGTGTCCGCCACCGGGGTCGCGACCCGGGCCATCACCGCCCCGGACGGCCCCGCGTGGAGGAAAGTCCTCGTCGGTCTGGCCCGCTCCTCGCCCGCGGAACTCTCGCTCCTCGTCGCCGGCGGGGTCGCGACGGCCGGTTGCTGGTGGCTGCTGCGGGGGGAGGGGGCGTCCGGCGGGTCCGTCCCGTCGACGCCGCTCGACGGCGGGAAGTAGGATCTCGTCCATGCGGATGCGCCCATCGTGGGTCCCTGCGCTGGCCGTTCTCGGAGTCGCCGCGGGACGGGCGTGGGCGCAGTCGGAGGGGGAAGTGTTCATCCCCGAGGAGTCCTGCGCGTGTGACTTCGTCTTCGTCCCCAGCGGCCCCCTGGACGGCGTCCTCGAAGTCCTCCTTCTCGGGTGCGCTCTCCTCCCGTTGGTCGCCGCCTGGTCGTGCCTGCACAGCCTCAAGCACGAGGCCGCGCGGCGCTGGACGATCCTCGCCCTGGTCTTGGCCTGCGCGCAGGGGATGTACGGAACGGTCCTCCTGTTCGACCCTTCGTCGGCGCGCAGCGTCCCTTCCTGGATGCCCGGATGGCAGGAGATCGAGGCCCTGGTGGACCACCCCCCCGAGTGGGGCCTCTTCCTCGGCGCCGGCGCCCTCGGCGCCGCCGCCGCGTGGTGGACGGAGCGTGTCAACGGCGCGCGCCGGTGGGCGCCCGCGAGGCCCGTGGCCGGCTCGAGGATCCGCATGAAGGACCGGGTGGACGCAGCGTGAGCGCGTTCCTCCAGGGCCTCCTGTTCATCGGGGACATCGTCTTCTGCCTTGGCCCCGGAGTCGCCCTGGTCTTGGCCGCCGACGCTCGCAGTGACGGCCGCCATGGGACTGCCCGCCGCTGCGCCGGAGCGGCGCTGTACGGCTCCGCGGTCGGTTTCCCGTGCGGCGTCCTCTGCCTCTGGCTGGGGAACGAACCCACCGGGGAGTTCGGCGGGATCGTGCTGATGGCCGCGATCGTCCTCGTCGGGCCCTTGCAGGGGATCGTCAGCCTGCTCAGTTGGCTGTTCCTTCGGAGGGAGGATCGTCGCCTGAGGGAAGCGGCGGAGAGGCAGGACCGCGGCGGGGAGGAGTGACCCCTACGGCCTGCGGTGCCGCACCGGCTCCTCGAGGATGAGGACGCCGAGCGCCGTCGCCAGCAGCCTCCCGCCGACGTTCATCTCGTAGAGGCCGACCGGGTCCCACGAGCCCTTCGCGCAGCCGTCCTTGCGCTGGTGGCCGACGAGGGCGGACTTCGCCGCGCCGTACCACCCCGACCAGTCGGCCCCGCCGCGCTGGAACATCCCCACCGCGCCGTACTCCCAGTGGAGGAGGTCGAACTTCCCCATCTTCACCTTCCGCGGGGCCTGTCCGGTGAACGTCACGTCCCGGACCGAGACCTCCCAGGCCGGCGTCTCCCCGCGCACGTAGTTCAGGTGGACCGCGTGCCGCCGCCCCAGCGTCCCCGCGCGGAGCACCTCGCGGATCGCCGCGGCCGCGTGGGCGTTGTACCCCGTCGGCGTGTAGCCGTAGGAGCGCCCGTCGAGGAGGTAGGCGAGCTTCCCCTCCTTCTCCTCCAGGGACTCGAGGAACCGGTCCACGCCCTGCCCGAGATCGGCGGGGACCTCCGCGCCGGCGTCCCGCGCCGCGGCCAGCGCCGTCGCGACGAGGGCCGTGTAGGGGACGTCGGATCCCTTCCGCATCCCGGCGGCGTAGCCCCAGCCCCCGTCGGGCTGGCGCGCGTCGAGGAGCGTCTTGGCGTTGCGCCGCACCGCCTCCGACCAGCGCCCCTTCCGCTCCATCGCCTCCGCCTCGGCCAGCGCCTCCGTCGCGAGCGCCAGCGCCCACGGGTCCCCCCCGTACTCCACGGAGGCGAGCGTCTTCTCCAGCAGCCGGGCGCGCGGGGAGCCCTTCGCGTCGGGGAGGATTCCGCTCCCGAGGAAGGCCATCGCGCCCATCGCCGACAGCGCCCGGTCGAAGGGGCAGGGGATGTCCTCCCCGTGCTGCCCCTTCCCCGGACCGTCGCAGGCCTTGCCCGGCGCGGCGCAGCGCGAGGGGAAGCCGTCGGCGTCCCAGCCCCCGCCGGGGAGCGCGTGCCGCTCCAGCCAGTCGAGGCCGGATTCGATCGCCCGCTCCGCGTCGCCCGATCCTCCGTTGCGCTTCCACGCCTCGTCCCGCTCCCTTCCCGGAAGCCGCGGACCCACGAACCGCGGCGCGGGCGGCTCGGCGGGGGAGGCGAGGGGGAGGAGGAGGACGAGAAGCGCTCCGCGGGTCATGGCGGGAATCGTACCCCCGTTCGCTAGGATGCGGGGCGCCGACGGAAAGGAGCCCATGGCCGAACGACCGATCGTGATCCTCCACGGCTGGAGCGACGAGGGGGCCTCCTTCCGCCGCCTCGGCGGGCTGCTGACGAAGCGCCTCGGGCGACCGGTGGTCGACGTCTCCCTGGCCGACTACGCGACCATGGACGACGAGGTCACCTTCGACGACCTCGTCACCGCGATGACCCGGGCCTGGGCGCGGCGGAAGCTCCCGCTCGGCGCCGGGTCCGTGGACGCCGTCGTCCACAGCACCGGCGGGCTCGTCGTGCGCGACTGGCTCGTGCGGAACTTCGGCACCCAGGGCGGGGCGCCGATCCGCCACCTCCTGATGCTGGCCCCGGCGAACTTCGGCTCCCCGCTCGCCCACAAGGGGAACGCCTTCCTCGGGCGCGTGGCGCTCGGGTGGAAGGCCGACAAGCCGTTCCAGACGGGGACCCACGTCCTGCGCGGCCTCGAGCTGGCGAGCCCCTACTCCTGGGACCTGGCGAAGCGCGACCGCTTCACCGCGGCCGCCGACCTCTACGGGAAGGGGCGCGTCCTCTGCACCGTGCTCGTGGGCAACGCGGGCTACGACGGCATCAAGGCCGCCGCCAACGAGGACGGGGGGGACGGCACGGTGCGCGTGTCCACGGCGAACATGGACTGCGCCCTCCTCGAGGCCGACTTCACCCAGAGCCCGAAGAGGCCGACCTTCCGGATCGCCCCGTCCACGGGGGCGACGGCGTTCCGCGTGATGGAGAAGGAGAACCACTCGACCATCGCCGCGAAGGACGGGGGGCCGAGGAACCGCGGGACCCTGGAGTGCATGGCCCGGGCCCTCACGGTGGAGGACGACGGCTTCGACGCGTGGAGGGAGGAGTGCGCGGCGGCGACCGCGGGGACGATGGAGAAGGGCCGGAGGAAGGCCGCGACCCACGGCTTCCAGAACACCGTCTTCGTCGTCGAGGACCAGTTCGGCCGCCGGGTGAAGGACTACTTCCTCGAGTTCTACGTGAAGGACGACGACCGGGACTGGTTCGCGAAGATGTTCCACCGCGACGCCATCCAGGGCGTCCACGCCTACGGGCCGGACCCCTCCTACCGCTCCGTCTACGTGGACTGCACCGTGCTCCGCGGCCAGGTGGACAAGGAGTGGGAGGGGATGTCGATGTCCCTCACGGCGCTCCCGGAGATCCGCCGCACGGGGAGCGTCGGCTACCGGACCTTCACCGACGACGACATCGGCGGCATCGAGATCCCCAAGGCCCGCCTCGAGGAGTTCTTCCTCGAGAACCGCACGCTCCTCGTCAGGATCCGGATCCGGCGGGAGCAGGCGGAGGGGGTCTTCGGGTTCTCGGGGATCTAGGCTTCCGCGGGGCCTTCTCCGCGGGGCCCTCGACGAGGAGCCCCTGGACCCAGCCGAGCAGGTGGACCAGCAGGATGGCCCGGTCCCGCTCGCAGGTGAGCACGGGGGGGAGCAGGGATTCCAGCTCCTCCTCGGTCAGGGAGTTCGCCTCGCCCAGCGCGACGCGGACCGCCGCCAGCGAGGAGAGCCACGCGGAGAGGTGGGCGGCGGGGATCTCCACCCGGAAGCGGTTGCGCAGGCGGGGCTCCGGCTCGAGGCCCGCGAGGTCCCGGCCGACGAGGTCCCTCGCCGAGCGGAAGAGGTGCTCGAGCTCCGGGACGGCGTACTTCCCCCACTGGCGCGCCGCCTCGCCGTCCTCCGGGTAGGGGTTCCCCGTCAGGCGGTTGCGGATGCCCGGGGCGTCGTCGGCCAGGAGCGCCGGGAGCTCCCTGAGGGCCAGCGCCATCACCGGGGGGAGCCGGCGCAGCACGAACCCCCCTCCGCCCTTCGAGGTCTCGACGCAGGGGAGGGTGCGGCGGTTCACGCGTCCTCGACCTGCTCGAGGGTGGTGTTGAGCTGGGAGGCGCGGAGCTTCATGGCGTAGACCTCGGCCTGCTCGCGGGAGCCGGTCCAGAGGATGGACCGGCCCTGGCGGTGGACCTCGAGCATGTGCTTCTCGGCCCGGACCTTCGGGTACCCGAAGACCTGCATGAAGACGTGGGTGACGTACACCATGAGGTTGATCGGGTCGTCGTGGACGATCACCTTCCAGGGCCGCGCGAGGCGGGTCTCCGTGTCCTCCAGGATCTCGACGCCCGGGCGCTCCCTGGCCATGGGCCCCATTGTCCCAGCCCCCGGCCGTTGCGCGAAGGTCCCGCGCCCGGGGGCGGGGTCGAGGAGGTACGGGCACGGCGAGGGACTCGTAGGGGCGACCCTCCGGGTCGCCCGGCCTTTGCCGTGGGCCCCGTCGTCCGTGGGACGGGTACCCTTCCCGGATGCGGATCGAGGATCTCGACTACGACCTTCCGGATGCCCTCATCGCCCAGGAGCCCGCGCCCGAGCGGGACGGCTCCCGCCTCCTGTTTCTCCGCGCGGGGACCGGGGCGCTCGCGCACCGGGTCTTCCGCGACCTGCCCTCGCTCCTCGAGCCGGGCGACCTCCTCGTGGTGAACGATGCCGCCGTCTTCCCCGCGCGCCTCGATCTCCGCCGCTCGACGGGCGGGCGCTTCGACGCGTTGCTCCTCGAGCCCGACTCCGCCGATCCGCTCCGCTGGGAGGCGCTCGTGAACGCCCACGACAAGCTCCGCGTGGGCGAGCGGCTGGCGGTCGAGCGGGCGGAGGGGGTGTCGGTCCTCCTCGAGGCGCGCCGGGGCGGTTCCTGGACGCTGCGGTTCGAGGGGGCGCCCGACCCG
>CAZWGT010000149.1:0-9176 GCA_964633345.1 uncultured Planctomycetota bacterium
GGGCGTCGGCCCGCTGCGCCGCGGCCCCCCCGGAGAGGCGGGCGACGAGGCGCCTCGCCGCGCCGGGATCCCGCCGCCGGCGGAGGGCCTCGCCGAGGCAGGCGCGGAAAAGGCGCGCCTTCGGATCCTCGAGGGCGTCCACGAGGGCCCGCGTCGCGGCGGGGTCCCTCGTGGCGGAGACGGCCAGGGCGAGCGCCTCCTTCGTGCGCTTCCCGGCAGGCTGGCGGCGGAAGGCCGCCACGATCCGCCCCGCCTGCTCCGCGGTCAGCCCTCCGTGGAGGTCCTCGCGGCGGACGAAATCCGTGGCGGCGCTCCAGGCGATGCCGGGGTCCGGGTCCTCCATGCCGGCGACGAGGTGCCCGCGGAGGCCGTCGGGCTTCGCGACCGCTCCGCCGGCGTCGAGGAAGGCGGCGTAGGCGCGGACGATCCCGGGGAAGCGGGACTCGGGCCCTTCGGAGGGGACCGGCTTCACCGCGAAGGCGCCGGAAACCGGGGCCCAGCGGGCGGGGCTCCCCGGGGGGACGGGGACCGACTTCAGGAACGCGAGGTGGACGGCTCCCTTCGTCCACGGGGGGGCCTCCCCGTGGCCCTCCCAGGCGACGACCAGGCTCGCGCCCGCCGGGGCGGCGCCGCGCAGGACCTCGTCCACGAGGAGTTCGAGTTCGCGGACGCCCCCGCCCTCCCCCGCGGCGCGCTCCTCGACGGCGCGCCCGAGCACCACGGCGTCGGCGTTCTCCGCCATCCACCCGAGGGCGAGGGTGCGCTCGTCCAGCGTCTCCGCCAGGGCGGCCGGGGCCGCGAGGACGACGGCCAGGGCGAGGAGTCCGGCGGCGATCCGCATGTCACTTCCCCTCGTCGTGGACGAGCCGGTTCCGGAGGTACGCGACGTCCGTCGGGCTGAAGCGCTTGAAGTCGGACCCCGTGGTCACGCCGGATTCGAAGCTGGTGGAGGCCGCCATGATGTCGTTGCCGAGGAAGTCGAGGTGGGCCGAGGTGTTCGGGGTCGCGCTCGTCGCCTCGGTGAAGGTGTTGGAGTAGTGGGCGTTGCCGAAGAGTCCGGTCTTCGGCGCCCCGTCGGGGACGAGGCCCGTGGAGTGCCCGACCTCGTGGGCGGTGACGGCGCTCGCGTAGAGGGCGACGAGCTCGACGGCGTCCATGATCTCGTCGTAGCGGGTGTTCATGGCGGCGGAGTTCCCCCCCGACGTCCGGTCGAAGGAGCCGGACAGCACGTCGTCGTCGAGGGAGTTCTCGCCCGCGGGGGTCCCCCCGTGGATCGCCACGAACTTCGCCGACACGCGCGTCCCGAAGATCGAGCCCGTCGTGCTGGAGTTCACCTGGAGCTTCAGCATCCCCATGAGGTAGATGCCGGTGGTGGACCCGCCGACGCCGAAGTTGAGGTTCGCCTCCTCCCGGCGGTTGCGGGCGTCGAGCCAGGCCTGCCCCAGGGTCCCCGCGGGCGTGAACGCCGAGGCGTCGGCGCCCACGGTGCCGCCGACGGAGATCTCCGAGAAGGCCTTCGCCGAGTTGGAGGAGTTGGCGGTGCTGTAGGCGGGCATGGAGGAGAGGGAGCCCTGCTCGCCCGGCAGCAGGAACTCCACGTCCACCGAGCCGGGGCCGTGGACGCCGTCCTCGGTGACGTGGAACCGCTCCCGCAGCGACTCGCGCAGACGCTCGAGGAACAGCCTCCGCAGGATGGCGTTGGTCCCCGTGTCGTTCCCGCGCACCGCGTTCGAGGCGTCGGTGGTCATGCTCGCCGTGTTGAGGCCCACGAGTCGCAGCGCCTCGTCGAGGTCGGGGACGCCGCTGGCGGCCACGGTGGTCGTGGCCCCCTGCCGGTTCGGGGAGGTCGCCGTGCTGTAGGTCGCCGTGTAGGCGTCGACGTCCCCGCGGAGGATCCAGGTCCGCCGCGCATCGAAGGGGTCGTGGTCGCCTCCGCCGGCGCCGGCGGCCGTGGTGTCCTTCGAGACCACGTCGAAGGTGGCGACCTTCGAGGAGGAGGTGTTGGCCGCGAGGTCCTTCACGAGGAACGTGAAGGTCGCGTCGTCCCCCGCCGCGAACCCGGAGGAGGGGATCCGCCAGGTCGCGCCGGTCGGCGTGATGGCGAACTTCGAGGCCAGCTCCGTCCCGGCCGAGTCCGAACCGACGGCCACGTTCGCCTTGGCGGAGAAGGTCGAGACGTCGATCCCCGAGCCCCCCTCGTCGGAGAACCGCACGTCCACCAGCCACCCCGACTGCGGGAGGTAGGCGTCGAAGGCGTTCCCCCCGGTCCCCGAGGAGTTCACGAAGGTCCCCGACCCGTCCATGTCCGCCGGGAGGGCCTCGAGGATCACGGCGTCCACCACGGGCGCCGTCCCGTCGGTCCCGTTCCCGGTGGTGAAGGTGTAGGTGGCGTTGGCGTACGCGTTGCCGAAGAGGTCCTTCACCGACGCGGTCACGTTCGTCGAGTACGTCGTCGAGGCGGCCAGCACCCCGTGGGGAGTGATGGTGACCGTCCTCAGGTCGCCGGAGAGGGCGAGGTCGGCCCCGATCGTCGTCGAGGACTGCTGGAAGGTGATGTTCGCCGCGGTCACCGTCAGGGGGTCGATCTCCTCGGAGAACACGATCTTCACCTTCGTCGTGACGTCGATCCCCGTGGCGGCGTTCGTGGGGGAGACGGAGGACAGGGTCGGCGCCGTCGTGTCCGTCGCCGTGGAGGAGATGGCGAAGGAGTACTGGTCGTGGGTGGTGCTCGAGATCCGCTGCGGCTGCAGCGCGTTCCCGCCGAGGGATTTCAGCGTCGAGGGGATGTCCAGCACGTATGTGCCGCTGTTGAAGGCGAGGTTCCCGCCCCCGGTCCGGGAGAACACGAGGAGCCTCCCGCCCGGCCCGAATCCCCGGGTCCCCGAGGAGACGAAGGAGTTCGACGACTCGAACCAGAAGCAGTTCGTCCCGGTCGTGGACCCGTACGTCCCCGTCGTCGTGTCCGCCGGGCTGGACAGCCGCACCACCGCGCTCACGAGGTTCTTCGGGACCCCCGTCGCCCCCTGGGCGGGGAAGACGGACACCACCCGCATCTCCCCGTCGTCCTTCGCGTAGGAGTACCCGCCGGTCAGGGTGGCCGAGGAGGCGGAGAGGTTCGTCGCCTTGACGTCCACCACGCGCGGCGCCGAGGAAGACTGGGCCGACGGGGAGGGCACCGTCGTCACGAGGGTCCCCTTGTCCAGGAACAGGGTCCCCGCCGCCCGGACCGTCCCGAAGTCCACCACCATCCCCGCCGAGAACCCGCTGCCGTGGACGGTCACCCGCTCCCCGCCGTAGGCGGAGCCGGAGGCGGCCAGCACGCGGTGCACGCAGAGGGTGTTCTCGTCCTTCACGTCGAGGAGGCCCGCCCCGCCGGAGCCGGAGTTCCCGAGGGAACCCGGGTTGGCGACCTGCAGGTCCCAGGTCCCCGTCGTGGCGGTCCCCGTGACGGAGAGGATCGCCGTCATCACGGTGTCCGAGACGACGACCTCGCTCGAGGAGACGACGGACACGCCGGAGGCGGAGGTCTTCGACACCGATACCGTCGCCCCGGCCATGAAGTTGGTGCCCGTCAGGGTGATCGGCACCTCGCGCGTGGCGCCTCCGGAGCCGGTGCGGCCGACCTTCGAGGGGTTCACCGCGGAGAGGGTCGGCGCGGCGCCCGTCACCGTGAACGCCGGGGAGAGGGTGTCCGAGAGTCCGCCGTCGGACGCGGACCGCGTGACGGTCAGGCTCCGGGCCCCCGTCGCCGCCCCGCCGTCCACCGCCGCCGTGGCGGTGATCCGCCCCCCGTCCACGACCGTCACCGAGGAGAACGTGACGCCGCTCCCGCCCGCGGCGACGGAATCCCCGGTCCGGAATCCGGACCCCAGGATCGTCACCGGCGCCGAGGACGCCCCCTGGGCGAGGGTCGGCCCGGAGAAGGAGGCGACCGTCGGCGGGGCCATGGCGATCGTCGCCGCGCCCGTGAAGACCTTGGCCGAGCCGCCCCCCGCCCCGGGGGTGATCGTCACGTCCCTCGCGCCGAGGGCGGCGGAGGAGTCCACGGAGATCTCCAGGGCGAGCTTCGTCGAGGAGACGAACGTCGTCGAGTGGACCGTGACCCCGCTCCCGGACACCGAGGTCGTCGTGCCGGAGTTGAAGTTCGCCCCCGTCGCGACGCAGCGGAACCGCGCCGAGCCGGGCAGCCACGCCGCGGGGGCGAGGGAGGAGAGGTCCACCCCGACGGGCATCACCTCGACCGCGTTCGTCCTCGTCGCGGAGGCGCCGCCGCCCCCCGTGTGGGAGTAGGTGATGTTCCTGAGCCCCAGCGGCGCGGTCCCGGTGATCGAATAGAGCACGGTGAACGACGTCTCGCTGACGAAGGCGGGCGAGGAGAGCGTCACCTCGGTCCCCGAGATGGACACCGTCCCGCCGGACCGGAAGTTCGTCCCCGTCAGGGTGAGCGTCTGGTTCGTCGCGCCGCGGTCGATCTGCGTCGGCGACACGGCCGTGACGGTCGGGTCGGGGAAGTTCACCGTGATCCCCCCGAGGAGGGTCGACGACGCGCCCCCGCCCGCCGCGGGCTGGGTCCATGTGACGTCCCGCGACCCGATGGCCGCGGACCCGGTGACGGCGAGCGTGAAGTCCACCCGCGTCGCGCTGGTGACGACGACCGACGAGGCGGTGACGCCGGTCCCCGACACGGTGATCGTCCCGCCGGAGCGGAAGTTCGTGCCCGTGATGAAGCGCGCGACGCCGGCGTCGTTCTGCTTCACCACCGCCGCGTCGATGGCGGTCACCGTCGGCGCCGGGGCGTTCACCTGGAGGGAGTTCGACTTCGTCGCCGCGTCCGATCCCCCCGCCGCGGGCTGGGCGTAGACGAGGTCGCGCAGGCCGAGGGCGGCCGCGGCGTCGACGGCGAGGGTGGCCGTGAACTGCGTGTCGGAGTCCCGCGTCCCTCCGGTGAAGGTCATGCCGCTCCCGGCGGAGACGACGCCCCCCGCCCGGAAGCGCTGCCCGGTCAGGACCACGGTGATCCCGGAGGTCCCCTGCACCACCGTGGTCGGCGTGAAGGAGGTGAGGACCGGCACCGGGTGGAAGACGGAAAGGGCGGAAGTCCTCGTTCCGGCGGCGCCGCCTCCCCCCGCCGCCTGCGTGAAGGTCAGGTCCCGCGCCCCCACCGCGGCGAACTCCTCCACCGTCACCGCCACCGTCGCCGTCGTCGCGTTCACCACCGTGGTCGTGCCGAGCGCGAGCCCCGTGCCGGAGATCGTGATCGCCCCCCCCGACCGGAATCCCGTCCCCGTCACCGTCACGAGGTTCGAGCTGTCGAGCTGCCGCACCACGCCGGGCGACACGGAGGTCAGGGTCGGGTCGGGGAAGTTCACCGTCAGCACGTCCGTCCCCGTCGCCGCGTCCCCCCCGCCCGCCGCCGGCTGGGTCCAGGTCGCCGAGCGGAGCCCGGTCGCCGCGTTCGTCGCCACCGTCAGCGCCGCCGTCACCGTCGTCCCGTTCAAGACCGTCGTCGTGCCCACCGCGACCCCCGTCCCCGACACCGTCAGCGCCCCGCCGGAGCGGAACCCGGTCCCCGTGAAGGTCACCACCACCCCGGCGTCGTCCTGCTTCACCGTGGAGGGCGCGGCCGAGTCCACCGTCGGCACGGGGTGCTTCACCGTCAGCACCCCGGTCCCCGTGCCCGTCGAGGACCCGCCCGCCGCCGGCTGCGTGAACGTCACGTCCCGCAGGCCCACCGCCGCCGCCGCGTCCACGGACACCGTCACCGTGGCGGTCGTCGCGTCCACCACCGTCGTCGCCCCGGCCGTGATCCCCGTCCCGGAGAACGACAGCGTCCCGCCGGTGCGGAAGCCGGTCCCCGTCACCGTGAGCAGGAGGGAGGTCCCCTCCTGCCGGATCGACGGGGGGGACGCCGACGCGACGGTGGGGACCGGGGCGCGGACGACGAAGGCGGCGGCGAGGCGCGAGGGCTCGCCGAGGAGGGGCGGCGGCACGTAGACGAGGTCGCGGCTCCCGAACGCCGCGTCGGCGGCGACGGCGGCGGCCAGCGTCGCGCCGGGGGAGAGGACCGCCCCCGAGTCGGGATCCGTGGAGGGCGTCCCCGCGAAGGCCGAGGCCGTCACCGCCACGCCGCCGTCGGCGGCGTCCTGTCCGGGAAGGGTCGCATAGATCCTCGGGGAGGGCTCCCCCTGGAGGAAGACGCCGTCGAGGGCGAGCACCGGGGAGAGCTCCTGCCGGACGATCCCCGGCACCGCCCCCGCCACGCCCCCCTCCGGCGGGAGGATCGCCGCGCGCTTGAGGACCTTCGGGGTCCTGAGTTTCAGCGTCAGGTCGAGGGTGCAGTCCCCGGCCCCGCCGATCTTGGCGAGGGCGACGGAGGACTCCTGCCGGGTCCGGGACTCGACCGGCGCGTCGGCCGCCGCGTCCCGCGCCGCGGTGAACGCGGGGAGGACGAGGGCGGCCCCTCCCCCCGCGGCCGCGTCGGCCCGGAACAGCGCCGTCTCCGGGGTCGTGCCGGAGAGGACCCTCACCTTGCCCGTGATCACCGTTCCCGCGGCCGTGGGGACGGGGACGGCGACCTCCTGCCCCCCGGGGACGACGAGGGCCTTGCGCACGACGCTCTTCGGGTCGGCCACCTTGAAGGCGGCGGCGTAGCCCCCGAACGTGGACCCGCCGGAGACGACGACGGTCCACTCGCCCGTCCTCCCCGCGGGGACGACGAAGTTCCTGAGGGTGACCTTCTTCCCGCCCGCGCCCTTGACGAGGAGGGCGACGTCCACCTCCGCGCCCGCGGGGTCGAACAGGCGCAGCGCCGGCAGGACGAGGGAGCCCTTCGCCGCCCCGACCGTCACGGAGATCTTCCCCCCCGCGCCCGCCCCGACGGTGAAGGCGTCCGTGTCCCCGACGTCGTCGATGGCGGCGGTGACCTTGTCCCCGTTGCCGACGAGGACCCCCTCGACGAAGGCCCTGGACGGGGCGGCGAAGGCGGCGGCGAGCGCGAACGCGATCCCGGCCGCGGCGGCGGTCGTTCCCCTCATGGGCGGCCATCATCCCGCCGTTGGGACCCGATGTCAAAAGGGGCCGGGGGAGTGGGCCGGACCGACGTGAAGGTCGTCCTCGCCGCCGAGAGCACCCTGGTCCTGCGCTTCGTGGACGCGGCCACCGGGGAACCCGTCCTCGTCACGAAGTCGGAGTTCGCGGCCTGGCCCTCGGGTACGACGGGGCCGGAGGCGCCCGACCGGAAGTCGTCCTCCTCGGCCCCCTACGGGACGGAGCGGGTGACCGTCCCCTCGGGGAGCCGGTGGGACGTCCTCGTCCGCACGCCGGGCTGCGAGGACGCGCGCCTGACGGGGATCGACGTGCCCGACGTCGCGGAGACGACCGTGGACGTGCCGCTGCGGCGATCGCGCTGACCTACTTGAATCCGACGTACCGTCCGCCGGTGCGCTCCGCCAGGGACTTCAGGAACTCGCTCCCGGCCACCTCGCCGATCCCCACGGCGTGGACCACGATGCGGGAGGCGCGGGCGCGGGCGACGGCGTCCTCGAGGAGGGCGGGGAGGTCGGACAATCGCCCCCGGTTGGGGTTCCCGTCGGAGAGGAGGAAGACGGTGTCCACGGCGAGCCCGCCCCTGGCCCCCTTGGCGGGAACGGCCAGCGGGCCCGCGCCGGCGAGGTCGAAGGCCTCGTCGAGGGAGTCGGCGATGTTGGTGACGCCGTTGGGCTTGAGGCCCTCGATGAAGGCGTGGGCCTTCGCCTTCGCGGCCGGCGCGGCCTCCACCATCGCGTCCTGCCAGGACTTGTAGGACTCGCTGAAGACCACGACGTTGAAGATCGCGTCCTTCGGCAGGGACGCGACGGCGCGGTGGAGCTGCCAGCGCGCGACGTCCATCTTGGAGTTCCCCTTCGGCGAGGCGAACTCGTCCTTCCCCCCCGTGGAGGTGGGCGGGCGCGCGACGGCCGGCTCCTCCATGCTCCGGGAGATGTCCACCACGAAGAGCACGCGGCGGCTCGTCGTGTCGATGCCGTAGAAGGAGGAGGTGGGGTTCCGCGGTTTCCCGTCCTCCGCGGCGCCCTCCGGGGCCTCCTTCCCGGCCCCGGGGGCCTCCCAGGCTTCCGGGGGCCCGAGCGGCCTTCCCCGATCCGCCGAGGACGCCGCGGCCGCCGTCCGTTCCTCCACCGACGCCCTGTTCTCGTCGAGCCACCTCCGCCAGAGCGCCGCGTCCCCTTCGAATCCCACGCCGTGGAGGGCGCGCAGCGCGGCCTCGAAGTCCCTCTGCAGCCGCCCACCCTCCTTCTCCAGGGCCCGCACCAGGGCGTCCGTCGCCTCGAGCAGCCTCCCGCGCGCGCAGGCCGCCGCCGCGAGCGCGCGCACCTCCCACGCCGGGTCGGCCAGCGCGGCGTCGAGGTCGTCCTCGACCAGGGAGAGGTTCCACCGGAGCAGGGCCGAGAGCGCGGCGGCGCGGACCGCGGGGACGGCATCCCCGCGGAGGCAGTTCCGGACGGACGCGGTGAAGGCCGAGTCCCCGGGGCCCCCGAGGAGGCCAGCGGCGCCGGCCGCCGCGGCGCGCACCGCGGGCGAGGCGTCGCCGAGGGCCGAGATCACCCACTGCTGCCGCGCGGGGTCCTTCGAGCGCGCCAGGGCCTCGGGCGCCCGGGCGGCGACGGCCGCGTTGCGCAGCGCCAGGGACCGGTAGAGGGGGACGAGGATCGCGGCCAGCTTCCGCGTGCGACGGACCTTCTCGCTCGATGCCATGTAGTCGGCGTCGTAGACCTCGGCGTAGGAGGCCTCGACCGCGGCGATGCGGGCTGCGAGCTCGACGTTCTCCTTCTCCATCCCGGCCAGGGCCTTGCCGATGTCGGCGCCGGTCCCGGGCGCCGCTCCGGCCTCCCCCATGGCCCGCTCCCGCAGCGCCATCCGCGCCTCGACGGGCTCCCGGAGGGACTTCACCGCCTGGTCGAAGGGGCCGGACTCGACAACGATCCCCCCGGGGAGGAGGGCGGCGGCGTCCTTCTCCACCTTGCCCGGGGGCCCCAACTTGTCGGTGACGGAGCCCCCCGCGAGGAACGCATCGCGGAAGCGCTTCGCGGCCTCGGCCGGGCCTTCCTCGGCGGCGACGGGTACGGCCGCGGCGAGGATGGCCAGAGTGAGGGCGGCGGCGCGGGCGGCGATCATGGAGG
>CAZWGT010000150.1:0-9107 GCA_964633345.1 uncultured Planctomycetota bacterium
GGGAGCCCCGCGCCGCCGGAGGCGGCGCGGAAGGAACCCCCGGTGACGGCCGCCCCTCTCTTCCCGCGGCGCCCGCGGGAGGGGACGCTAACCTGAGGGGATGAAGGTCCTCGTCCTCGGCAGCGGCGGCCGCGAGCACGCCCTCGGCGTCTCCCTCGCCGCCAGCCCCCGCAAGCCCGAACTCCTCTTCGCGCCCGGCAACGCCGGCATGGCGGAGCTGGGCCGCTGCCTGCCCGTCGTCCTGACGGACCTCCTCGCCGTGCGCTCCGTCTGCCGCACGGAGAGGCCCGACCTCGTCGTCGTGGGCCCCGAGGATCCCCTCTGCGCGGGGATCGCCGACTTCCTCTCCGAGGACGGGTTCAAGGTCTTCGGCCCGGGGAAGGACGGGGCGCGCCTGGAGGGCTCCAAGGCCTTCGCCAAGCACCTCATGGCCAAGTACCTCATCCCCACCGCGTCGAGCCGCGTGTTCGAGGAGGCCGGCCGCGCGCGGGCCTACCTGAAGGAGACCGAGCAGCCCGTCGTCGTCAAGGCCGACGGACTGTGCGCGGGCAAGGGGGTCGTCGTCTGCGACGACCGCGAGCAGGCCTTCGAGGCGGTGCAGGACATCATGGTGGACGGCCGCTTCGGCGAGGCCGGGCGCCGCATCGTCATCGAGGAGCGGCTGACCGGGCAGGAGGCGTCGGTGATGGCGATCACCGACGGGCGGACCCTGGCCGTGCTCGAGCCGGCCCAGGACCACAAGCGCATCTTCGACGGCGACCGCGGCCCCAACACCGGCGGCATGGGCACCTACTCCCCGACCCCCGTCGTCACCCCGCGCATCATGCAGCAGGTCGAGCGGGACATCCTCGTCCCCATGATCCACGGCCTCGGCCGCGAGAGGATCCGCTACCGCGGCGTCCTCTACGCGGGCCTCATGATCACCAAGGGCGGGCCCCGCGTGCTCGAGTTCAACTGCCGCTTCGGCGACCCCGAGACCCAGGTCGTCCTCCCGCGCCTCAAGACCGACCTCCTCGAGCTGCTCCTGGCCGCCGTCGAGGGGAGGCTCGAGGAGTGCGAGATGGCCTGGGATCCCCGCGCGGCGGTGTGCGTCGTGATGGCCTCGGCGGGCTACCCGGCGACCTCCGCGAAGGGCGTCCCCGTCGAGGGGGTCGAGCGCGCGGCGGCCCGGCCCTCCACCCTCGTCTTCCACTCGGGCACCGAGCGGAGGGACGGACGCCTGCTCACCAGCGGCGGGCGCGTGCTCGGCGTGACGGCCCTCGGCGACGACCTCGGGGCGGCCCGCGACGCCGCCTACGGCGCGGTCCACGAGATCTCCTTCGAGGGCGCCCAGTTCCGCACCGACATCGCGGAGAAGGCGTTGCGGCCGGCGTAGGGCTACCGGGGACTGTCCCCGGTTCTTCCTGCCTGGGGACTGTCCCCGGTTCCGGTGTTCGAGACGGCCGAACCGGGGACAGCCCCGGCCGGCTCGCTCCGCTCGCCGCCCGGGACAGTCCCCGTTGCTCCCTCCCCGTGGCTCCGGCGTGTGGTAGACCATCCGGACCGATGACCGGCCCGGAACCGCCGACCCCCGACGCCGCCCCCGACGCCGCCCCCGACGCCGACGGCGACCTCTACGACTCCTACCTCGACGGGGCGCTCGCGGGCGCGGCCGAGGACCCGGTCGCCTTCTTCGCGCGCCACGGGGAGGCCTCCCCCGACGTGCGGGCCCGCATCGAGGCGCTCCACCGGCTCTCCGCCAGCGGGCCGCCCCCCGCGCGGTCCGCGGGGCCGGCGCGCGCCGCCGAGCCGGGCCTGCCGCGGGAGCGGTTCGGGGAGTTCCGGCTGCTCCGCCGCATCGGCGCCGGCGGCATGGGGGTCGTCTACGAGGCGGAGCAGGAGTCCCTCGGGCGGCCCGCCGCGGTGAAGGTCCTCCGCTCCGACCTCCACCTCTCCCCCGAGGCGCGGGAGCGGTTCCGGCGCGAGGCGAAGGCGGTGGCGCGCCTGCGCCATCCCCACATCGTGTCGGTCCTCTCGGCGGGGGAGGAGGAGGGGACGCGCTGGATCGCCCTGGACCTCGTGGCGGGCCGGGGGCTCGACGCGGTGATCCGGGAGGAGGCGGCTCGCGGCGGCGCCGTGGCGGCGGCCCGCGCGACCCGCACCGCCGCGCGCATCGCCCGGGCCCTGGAGTACGCCCACGGCCGCGGCGTCGTCCACCGCGACGTCAAGCCCGCCAACATCCTCGTGGGGCCGGGGGACGAGCCCTTCCTCCTCGACTTCGGCGTGGCGCGGGACGAGGACGCCGGCCCCACCCTCGCCGGCCCCTTCGTGGGCTCCATCCCGTGGGCGGCGCCGGAGCAGCTGGCGGGCCGCGCCGTGGACGGGAGGGCGGACGTCTACGGCCTCGGCGCCACCCTCTACCAGTGTCTCACGGGCAACGTCCCCTTCGAGGGGGACACCGTCGACCGGGCCATCCACCGCGTCCTCCACGAGGACCCCGTCCCGCCGGGGCGGCGCCGCCCCGGCATCCCGCCGGACCTCGACGCCGTGGTCCTCAAGGCCCTGGAGAAGGACCCCGCCCACCGCTACGCCACCGCCGGGGAGTTCGCCGCCGACCTCGAGGCGGTGCTCGAGTTCCGCCCCGTGAAGGCCCGCCCCCCGGGCCCGGTGCGGAGGGTGCGCGCCTGGGCCCGGCTGCACCCGGCGTGGGCGTCCGGGGCGGCGACGGGGATCCTCGCGGCGGCGGCGCTGGGGTTCGCCGCCGTGGCGCGGGAGGCGGCGGCCCGCGAGGGCATCCGGCGCGAGGCCATGGACGAGGTGGCCGAGGCCCGCGTCCACCTCCGCTCCTTCCGGGAGCAGCGGACCGCCGCCGCGGCGCTGGAGGAGGAGATGGCGGTCATGCGGGACCTCCTCTGGACCCAGTGGATCCCGCCCGAGAAGGACGCGCTCCTCGACGGGAAGGAGGCGGCCCTGCGCCGGCTCCGCCACGACCGCGAGGCCTCCTTCCACGAGGTGCTCGACCACCTCCGGCGGGCCGAGCGCCTCGACCCCGCCGCGGCGGGGATCGAGGAGGTCCGGGGGCTCCTCTACCTGGAGAAGTGGAAGGACGCGGTGGCCGCCCGGGACTCCGACGCCGCGGACATCTTCCGGGGGCTCGTGGCGGAGAGCGATCCCGGGGGCGCCCTCTCCCGGTCGGCCTTCGGCCGCGGGACCGTCCACCTCCGGGCCGACGCGGAGGGCGCCGAGGTCCACCTCTTCCGCTACCGGGAGCAGGCGGAGGTCGTCCCGGGCGGGGAGCGGCGCCTCGTGCCCGTGCCGCGGGGCCCCTCGCCGATCCCGCCGGGGATCCTCGCCTTCCGGGTGGACCGGGGGGCGGGGGACCTCGGGCCCGGGGACCTCGTCCTCGAGGCCGCGGGGCGGCCGGTCCCGGGGGGGGCGTGGGTCGTGCGCGGGGGCGGGGGCCTCGAGAGGGGGGACCGCATCGTCTCCGTGGACGGGGTCGCCACGGAGGACCTCCACGGGTTCCAGGAGTCCTTCGGGATCGCGGAGGGGAGCGGGCCGGCCCGGGACCACGCGCTCCTCGTCGAGCGCGCCGGCGGGACCTTCCCCCTGGCCGCCGCCTCCCTCGAGGCGGCCGTCGGGGACCTCCGGGAGCTGGCCGAGGGGGGGGGGATCCCGGCCCGGGTCCTCTCCGGCGGCGTCCTCCGCGAGGCGGTCCTCCCCGCGGGCCTGCGGCTTCGCCCGACGGCCGCGCCGGCCCCCCTCGGCCCGTGGTCGAGGGCGGGGGCGACGCCCCTCGAGGGGGTGGGCCTGGAGCCCGGCTCCTGGCTGGCGGTCTTCCGGGCCCCGGGACGGGAGGATCAGAGGGTGCTCCTCGTGGTCCAGGCGGGGAAGGAGCAGGCGGTGGAGGCCGCCATGGTCCCCGCGGACTCCGTCCCCGCGGGGTTCCGGCGCGTCCCGCTCCCCGGCGGGTGGGTCCACGTCCAGGAGCGGGAGACCACCTGCGCGGAGTACCTGGAGTTCCTGAACGACCCGGAGGTCCTCGCCCGCGTCCCACCCCCCGGTCGACCGATGCGCCTGCAGCCCCGCAACCGCCGCGCCTCCAGCGCCGGCCACTGGCCGCGCGGGGAGGACGGACGGTTCGCGCTGGCCCCCGGCTGGCTGCCCGACTGGCCGGTCCTCGGGATCTCCTGGGAGGACGCCGTCGAGTACGCCGCGTGGCGCACGGCGAGGGACCGCCCCCTCGGCGGCCGGGGGACGTACGGGATCCCGAATCTCGCGGAGTGGCTGCATGCCGGCGGCCACGACAGCCGCCTGTACGTCTGGGGGCACCGCATGCGCCCGAAGTGGGCGAAGTCCTGCTACGCCCGCCGGCGCGCCTACCCCGAGCCGGGGCTCCGGTTCCCCCGGGACGAGAGCCCGTTCGGGGTCTTCGACATGGCCGGCTCCGCGGCGGAGTGGTGCGACGACCTCTACGACCCGGCGCAGGGGACGAGGAGAATCGTCGGCGGATGCTGGGCGTGGTCGAAGATGGAGCTGTTCGAGACGTACAGCGGCCAGGGGTGGCCGCCGTCCGAGGCCGGGGACGAGACGGGGTTCCGGCTGGTGATCCGGGAGGCGCGATGAGCGCGGAGCCGCCGCCGGTCCTCGGCGAACTCCTGGATCGCCACCGTCCCCGCGTCGCCGGCCTGGTCCGCGGCGAGGCGCGGGGGCTGCTGCGGTACGAGACTGAGGAGGACCTCGTGCAGGGGATCGTGCTCCGCGCCCTGGAGCGGGGGGCGTCCTTCGAGTGGCGGGGCGAGCCGTCCTTCCTCGCGTGGATCCGCCGCATCGGGGAGTCCTACATCAGCGACCGCCGGGCCCACTGGGGGGCGCTGAAGCGCCGCTCGGGGAGGGTGCTGCGGTTCGCCGCCGGCGACGAGACCCGGGGGGGATCGGTGGTGGGGGAGCCCGCCGCGGACGCGACCGGGCCCTCCACCTTCGCCGCCCGCCGGGAGATGATCGCGCTCGCCGCGAAGGCCCTCGACCTCCTCCTCCCGCGCGACCGCGACCTCGTCCGCTGGTCCTCCGAGGGGGTCCCCCTCGAGGAGCAGGCGGCCCGCCTCGGCATCGCCTACGAGGCCGCGGGCAAGGCGCGCCAGCGGGCCCTCGACCGGTTCCGGAAGACCTTCGCGCTCGCGTCGGGCGGAAGGCCGTAGAATCCCCTCCATGACCGGAAACGCCCTCGCGGCCGTCCTCGCCCTCCTCCTCGCCGCGCCCGCCGCCCTCCCCGGGGACCCGAAGCCGAAGGCCGCCGCGGAGAAGGCCCGCCCGGCCCCGCGCACGAAGAAGGAGGCGCTCCGGTCCCTCGAGCGGATCCGGGTGTCGGTGGATTTCGACGGGACCCCCCTCGCCGCCGCCGTCGCGCACATCGCCGCGGTGGCCGACGCGAACATCATCCTCGGCCCCGCGCTCGTGGCGGAGGGGGGCCTCGACGCGAGGAAGGTCACCCTGCGCCTGAAGAAGGTCACGGCCCGCCAGGCCCTGGAGTTCGTGGCGCAGGGCCAGTCCCTCGGCATCGGGTTCGTGTCCGGCGTCCTCACGGTGACCACCCCGAAGGAGGCCCGCGGGAAGCCGGTGCTCCGCCTGCACGCCCTCGGGGATCTCCTGATGCCGCTGACCGACTTCCCCGCGCCCGACCTCGTCCTCCGCCCCGCCGGGGCGGAGAAGGCGGAGGAGCCGGAGACGGCGCGGAAGTCCGCCTTCGGCGACGTGGACGACGTCATCGACCTCGTGAAGAGGACCGTCGCCCCCGGGACCTGGGAGGAGGAGGGGATCTCCATCTCCTCGATGGGGGAGTTCCTCGTCGTGAAGCAGCACGAGGACGCACAGGACGAGGTCGGCCGCCTCCTGGCGATGCTCCGCGCCGCGCGTTGACGCGGACCCCGGGGGCCGTGCTACCCTTCCCCCCATGACCACGAAGGGCGACCGGGTGGACGCGGCTCTGAGGGACCGGGGCGTGCGGCTCACCTCGCCGCGGCGGACGATCCTCGACGCGGCCGTGAGGATGAAGGGGCACTTCACCGCCGAGGAGTTGCTCGAGCGCATGCGCTCCCAGGACGTCCCCGCCAGCAAGGCGACCCTCTACCGGACGCTCACGCTCCTGGTGGAGAAGGGGCTCCTCGAGCCCCGGGAGTTCGAGCGGGGGTCGCTCCGGTACGAGGTCGCCGCGGGCCACGAGCACCACCACGACCACATGATCTGCACCGGGTGCGGCACCGTGCACGAGTTCGTGGAGCCGGAGATCGAGCGCCTGCAGGAGGAGGCCGCGGCCCGCTTCGGGTTCCGCATGCTCGGCCACTCCCACCGCATCTTCGGCCTCTGCTCCCGCTGCGTGGCCCGGGGCCGCGAGCCCGGCCCCGGCGCCCGCGAGGTCACCGCGTCCCCGCCTCCCGTACCAGGTAGGCGAGGACCGCGTCGCGCTCGGCCCGCGTGAGGCCGGCCCTCGGCGCGTACTTCCGCACGTACTTCGGCCACTCCTCGGCGGAGAAGGCCCTCGGCGACCAGGGCGGGTGGCACATCGCGCACCGCGCGGCGTAGACCGCCCCGGCGTCCACGGGCCCCGGCGGTCCGACGGAGGCGCATGCGGCCAGCGCCGAGGCGGCCAGCATCCCGAGCAGGATCCCCCGGGCCATGGCTAGAAGTAGGTCGAGAGGGACACGACCCACATACCCCTGTCCTCGGCCCCGTCGGCCTCGTAGCGTGTGCGCTCCTCGCGCCGCTCGAGGCGGAGCACGGTCTTCTGGGTGAACCGGAGCGCCAGGGCCACGGTCAGGATGCGGCAGTCGTCGTTGATGTGGGCGCCCGTGACGCTCTCGTTGGTGTCGTCCGTCTCGTAGCGGACGGCGAGGATCAGCTCGGAGTCCTTCCCGAGGATCCCGCTCTTCGTCTTCGGGAACCCCTTGACGAGCCGGGTGTCCAGCTGGACGAAGCCGCCGGACTGCTGGGCGGGGAACGCGGCGTCGCCCTGGGAGTCGGGGCGGTCGTAGTGGAAGTTCGCCCACTCGAAGATGAGGTCGAAGCGGCCCTTCGTGATCTTCCCGTCGACGCCCCAGCCGGTCATGCCGACGGAGGGGGTCCCGTAGGGCTCCATGCCGGCCCGGGCGAAGGAGACCCCGATGTCGGCGGCGTCGATCCCGGGGATTCGCGGGACGACGCCCGCCCGGCCCCAGAACGCCTTGTCGTGGTTGTTGTCCGTGCGGAAGGACTGGCGCGCGCCGCCCCAGCCGGAGTTGTCCACGCCGTCGTCGGGGCCGTTGGTGAGGGCCACGTTGTAGTTGAAGGACAGGCCGTCGCCGGCCGGGAGGACCCCCTCGGCTCCGACGCCCGGCTGCTGGAGGGACGCGCGGAAGACCCGGGTGGCCGTGACCGGGCGGTCCTGGATGTTCCAGATCGGGTCGTCGTGGTAGAGGTTGTAGCGGAGGAAGGGGACGAGCAGGATCCCCGCCCGCGGGACGAAGGCCTCGTCGACGTCGAACCGCACCTCGGCGTACTCGACGATGATGTAGTTCCCCGTGAGGTAGGGGACGTCGGCCCCGCCCCCCTCGAACTCGATCTCCGTGGCGAACTCGATCCCCTCGGAGACGTCGAAGGCGAACTGGGGAACGACACGGTACCCCTCGAAGGCGGGGATGGAGTCCCGGTCGTCGGGGGAGCGGTAGAGGAAGGACGCGTATCCCCCGAACTTGAAGGACTCGCTGGCGGGGCGCACGACCGCGCCCACGGAGTACTCCTCGGGGGGGCGGCGGGCCTCCAGCGCCTGGATGCGGCGCTCGAGCTCCTCGATGCGGGAGGGGTCGTCCCCGGCGGCGGCGGCGGCGAGCAGGAGGGCGGCGGCGATCATGTCGGCTCCCTTCTTGATTGAGAACGGGTCTCATTCTGATGAGACTGAGACTCACTCTCAACAAAAAACCGGGGGCGGCGTTCCCGACAGTCACACCGCCCTCCCGGTACACTTCCCCGACAGCGCGGTCCCCGCCCGCGGCGAACCCGGGCGGGGCACGGCCGTTGCAGACTCCGGCACGAAAGGAGACTCCCCCCATGCTGCGAACCGCCGCCGTCCTCGCCCTCGTTCTCGCCGCGGCCCCCGGGGACCCGAAGGAGGCCCGCGTGGCCGCCTACGAGAAGGGGCTCGCCTTCCTCCGCGGGAGGGCCGTCGAGGGGAAGTGGGGACCCCCGGGCAAGGCCGATCCCGGGGTCACGGCGCTGGCCGTCTCCGCCTTCCTCGAGCGGCCGGGCGGGGCCGACCCGAAGGACGCCGCCCTCGTGGACGGGGCGGTCGCTTGGCTCCGCTCCCTCCAGAAGGGGGACGGGGGCATCTACGACCAGGGGAACGGGAACTACACGACCTCGCTGGCCGTGCAGGTCCTCCTCCTCCGCGGCACCGAGGCCGACCGGGCCGCCGTGGAGAAGGCCAGGGTCTACCTCCGCCGGATGCAGTTCTGCGAGGAGGGGGGCGAGGGCAGGACCGTGGACCGCAAGGACCCCCGCTACGGCGGGGTCGGCTACGGCTCCGACCCGACCCAGCCCGACCTCTCCAACACCCAGTTCGCCCTGGAGTCCCTGCGGGCGGCCGGGGTCCCGGAGACCGACCCCGCCTTCCAGAGGGCCCTCGTGTTCCTCCGCCGCTCCCAGAACCGCAAGGAGAACGAGACCGAGGGGGAGCCGAAGGAGTGGAAGGACAAGGACGGCAAGGTCCTCGTCCGGTCCTCCGACGGCGGCGCGGGGTACCGCCCCTTCGACAGCAAGGCCGGGACGTTCGCCCGCCCCGACGGGAAGCTCGAGGTGCGCTCCTACGGGTCGATGACGTACGCGCTCCTCAAGTGCTACCTCTTCGCCGGCCTGAAGACCTCCGACCCGGCCGTGGCCGACGCCGCGAAGTGGATCCGGGAACACTACACCTGGGAGGAGAACCCGGGGTTCCCCGACGCCCAGGGGGGCCAGCAGGGGCTCTTCTACTACTACGCCACCGCCGCCCGCACCCTGGAGATGATGGGGGACGACGCGGCGGGCAAGGACGCCGCCGGCAAGGTCCGGGACTGGCGTGCCGATCTCGCCGCGAAGCTCCTCTCCCTGCAGAGGGAGGACGG
>CAZWGT010000151.1:0-5644 GCA_964633345.1 uncultured Planctomycetota bacterium
CGTAGCCGAAGTCGGCGTCGGCCATCTCGCCGGGGCCGTTCACGATGCAGCCCATCACCGCGATCTTCAGCCCCTTCAGGTGCCCGGTGCGCGTGCGGATCCGCTCCGTCGTCTCCTCGAGGTCGAACAGCGTCCGCCCGCAGCCCGGGCAGGCGATGTAGTCGGGGCGCGTCATCCGCACCCGCGCCGCCTGGAGGATCGCGTAGGCGAGGTCCGCCGCCTCCCGCGCCCGCGCGGCCGGGGCCTCGATCTCCACCGCGTCGCCGATCCCGTCCACCAGGAGCGACCCGAGGTCGCGCGCCACCTCGAGCACGCCGTCCCCGATGTCGGCCGTGAGCAGGATCGGCGCGGGCAGATCGGAGTGGTCGAGGGCCGCGGCCAGCGCGCGGCCGACGGTGCGGCCCCCGCCGGAGACCGGGACCTCCACGATCACCCCGGCGGCGCCCGCGGCGCGGAGCGCGGCGACCGTGGCGATCATCCGCTCCGCCACGACGGCCGTCGTCCCGTCCTTCTCCCGCCACTTCGGGTACACGACGACGGGCAGCCCGGAGGCCGCCGCCGCCTTCACCTCCCGCTCCGTCGCGCCGCAGGGCAGCGAACGGGCCCCGGGGAAGTCCGTCGGGTGGGCGCCGCCCCGGATCTCGATGGGGGGATCCCCCGCGGGGATCCCGTCGGCCGGCTGCGGACCGTTGCAGAAGAAGCCCACGCGCACCGGCTCCTGCCCGCCGAGGAGGACCCCCTGCCACCGCACGACCGCCGTCGCGCGCCGCCTCGGGTCGAAGGGGTTGCGGGCCTCGGGGAAGCCGGCGGGGACCCCCTCCCGCGCCAGCGCCGCCTCGCCGGCGTGGCGGCCCGTGCCGGCGTAGGAGGCGATGAGCGCCCGGGCCACCGGGACTTCGCGGACCGGGTCCTCGGTGAGGGAGACCCGGATCGTGTCCCCGATTCCGTCGGCGAGCAGCGACCCGATGCCGATGGCGCTCTTGACCCTCCCGTCGAGGCCGAGGCCGGCCTCGGTCACGCCGAGGTGGAAGGGGTAGGCCATCCCCTCCTTCGCCATGCGGGCCGCCAGCAGGCGGTAGGCGGCGACCATGACGCGCACGTTGCTCGCCTTCATGGAGAGGATGATGTCGCGGAAGTCGTATCTCTCCGCGATGCGGACGAATTCGAGCGCGCTCTCGACCATGCCCTCGGGGTTGTCCCCGTAGCGTCCCATGATGCGGTCCGAGAGGGAGCCGTGGTTCGTCCCGATTCGCATCGAGCGGCCGAGGGAGCGGCACTTCTCGACCAGCGGCGCGAACCGCTCCTCGATGCGGCGCAGTTCCGACTCGTACTCCGCGTCGGTGTACTCCTTCGAGGCGAACTTCCGGCTGTCGGCGTAGTTGCCCGGGTTGACGCGCACCTTGTCGGCGAAGTCCGCGGCGCGCATCGCCGCCTCGGGGTTGAAGTGGATGTCCGCGACGAGGGGGACCTCGCAGCCCTTCGCACGGAGCGCGTCCCGGACCCGGCCGAGGGCCTCGGCGTCCTTCGCCGTCGGCGTGGTCAGGCGCACGATGTCGCAGCCGGCCGCCGCGAGGGCGAGGCACTGGGCGACGTTGCCCTCCACGTCCTGCGGGTCGGCGGTCGTCATCGACTGGACCGAGAGCGGGGCGTCCCCGCCGACCGTCACCCGGCCCACCTTCACGGGGCGCGTCGTCCGCCGCCGGTATCCGAAGGGGTCGCCGCAGTAGGGGAGGGAGGGGTCGATCACCCGGGAGAGTCTACGTCAGGGGCCGGGGAATCGCCGATGATGGGGTCATGTCCGTCCTCCGGCCGGCCGCGGCCGCCCTCCTCGCGCTTCTCCTGGCGGGGGACGGCACCCTCGTCCTCGACGACTTCGAGGCGCCGGTGCTCGCGAAGGAGTGGACCGCGTGGAGGGCGTCGGTCCGCCGCGTCCCGTCCGGGACGGGAGGGGCCCTCGAGGTCTCCGGCTGGAAACCGGAACCGGACAAGGACCCCTGCGTCGAGATCCGGTTCCCGGCCCGGGACCTCCGCGGGTTCGACGCGCTGGCCTTCAAGGCCGCGCGGTCGGGGGGACCCGTCGAGATGTTCGTGACCCTCCGCGGCGGGGAGGGATACCGCATGGTGACCCGACGGGTGCGCCTGGACAGCACCTCCGGCGAGACGGTGCTGCCGCTGCGCCGCTTCGAGGAGGGCCGCTACGGCCTCCTCGGCTCCCTCGCGTCGGTGGACCGCCTGCAGTTCCGCTGGGAGAATCCCTCGGGGACCGTCGTCCTCGACGACCTCCGCCTGGTCCCGGGGAAGCGCGGCGAGGGCTCCTGCCGCATGACGCCCGAGGACTGGCTCGCCGCCGGCCTCCCCGGGGGGAAGGGGAGGGCGCTCCCGGGGAAGGCCCTCGTGCTCCTCACCGACCGCAAGGAGTACCAGGGGCCCCGGGGGGCCCGGGTGCTCGCCTCCCTCGAGGAGGTCCTCCCGGTCCTCGCGGAGCGGTTCGCCCTGAAGCCCGCGGCGGGGGAGAAGTCCCCGTTCTTCCTCGTGGGGGAGGGGCCCGCCCTGTCGAACCTGTTCCAGGAGCTCGCCCGGTTCTACGGGTTCGAGCGGGAGCCCCTCCCGCCCGCGTCCTCCTACTGCATGTTCGAGGCGGCGGGGGCGGCCCTCAACGCGGAGGGCCAGTACTTCGAGCCGGCGGCGCAGCACCAGGCGGTCCACCTGGTCGTGGCGCGGTCCCTGCGGTTCTCCACGGGGAGCGACTGGATCCAGGAGGCGCTGGCCTCCTCCGTGGGGCGGCGCCTGGCCCCGTCCTACTTCGACACGCCCGGCATCCCGTGGCGGCGCGTTTCGGCGGAGTCCTTCCGCCTGGCCCTGGCCGGGTCGTCCTCGAACCTCCTCCCCCTCTCGAAGCTCCTCACCCCGGAGGGGGACAAGCCGGAGAACTACATCGAGTTCGCCTCCCTCGGCGACTACCTCTCCTCCCGCCACCGGGCGAAGCTGCCCGCGGCGTGGGACGCGCTGCGCGCCATGGAGGAGCCCCCGTACGAGGCGGGGATGAAGGTCCTCTGCGGCGCCCTCGGCATGACCCCGGCGGAGTTCGAGGCCGACTGGATGAAGTGGGGGGCGGCCAACTTCCGGTGACGGGGGGTTGACGGACGCTCCCGACTGTCTTACAATGTCGTGCATGAAGAACGGATCGCTCACCATCCGCCTCGACGGGGACCTGGCGAAGATGCTCTCCCGGGCCAGCCGCCGGCTCGGCCGCAGCCGCAGCGAGATCGCCCGCGAGGCCCTGCGCCGCCAGCTCCGTCTCCTGCGCTTCGAGTCGCTGGCCGCCCGCATCGCCCCCTTCGCCGAGTCGAAGGGCTTCCTCACCGACGAGGACGTCTTCAACCGCGTCTCGTGAGGGTCTTCCTCGACACCAACGTGCTGGCGAGCGCCCTCGGCACGCGGGGCCTCTGCGCCGACGTCCTCCGCGAGGTCATTCTCCGCCACACCCTGCTCACGAGCGACGAGGTGGAGACGGAACTCCGGCGGACGCTGACGGGGAAGTTCGGCGTCCCGCAGGCCCTCGCACGGGAGGCGGTGGATGCCCTGGCCGAGGACGCCGAGAGGTGCTCGTCCCGTCCGCCGAGGAAGGTCCTCCTGCCGGACCCGGCGGATGCCGCCGTGGTCTCCGCCGCGATGAACGGGAAGGCCGACGTCCTGGTATCCGGCGACAAGGAGGTCCGCGCCCTCGGCAGGGCGGGGGAGGTCGAGGTGCTATCTCCCCGCGAGTTCTGGGAGAGGCTCCGGAAGTAGCCCAGTATCCTCCGGCCATGCCCGCCCCCGAGATCCGGACGCTGGTCGTCGGTCCCTTCGTGCAGAACGTGCACCTGGTCTTCTGCCCGAGGACGCGCGAGGGGATCGTCGTGGACCCGGGCTTCGAGCCGGAGCGGACGCTGGCGCTCATCGCGGAGGAGAAGGTCAAGGTCGTCGAGGTGATCGCCACCCACGGGCACATCGACCACGTCTGGGGCGCGGTGCCGATCTGCCGGGAGACGAAGGCCCCCTTCCGCATGAACGGGGGGGACCAGTACTGGCTCGACGCGCTGGACGAGCAGTCGGCGATGTTCGGCCTCGAGCCCCCCCCCGGCACGCCGCGCATCGAGCGGCCCATCGGCCACGGGGACGAGGTCCGATTCGGGGACGTCGTGCTCTCGGCCATCGCGACGCCGGGCCACACCCCGGGCTCCGTCTGCCTGCACTGCGCCGGCGGGAAGACCCTGTTCACGGGCGACCTCCTCTTCCAGGGCTCCATCGGGCGGACCGACTTCCCCGGCGGGGACTTCCCCACCATCGAGCGCTCCATCCGCGAGCGGGTCTTCACCCTCGACCCGGCCACGACCTGCCTCTGCGGCCACGGGCCGGAGACGGAGGTGGGGGTGGAGAAGGAGACGAACCCCTTCGTCGGCGGGGGGATGTAGCGGCGGTGGTCGAGCCGACGATCCACGCGGGCGCGGCCGCGGCGATCTTCGCCGGCACCTACGTCCTCGTGTCGGCCCGGCGCCTCCACTTCGTCCCCCTCGGCCGCCCCGTGGCGGCGCTGGCGGGGGCCGTGCTCATGGTCCTCGTCGCGGGGATGCCGCGCGAGGAGGCCTACCGCGCCGTGGACCACGACACGCTGGCGCTGCTCCTCGGGATGATGGGGATCGTCGCCTACCTCGCGGAGGCGGGGTTCTTCGGGATGGCCGAGGGGTTCCTCGTGCGCCGCTTCCCGACGCCGGCGGCGCTGCTGGCGGGGACGGCGGTCCTCTCCGGCGTGCTGTCCGCCCTCCTCGTGAACGACGCGGTCTGCCTCTTCCTCACCCCGGTGGTGGTCCTGCTCTGCCGGCGCCTCGGCCTGCCGTACGCGCCGTTCCTCATGGCGGTGGCGACCTCGGCCAACATCGGGAGCGTGGCGACCCTGGTCGGGAACCCGCAGTGCATGATCCTCGGCAACCTCGGGAACCTGGAGTTCCGCGCCTACGCGGCCCGCATGGCCCCGGTGGCGGCCGTGGCGCTGGCGGCGAACACGGGGCTGCTGCTGCTCTTCTATCGCAGGGCCCTCGGCCCGCCCCGCCTCCTCGAGGCCCCGCCCCCCGCCGTGGACCGGCCCGGTCTCAAGCGGGGGATCGCGACGGTCGTCCTCGTCTTCGCGGGCTTCCTCGCGGGCCTGCCCCTCGGCTGGTGCGGCCTCGCGGGCTTCACGCTTCTGGCGCTGCTGTCCCGCGCCGACCCGTCGCCGATCCTGAAGAGGATCGACTGGTCGGTGCTGCTGTTCTTCGCGGGGCTCTTCGTCGTGGTGCGGGGCTTCGCGATGACGGGGCTCCCGGACGAGGCCTGGGCGAAGGTCCCCGAGCCGGGCCTCTCCTCCCTCGGGGGGCGCGCGATCCTCTCGGCCGTGCTCGCGGTCGGGAGCAACGTCGTGAGCAACGTGCCCATCGTGATGGTGGCGGCGCCGAAGATCGCGGCCCTCGGCGCCGGGGATGCGGGCTGGCACCTCGCGGCCATGGCGACGACCTTCGCGGGAAACCTCACGCTGCTGGGATCGGTGGCCAATATCATCGTCGCCGAGGGGGCGCGCGAGCACCATGAGCTCGGCTTCCTCGAGTACCTGAAGTTCGGGGTCCTCAGC
>CAZWGT010000151.1:5654-9076 GCA_964633345.1 uncultured Planctomycetota bacterium
AGCGCCAGCAGCAGCGCCCCGGCCGCCGTGAAGCCCCGCTGGGCGGCTGCGCCCTCGTCTCCAACCAGGCGCCGCCGGAGTGCGCGTGGTTCGACGTCGTCGTCCACCCGGGCGGGGGGATCCCCGCGAGCCTCGGCTACTACGCCGGGGCCTTCGTCTGGTCCCCGGTGGGCCTCGTGATGGGGGGATTGCTCCCGTACCCGGCCGACGAGGCGGTGGCGCTCTACCCGGGCCACTGGCTCGGGACGGGGGTGGGGATCGTCCTGGGCGCGCCGTTCCATCTCATCGCGCTGCCCTTCGGCCCGTCGGGGCCGCCGGAGGATCCGGCGCCGGAGGCTACCGCCCCCCCGACCTCGCGTACACCGCCCGGCCCACGGTGATGAGGACGAGGAACTGGCCGTCTTCCATCCTCTGGAGGGCGACGCTCTTGACCGAGGAGCCGCGGAGGGACCGCAGGCGCTTGTTCACCTCGTCGGCGAGGGACTCGGGGGCGGCGATGACGGTCTCGACGCGGAACTCCTCGACCGTCGGCCGGCCCGCCGCGTTCTGGAGCGCGTTGATGAGGTGGGAGAGGTTGACGATGCGGGGGCCGAAGCGGTCCTCGACCTCCTGGTAGGCGAAGGAGAACTGCGAGTCCCGGATCTGGTCCTCGTCCTGCAGGACCGCCTCCGTCAGCCGCTCCACCATCCCCCCGTAGGCCTCCTGGAGGACCGAGAGCGCCTTCTGCACGTCCTGCTGCTGGGAACTCACGCCTCCGATGCTCCCACAGCCGGGGGCGGGTGCCAAGAACCCGGGGGTGGCGGTCACGGGTGCCTTCTTCGCCGCCCCGGGGAGGGCCGTTAGGATTCCCGGCTTCGACCCCCCCGGAAGGAGCCCCATGGGCGACAACCTGACGCGGAAGATCCTGAAGGCGCACCTGGTCACCGGGGAGCTGATCCCCGGCCGGGAGATCTCCATCCGCATCGACCAGACCCTCACCCAGGACGCCACGGGCACGATGGCCTACCTCCAGTTCGAGGCCATGGGCATCCCGAAGGTGCGGACCGAGGTCTCCGTCTCCTACGTCGACCACAACATGCTCCAGGACGACTTCAAGAACGCCGACGACCACCGCTACCTCCAGAGCGTCGGCTCCCGCTACGGCGTGTGGTTCTCCCGCCCCGGCAACGGCATCTGCCACCAGGTCCACCGCGAGCGGTTCGGCGTCCCGGGCAAGACGCTCCTCGGGTCCGACTCCCACACCCCGACGGGCGGCGGCCTCGGCATGCTGGCCATGGGGGCGGGCGGGCTCGACATCGCCGTCGCGATGGCGGGCGGCGCCTTCTTCCTCCCCTGCCCGAAGGTCCTGGGCATCCGCCTCACCGGGAAGCTCCAGAACTGGGTCACGGGGAAGGACGTCATCCTCGAGGTGCTGCGGAGGCTGACGGTCAAGGGGGGCGTCAACCGCGTCCTCGAGTACACCGGCCCCGGCGTCGCCTCGCTCCCCGTGTCCGATCGCTTCACCATCACCAACATGGGCGCGGAGCTCGGCGCCACGACCTCGATCTTCCCCAGCGACGAGCAGACCCGGAAGTACCTCGCGGCACAGGGCCGCGGGAAGTCCTGGGTCGCCCTCGGTCCCGACGCCGACGCCACCTACGACGAGACGCTGGAGATCAACCTCGACACCCTCGAGCCCCTCATCGCCAAGCCCCACGCGCCGGACGCCGTCGTCAAGGTGCGCGAGGTGGCCGGCACCGTCGCCCAGCAGGTCTGCATCGGCTCCTGCACCAACTCCTCGTTCCACGACCTCGGGATCGCCGGCCGCATGCTCCACGGCCGCGCCGTGGCCCCGGGCCTCTCCATGACCGTCACCCCGGGCTCCAAGCAGGTCTTCGAATCCATCGCCAAGGCCGGGGCGCTGATGGACATCATCGGGGCCGGCGCGCGCATCCTCGAGTCGGGCTGCGGCCCCTGCATCGGCATGGGCCAGGCCCCGCCGAGCGGCGGCGTCTCCGTCCGCTCCTTCAACCGCAACTTCGAGGGCCGCTCCGGGACCATGGACGCCAAGGTCTACCTCGCCTCCCCGGAGACCTGCGTCGCCACGGCGCTGAAGGGCGTCATCACCGACCCCCGCGACCTCGGAATCCCCTACGAGGCGGTGGACGAGCCCGAGGCCTACCCGATCAACGACAACATGCTGCTGGCGCCCGCGGCCGACGGCTCGAAGGTCGAGGTCCTCCGCGGCCCCAACATCCAGCCCCTGCCGGAGTTCAAGCCCATGCCCGCGGCCCTCGGCGGGGAGGTGCTCCTCAAGGTCGGCGACAACATCACCACCGACCACATCATGCCCGCCGGCGCCAAGGTGCTGCCGCTGCGCTCCAACATCCCCGCCATCAGCGAGTTCGTCTACGAGCGCGTGGACAAGTCCTTCGTGAAGCGCGCGAAGGAGAAGGGCGGCGGAATCGTCGTCGGGGGGGACAACTACGGCCAGGGCTCCAGCCGCGAGCACGCCGCGCTCGCGCCCAAGTACCTCGGCGTCCAGGCGGTCCTCGTCAAGGCCTTCGCCCGGATCCACCTCGCCAACCTCATCAACTTCGGGATCCTGCCGTTGACCTTCGTCAACCCGGCCGACTACGACGGCGTCGCCCAGGGGGACCGGCTGGAACTCCCCGGCGTCCGGGACGCGCTCGCCCCCGGGAGGACCGTGATGGTGAAGAACGCCACGAAGGGCACGCAGTTCGAGGCCGCCCACCCCATGAACCAGCGCCAGATCGACATCCTGCGCGCCGGCGGCCTCCTCCCCTACACCCGCATGCAGGCGGAGGGGGCGAAGTGATCGCGACGCAGCTCGCCGACGCCGTCCGGGCCGCCGTGGGCGCCGTGGAGGATCCCGAGATCCACCGCCCGATCGCCGACCTCGGCATGATCGAGTCCGTCGAGGCCGACGGCGGCGCGGTGACGGTGGTGGTCGAACTGACCACGCCCGCCTGCCCGCACCGCGGGCCCCTCGAGAAGGCCGTGAAGGACGCCGCCGCGGCGGTCGAGGGCGTGAAGTCCGTGGCGGTCCGCTTCACCTCCAACGTGGTCTTCCGGAAGAACGAGGGGATCCCCAACGCCGTGCGCCTCGGCGGGATCCGCAACGTGCTGGCGGTGGCCGCCGGCAAGGGGGGCGTGGGCAAGTCCACGGTGACCGCGAACCTGGCGCTCGCGCTCCGCGACGAGGGGGCCCGCGTCGCCGTCATGGACGCCGACATCTACGGGCCGTCCATGCCGCTCATGTTCGGTCTCCAGGGCCGCCAGCCGGAGATGACCAAGGACGGGAAGATCCTCACGATGCAGGGCCACGGGATCGGGATCATGTCCATGGGCCTCCTCATCGAGGAGGGGAAGTCCGTGGTCTGGCGCGGCCCGATGATCCACAAGGCCCTCCAGCAGTTCTT
>CAZWGT010000152.1:0-9029 GCA_964633345.1 uncultured Planctomycetota bacterium
GCCCCGAGGAGGAGGGGGACCGTCGCGACGAGGCCCGCCGCCACGGGGCCCAGTCCCACGGCCAGCGCGAAGGCGGGGACGTAGGTCTCCCCGAGGCCCACCATCACGCTCCAGCCGGCGCCGTCCCGGGTGGAGCGGATCAGGTCGCGGCGCACGGCGCTGGGGGGTCTGGGGTTCAAGGGGGATCCCGCCGGGGACCCGCGGGGGCGTCCCCGGCCGAGGGGAGGGAGTGGTGGAGGCGGCGGGAATCGAACCCGCGTCCCGAAACGGATCCTGCGGGGACACTACGCGCGTGTTCCGCGATTGTTGTCATCGCCCCCTCGGGCCCCCACGGACGGGGACCTTCGGGCGCCAGCCGACCGTTGATGTCGCGACCCGGCCGATCGGTTGCGTCCGGGTGCCAGCCCGACTCGTACGTCTCCCGCGCCCGTCGGGCGGAGGTTCGGGAGACGCTCACGGACTAAGCCGCGAGAGCGTACTGAGTGTTGTCACTCAATTTTTTCCGGGTTTTTAACGAGGCCACCCGGACCTCGGCGCGCGTCCTTCGCAGTCTCGGCGTCCGGTCGAACCCAGTTCGCCCCCGTTGCGGGGAGTCTACCGGCGGGAGACGCGGCGCATGGACTCGCGCGCCTCCCGTGAACGGATCACCTCCCTCTTGTCATAGAGCTTGCGGCCTCGGGCCAGCGCGAGTTCCAGCTTCGCGAGGCCCTTCTCGTTGAAGTATAGGGAGAGGGGGACCAGGGTCAGGCCCTTTTGCGAGACCTTGGCGTTGATCTTGGCCAGCTCGTGGGCGTGGAGGAGGAGCTTGCGGGAGCGGGCGGGGTCCTGCTTCACGTAGCCGCCGTGGACGTACTCGGGGAAGTGGGCCTTGACGAGGAAGAGCTCGGTGCCCCGGAACTTCGCGTAGGCCTCCTGGAGCTGCGCCTTGCCGGAGCGCAGCGACTTCACCTCGGTCCCCAGCAGCGCGATGCCCGCCTCGAAGGTCTCGAGGATCTCGTACTGGAACTTCGCCCGGGGGTGGCTCGCGACCACCACCCGTCGGGGTCCCTTCTTCTCCGTCGCCGGCTTGCCCTTGGCCACCGGGCCATTCTAGGGGCGGGCCCGTGCCGGGGATCTTCTTCCGCGGCCCCGCGGCGCGCGGTACGAACAACGGCTCGCCCCGTGCCGAGGTGGCGGAATTGGCAGACGCGCTAGGTTCAGGACCTAGTGGGTGAAAGCTCATCCGGGTTCAAGTCCCGGCCTCGGCACCATCCTCACCCCGGCGCGAAGACCTTGGCCAGCGCGGCCCTGAGGTCGGCGGGCCGGAACGGCTTCTGGAGGAAGAGGAAGCCGCCGGCGGACGTCCCCTCCTCCTTGAGGAGCGAGGGGCTGAAGCCGGACATCACGACGACCCTCGGCCCCCCGGGCCCCGGCGAGAGCTCCCGGGCGAGATTCCCTCCGTCCCCGTCGGGCAGGCTCACGTCCACGACGAGGACGTCGAAAGGGGCCTCCGCCTGGGCGGACAGCCGCCGCGCCTCCTCCGCCCCCCCCGCCTCGACCACGACGTGGCCGTCGGCGCGGAGGAACTCGCGGGCGAAGCCTCGGATCGACGGGTCGTCCTCGACCAGGAGGATGCGCTTCCCGCGCATCCCCGGCCTCACGGGCTCCGCGGCGGGGGAGGCGTCGGCCGCCTCCCCGGCGTGGCGGGGCAGGTGGATGCGGAACGCCGTCCCGCGGCCGGGGGCGGACTCCAGGACGATGAAGCCCCCGGCGCCGCGGACGATCTCGTCCACCGTGGAGAGTCCGAGTCCCGTGCCCTTGCCCTCCCCCTTCGTCGTGAAGAACGGCTCGAAGATCCGCGCCCGCACCGCCTCGTCCATCCCGCAGCCGTCGTCGGCCACCGTCAGCCGCACGTACTCCCCCGGCCGCGCCGCCGGGGAGAGGGCCCGGGCGGCCCCGGCGTCGAGGGGCGCGTTCTCCGTGCGCAGCGCCAGCCTCCCCCCCGAGGCCATCGCGTCCCGCGCGTTCACGGCGAGGTTCATCACCACCTGGTCGAGCTGCCCCCGGTCCATGCGGACCATCCAGAGATCCCGATCGAGGTCGGTGTCCACGGCGATGCGGTCCCCGATGAGGCGGCGGATCATCCGGTCGAGGGAGACGAGGGCCTCGTTGATGTCCACCACGACGGGCTCGGGGTCCCGCTTGCGGCTGAAGTGCAGGAGCTGGCGGGTGAGGACGGAGGCGCGATCGGCGGCCCGGGCGATCTCCTCGAGCTGAACCCGGGCCGCGGGGTCCTGGCCGAAGCGCATCTGGAGGAGCTGCCCGTACCCGCCGATGACCGTGAGCAGGTTGTTGAAGTCGTGGGCGACGGAGGCGGACAGCCGGCCGAGGGCCTCCATCTTCTGCGCCTGGAGGAACTGCTGCTCGAGGACCTTGCGCTCCGTCACGTCGAGGAGGAAGCCGTTGAGGCGCACCCCCCCGCCGGCGCCCGCCCCCTCGGGGGTCCCGTGCTCCCGGACCCAGACGGCGGGCCGCCCCCTCGTCCGTATCCGGTACTCCGCCTGGTACGGGCTCCCCGTGCGCACCGATTCGGCCACCTTCGCCGCGAGGAGGGGGCGGTCGGCCGGCTCCGCGCGCTCCTCCCACGGGACGGCCCCGGAGGCCCACTCCTCGTGGCCCATCCCCGTGAGGGGGAAGATCTGCGGGCTCACGTACAGGAGCCCCTCCCCGGGGAGCGCGGACCACAGGACCGCCGGCATGGCCTCCACGAGGCGCCGGTAGCGCGCCTCCGCCTCCCGCAGTTCCGAGGTGCGCACCTCCAGGGACAGGGCCATCTCGTCGAACGCGCGTTCGAGCTGGCCCAGCTCCCCCGTGGCGCGGCGGCGGGGGTTGCGCCGCGCCTTGATCTCCCCCGCGGAGAGCCGCCTCGTCGCCCGGACCAGGCCGTCCACGGGGTGCATGATGAACCGGCTGCCGAAGAGCCAGGAGACCGCCAGCGCGAACATCGCCGTCCCGAGCACGAGCCACGTGCTCCCGAGGAGATCGGCCTCGACGGCGGCGGTGACCGCCGTCTCGGGCACACCCACCCCCATCACCGCCCCCGTCACCTCCCCGCCGCTGCGCAGCGGGGCGAACCCGAAGCGCCGGGCCACGCCGTCCGCTCCCCTCAGGCGCAGGGTGCCGACGTCGGGCACGGCGCCTCCCCCGGCCATCGTCCCCACCCGCGCCGCGGGGGCGAGCGTCTCGCAGGAGGGGTCGGGGAGGGAGGCGATGGTCCGGGCCCCCTCGTCGAGGAGGACGGCGAGCCCCCCCTCGGGGACGTGGATCGGGTGGAGCGCGTGGTGGAGGGCGCGGAGGTCCACCGAGCAGAAGAGCACCGCCCGGACCGCGCCGCCGGCGTCGGTCACCGGGTAGCCCACGTGGATGGCGCGGGTCCCGCCCGCCTCCGAGAGGTGCCCGACGGAGAACCGCTTGCTCTGCAGGGCCCGCTGGAAGAACGAGGCGTCCTGCTCCCCGGAGACGATTCCCCCCTCGGCGTCGGCGGCGGCGACGAGGCGGCCGTCGGCCCCCAGGACTCCGAGCCGACCGGGACGGCCCCGTTCGCGGAGCGTCCGGAGGAACAGGGCCCCGCAGGCCTCCGGGTCGAGGAGCTCGAGCTGCGGCTGGAGGGCCACGACGTTGAGGAACTGGCGGGCGTCGTCGAACACCGCCTCCTGGAGGCGGGCCGCCGTCCGTGCCACGGTCTGGGACTCGAGCCCCGCCTGCTCGAGGGCCTCGGCCCTCCGCTCGAGTCCGGAATGGACGACGACGGTGAGGGCCGGTCCCATGGCCAGGAGCACCAGCAGGACGAGCTTGAACCGGAGGCTGGCGAACCACCGCCCCCCGGGGAGGGCGGGAATCCCCTCCGGCCCCGCGCCGGAGGCGTCGGGGCCCGCAGGATCGGAACGTCCGTCGTCGATGTCTCGCACCGCATCCTTTCCACGTCCTGCACCCGTGGCGCGGACGTACCGCTCGCGCGGCGATGGTGGATCCGGAAACGACTCACCCCCGGAGGCGCCTCATTCCTGCGAAGGGCGCCTCCAAGCGCCTGCATTGAAACCGATCGCGGGGGGGAATGCAACGGGCCGTGAAAGCGAAATCCGTGATGGATCCCCGGCGGGACCGCGGCCCGGCCTTATGCCAGGCCGAGCAGGGACCGGGCGGCCGCCACCACCTCGGCGGGCTGGAAGGGCTTGGCGATGGTGCGGGAGGCCCCGAGGAGGCGGGCGAGGTCGAGGCCCTCGAGGTGGAGGTGGACGCTCCCGCCCGAGATGGCGATGATGGGCAGCCCCGTCTCCTTCGGGCGCAGGCGTGTCAGGAACTCCAGACCATCCCCCTCCGGCATGAAGAGGTCGGCCACGATGAGGTCGTAGGGCCGGGCGGCGTGCTTGCGCAGGCCCTCCTTGCCCCCGACGGCCTCCTCCACCTCGAAGCCCCCGGCCTCGAGGAAGTGGCGGAGAAGTCCGCGGATCGCCTCGTCGTCGTCCATCACGAGGATGCGCTTGCGGGGAGCGGCCGTTTCCATGGTCCCATCCTATCCCGGGACGCGCCGGAATCCTCGCGACCCGTGCCTCAGCCCTGGATCATGAACTTCATCGCCGCCATCAGCTCCTTCACCGAGATCGGCTTCGGGAGGATGGGCACGTCCTTCGGCACCCTGGGGTAGCGGTCCCGGGGCATCCCGGTCATGAGGACGATCTTGACGCCGGGATGGGCCTCCCGCACCCGGAAGGCGAAGTTGCTTCCGGACATCCCGGGGAGGTTGATGTCCGACAGGACGGCGTCCAACGACTCCTTCCCGAGGATCGCCAGCCCCGCCTCCGCGGAGTCCACGCCGATGGTCTGCCACCCCATGGACTGGAACTCGGTGCCGAGGAGCACGCAGTACGTCGGCTCGTCCTCCACCACGAGGATGCGCCGCACCTCGCCCGGAGCCGCGGCCGCGGTCTTCTTCCCGGCCCGCGTCTTCGGGCCCCTGCGGGCCCTGGAGGGGGGCGGCCCCGCCGCGAGGGCCCCGGCGGCGTCGACGCCCTTCTCCTCGACGACGACGTCGAAGAACTGCCGGCCGAGGAACTCCCAGAGCTTCGCATCCATGTCGTGCGCGAGGAGGGAGACGCGCATCGGTGCGAGGGCGGGGTTGCGGCGGATGTGCCGCAGGAGCTGGGATGACTCGAGGCCCGGCAGCCTCGGATCCACCACCATGGCGTCGGGGGGCTGCTTCTCGAGGAGGTCCAGGCAGGCACCGGCGTCGCCGGCCTCGACCACGGTGTTCCCCGTGAGCCGGTAGCCCGCGGCGACGGCCCTGCGCTCGGCGGCGTCGGAGACGGCGATCAGGATGTTGGCCACGGCGTGTCCCTCTTCTCCCCGTCGGCGGTCGTCAGCCTTTCCTCTCCAGCAGCTTCCTCACCGCCGCGAGGAGCTGGGCCGGGGTGAAGTCCTTCTCCATCGTGAGGTCCGCCCCCGCCGACTCCGCCAGCCGGAGCGATTCGTTCCCCATGGAATGGCCGCCGGTGACCGCGATGACGGGGATCCCCCTGGAGCCCGCGTCCATGTCGAAGATGGTGTCGATGCCGTCCTGCTCCGGCATGTACATGTCCACGATGACGAGGTCGAAGTTCCCGGACCGGAAGGCCTCCACGCCCGCCTTTCCGTCGGCGGCCTCGGCGACTTCGAATCCCCCCTCCTCGAGGCCCGCCTTCACCATCCCGCGGAACACGCCGTCGTCATCGATGACAAGAACCCTGGACATCCCGTTGCCCCTGGAGGACTTCCCGCGGAAGTGTACAACGGGGGGAGGAAGGGACGCCACCTCCAAGGGCCCGGTCCGTCGTGACCGGGGGCCGAACCGGCGGCGGCCCCGCCCGTTCGAAGGACCGAGGAGGTGCCCCATGAGGTCAGCGATGGCGTTCCTTCTGCTCGCCGCCCTGGGACAGGAGGCGGCGAAGGAGCCCCCGGCCCCTGCCGTCCCGTCCGACCGCCTGCCCGTCCTCGGCACCGTGGGCGACCTGCCGAAGGAGGCGGACCGCCTCGTCCTCGAGGTCGACGCGAAGGGGAAGGTCACGGCGGCGGGGAAGGCCCTCGACCTCGAGGATCTGCGCAGGCTGCTGGCCGAGCGGGCGGACGCCGACCGCGAGACGGAGGGGGCGAAGGCCTCCCGCCTCCACGTGGTGCTGCGGGCCGACAGGGACCTCCCCTGGCAGGGGGCGCAGTGGCTGATGCAGGAGTGCGCCAGGCCCGGGGTGCGGGTGAACCGCATCCTCTTCGCGGCCCGCCCCGAGGACGGGGGCGGGGAGGGGGCGATGGCGACCTTCCTGCCCGTGGACGTCCGGACCCTCGCACCCGATGAGGAGGTCGTGCTCACCGCGAACATGAGGCTCCGGATCTCGAAGGAGGGGGACGGTGCCGCGCCCGCCGATGCGGCGGCCAGGATTTCCGGGCTCGTCGAGCGGGACGCCACCCTGCGCGGCGAGATCGATGCCTCCCCGGCCGTCCCCACCGGCACGGTCCTCCAGGCCGTCGACGTCTTCCTCCGGTCCGGGGTGAGGCCGATCGTCTTCAAGGGAACGACGCAAACGCCGGCCATGGCGAGCCTGGAAGCCGCGCTCGCGGAGCGACCCGCGGTGGAAGGAACGCTCGCCGTCCACCTTCTCGACCAACGGATTCTCCGGCCGGAGGTCCCCGCTCCGCTGAAGCCCGTCCCCCGGGTGCAGGGCGCCCTCGCGGGCATCCTGGCGGTGACGTCGGTGAAGATGCCGGAGCCCCTCCCCGTGGAGGGGAGGTAGGAGGGCTCCCCTTCCAGCCGCCCCGACGGGTCCTACGCCCTCACCATCGTCAACAGCATCTTGAAGGGGCGGACCGCCATCAGGGCGTGGGGGACGCCGGCGGGCATGAGGAGCGCCTGCCCCGCCCCCACCCGGTGGGCCTTCCCGCCGAGGACGACCTCGGCCTCCCCCTCCAGGACGTGGACGAGGGCGTCGAAGGGGGCGGTGTGCTCGCTGAGGCCCTGGCCCGCGTCGAAGGCGAACAGCGTCACGGTGCCCTTGTCCTTCTTGACCAGGGTCCGGCTGACGACGGAGCCGGGCTGGACCGCCACGAGGCCCGCGAGGTCCGCCGCGCCCTCGGGCATGCCGACCGCGTTCATGGGGAACCCTCCGTGGACGGCGCCATCGTGCCGCGGGGAGCGCCGCGGCGCCGTGACCGGGCTCACCCCTTCGCGTCGAGCAGGGCCCTCACGGCGGCGAGGAACTCCTTGTAGTCGAAGGGCTTGTGGAAGGTCCGGGTGGCGCCCAGCGACTCCGCCAGGGCGAGCGGATCGGCCCCGGCCCCGTCGTGGCCCCCCGAGAGCGCGATGACGGGGATCCCGTGGGACCGCGGGTCCATCTCGAGGATGGCGTCGAGCCCGTTCATCTTCGGCATGAAGATGTCGGTCACGAGGAGGTCGACGCCCCCCTGCCGGAACAGGCGCACCGCCTCCGCCCCGTCCCCGGCCTCGAGGACCTCGTACCCCTCGCCGGCCAGGAGGGTCCGGAAGAACCCGCGGGCCATCTTGTCGTCGTCCACCAGGAGCACCTTCTTCGCCACCCTTCCTCCTCCCGCCGCGCGCGGCACCCGGCGCCGGATCGCATCCTACCGGGCCGGGGCGTTGAGCGGGGGGTGACTTCTTGGAGAATAGGGATGAGGTGGAAGTTTTACGCCCGTCGAGGGCAACCCCGCCGCTCGGAACGGGACTCTACCGAAAGTTGACGGGGGCAACGATGATCCCGGGACCGCGGGTCACGCCGCGCCGGCGAGCAGTTCCCTCACGGCCACGGTGAACAGCCGGTGGTCGAAGGGCTTCTCGAAGGTGCGCGCGACCCCGAGGGACTCCGCCAGCGCCAGGGGATCGGACCCGGACCCGGAGCGGCCGCCGGAGAGCGCGATGACGGGGATGCCGCGGGACTTCGGGTCCATCTCCAGGATCGCGTCCAGCCCGTTCATCTCCGGCATGTAGATGTCCGTGACGATGAGGTCGATCCCGCCCCCGCGGAACAGGCGCACCGCCTCCTTCCCGTCCCCCGCCTCGACCACCGCGTGCCCCTCCTCCAGCAGGAGCGTGCGGAGGAATCCCCGGCCCAGCGCGTCGTCGTCGATCAGGAGCACCGTCGCGGGCATCGCCGCACCTCCGGCCCCGGGGACTCCGGGGCGTTCTCCCCGACTGTAGGCGCGCGGGCCCCGCGGCGCCATGGGGTGGTCTGCCCCTACCCCCGGGGCAGGGTCACCGGGGTCGATCCCGCCTCGCGGAACGCGGCCTCGGCGCGGGCGAGCATCGCGGGATCCCCGTCCGCCCCGATCTCGGCGGCCACGAGGATCTCGCCCCCGGCCAGGGCCTGGTCGTAGTAGTCGGCGACCTCGTGCTCGACGCCCCGGGACATCATCGCCCCGACGAAGGTGCCGACGATGGCGCCCGTCCCGGTGAGCAGGGGGCCCACGACGAGAAGGCCGAGGCCGCCCGTGGCGACCACGACCGTGGCGGCGGCCAGGCCCGCGGCGAACCCGCCGATCGCGCCGGCCCCTGCGGCGGCCCCCGTCGTCGCGCCGGCCGGCCGGTCGTGCTCGAACCCGCGGAAGTGCGCCTCCTTGGCCGCGTCGGAGCAGACGACCGAGATGTGCTCCCTCGGGAACCCGGCCTCGAGCAGCCCGCCGACGGCGCGGTCCGCGTCCCGCACGGACTTGAAGACCGCGATGCGGACCGGGCGCGCCGACGGCGCCGGGAGAGGCCGGGGGACCGGTCCGGCCGCGGGTGCCTGCGGGGTCGGGACGGGCGGCGTCGGCATGGGCGTCCTCCGAGAGGGGGACCCGACGGGGTCCGGCCTCCGGGGCACCCTAGGGGCGGATCCGGGCCCCCGCCATGGGGCGGAACCCTGCCGCCGCGGGCCGTGGAGGGCGCGCCGGGGCCGCGGGCTCCGGGCGCGGCGCGGTGGTGGGCAGTGGTGGATTTGAACCACCGGAGGCGTTAGCCAACAGATTTACAG
>CAZWGT010000153.1:0-8984 GCA_964633345.1 uncultured Planctomycetota bacterium
ATGGGGTCTGACCCCGCCTTGGCTACCCGTGGGCGCAGATGCGGGAGGCCTCGGTCGTGAGCCGCCCGTCCGCCTCGAGGAACTTCCCCTTCGCGTCGAGGAAGGCGATGAGCTCCGCCGCGGTCATGTCCGCGGCCGAGCATGTGTGGAACCGGGCCGAGGGTCCGAACCTCGCGAGGACGGCGGCTTCGAGTTCGGCGCGGGAGAGGGGGCGGCCGGCGTCGAGGAGCAGCTGCATCACGTCGTGGCCGTGGATGCGGGGCGGGGTCGAGGTGGTCATGGGGGGATCCTAGATCCCCGGCGGCCGCCCGTCCGAGACCTGGGTCACTCCCCGCGGCTGGCGAGGTCCCGCTCGGTCTCCGCCTTCTCCTCGGCGGCGACGGCCAGCACGGCGTCCCGGGCGACGCCCAGCGCGTCGGCGGCCTTCACCCCCGCGGCCTCCCCGCGGAAGAGGCGCTCGGCGAGCGCGAGGACCACGGCGGAACTCTCCTCGGTGTTGACCGCGGCGCGGAAGGCGCGGCCCCCGGCGACGCCGGTGGCGTAGTAGGGGGCGTACTTGCGCATGAGGCGCACGCCGGTCCACTCCCCGCCCGACGCCACGAGCCGCTCGAGGTGCTCGCGGAACTCCGTGAGCCGCTCCTCCGGGGTGGGCCGGGGCGGGACCGGCCGCCCGGCGAGGCAGGCGGCGGCGGCGCGGAAGATCCAGAGGTTGCCGATGGCGCCGCGCCCGATCATCACCGCGTCGGCGCCGGTGGCCTCGAGGAGGCGCCGCGCGTCCCCGGGCTCCTGCACGTCCCCGTTGGCGATCACCGGCACCTTCACCGCGCGCTTCACCCCGGCGATGAGGTCCGGGTTCACCGACCCGCGGTACTGCTGCTCCCGGGTGCGGCCGTGGACCGCGATGGCGGCGACGCCGGCCCCCTCGAGGGCCCGGACCACCTCGGGCCCGGAGAGGCAGCCGTCCTCCCAGCCCGCGCGGATCTTGGCCGTCACGGGGATGCGCACCGCCCGGGCCATGGCCTCCACGATCCCCGCGGCCCGGCGGGCGTCCTTCAGCAGCGCCGCGCCGGCGCCGCGGTTGACGACCTTCTTCACCGGGCAGCCCATGTTCACGTCCACCACGTCGGCGCCGAGGCCCTCGCAGATCCGCGCCGCCTCGGCCATCACGGCCGGGTCGGAGCCCATCACCTGCAGCGCCATGGGCCGCTCCTCCGGCAGGACGCGGTGGACCTCGCGTTCGGCGGGCTTCATGCGCACCAGCCAGTCGGCGGAGATCATCTCCGTGGCCGTCATGGCGCAGCCCTGGCGCCGCGCCATCACCCGGAAGGGCTGGTTCGTCACGCCCGCCATGGGGGCGAGGAGGACGGGGCTCTCGATCTCGAGGTCGCGGATCTTCATGGGGACCCCGCATCCTACGGACGGCCCGGCGCGGCCCCGTTACAATCCGCCCCGTGAAAGCGGTCCTCGCCCTCGCCCTGCTGGCCGCGGCCTGCGGCCCGAAGCCCTCCCCGGCCCCGGCCCCCGCGCCCGCCCCCGTCGCGGCGCCCCTCCCCCCCGGACCGATCGTGAAGCCTCCCCTCCCGCCCCGCCCGGAGGACGAGGGGGCGCGCCTGCGCGGCCTCGTGCGCCTCCTGGAGTGGGGGGACGTGTCGATGGTGGAGTTCGCGGGGGAGACCCTCTCGGCCTTCCCCGATCCCGCCGCCGCCGCGGAGGTCCTCGCCGCCGCCGGGCGGGAGAACTTCCGCAAGAACACCGGCCTCGTCCAGAACATCCTCTCCTCGGTCCGCGACGCCCGCCTCGGCGCCCCCCTCGCCCCCTTCCTCCTCGAGTGCTTCGCCTCCACCGATCCCCAGGTGCGGCGCATGGCCGTGCTCCAGTACGCCCAGTCGGTTCCCGGGGCCGACCCGGCGGTGCTCGCCCGCGCGGCCGCCTCGTCGTGGCACCCGGAGGCCCAGTCGGCGCTGGCGGCCCTGGAGGTGCACCGGGGACCCGCCGCGGCGGCGGCGCTGCGCGCGGAGTTCCCCCGGATCTCCCCCTCCACCCCCCGCGCGGCCCCACCCCCCCCCGGCCGCCTGGGGGCCCGGGATCCCCCCCCCCTCCGCCGGCCCCCCCTCGTGGCGGCCCGCGCCGCGGGGGACGACGGCTTCTCGCTGCGCATCGGCGCGGCCCAGGGCCTCGCCCGCCTCGGCGAGGAGGACGGCAGGGCGGCGCTGCGCGAACACGTGCTCGCCCAGCCCCTGCACCAGCCGGCGGTCCCCCTGGACTACCCCCCGGAGGAGTGGGAGGGGCCCGAGGCGGTCCTCTCCGAGGCGGGGGACGCGGTGCTGAAGGGGAGACTCCTCCTCCAGGCGCGCAGGGGGGCGCCGGCGGCCGCCGCCCCGGCGGTGCGCCTGCTCTCGGTCCGCTACCCCCAGGACGCCGAGATCGCCGGCGCCGTGGCGGCCGCCTTCGACCGGCCCGACGCCGACTTCGTCCTCGTCGGCGAGGCGCTGGACGCCCTGCACGCCGCCAACCCGGCGGCGGGGACGGCGCGGGCGCTGGCGACCCTCGAGGGGCCCGTCGAGGAGCGTCGCTACGGGGCGGCCCTGGCGCTGGCCCGCTGGAAGGACCCGGCGACGATCCCCGCCCTGGCGGCCCGCGTGAAGTCCGACCCGGTGCTGGCGGTGCGCCGGAAGTGCTGCGACACCCTCGGCATCCTCGGGGACCCGTCGGCCGCGCCCGCGCTGGTCGCCTTCCTGGCGGACGAGAAGGAGGCGACGCCGGACCGGGCGCTGCAGGCGATGACGGCGCGGGGGAACCTCCGCGGCGCCCTGGCCGACGCGGCGGCGGAGGACCTGGCGGGTCTCGCCGGCGGGAAGGCGTCGAAGGCGGTCCGTTTCAACGCGGCCCTGGCCCTGGGGAAGGCGCGGAGGAGCCCCCGGGCGCGGCCCGCCCTCGAGGCGCTGCTGCGGGACCCCGATCCAGCCCTGCGCACGGCGGCGGCGGACGCCCTGGGCTCCCTCGGGGATCCCGCGGCGCGGGGGGCGCTGGCGGCCGCCTACGAGGCGGAGACCGACGGGGACGCCGCGTCGGCGCAGCGGGACGCGGTCCTCCGGCTCGACCTGCGCAACCCCTGAGCGGCGGACGCGGGTAGGATCCGTCCATGGCGAAGCCCTGGCGGACCCTCGTTCCCGTGCTCCTCCTCCTCGGGAGCGCCTCCGCGGCCGAGGACCCCTTCGCGGCCGCCTCCCGCGAGGTCCAGCGGGCCGTCGCGGGCAAGGACCCCGGGGCCCTGGCCGACGCGGTCTACGCGCTGCGGGCGTTCGACGGGGAGCCCGCGGCCCGCCTCCTCCTCTCCACCGCCTTCCGCCGCGACGTGCCCGACTTCGTCCTCGACGCCGCCTGCGACGCGCTGGCCGAGTTCCGCGGGGCCGAGGCGGCGGCGGTCTTCGTGAAGGAGGCGGAGCGCACGCGGGACGGGCGGCGCTTCGCCCTGCTCGAGGCCCTCGGGCGGCTCGGCCATGCCTCGGCCGAGGAGGCCCTCGTCGCCGCCGCCGCGGACCGGGACGGGCGCTTCCGCTGCGCCGCGGTGCGCGCCCTCGCGGATCGCCGCGCCCCCTCCGCCGCCGTACGGGGCGCGGCCGAGGCGGCCTGCGGAGACGCCGATCCCCGGGTCCGTTCGGCGGGGATCGCGGCGCTGGCGGGGTGGAAGGGGATCCCCGGCGCGCTCCCGCTCCTCGGACGGCTGGCCGTGGAGAAGGGGCGCCTGTTCGGCGACGCGTGGAGGGGGCTCCGCCGCATCTCGGGGAAGGACCTGCCGGCGGCCCCCGACGCGTGGGCGGAGTGGTGGCGCACCCAGCCCGACGAGGAGGCGTGGCGCTACGACTCCGCCCCCTCGCCCCCCCCGGCGACGATCCGGGGCCCGGGGATCCTCTCGTACTCGCGGCGGGTCGTGTTCGTCCTCGACACGTCGGAGGGGATGGCCGACAAGCCGGGGTACCGCGGGGAGGACCTCGCCCCGGACGACCAGAAGGGGGATCCCGCGATCCTCGCGGAGTGGAAGGGGATCAGGACGCGCCTCGACCACGCGCGGTGCCACCTCGCCCGGATGATCCGGGGGCTCCCGGCGGACGCCGCCTTCGACGTCGTGTTCGGCGCCGAGTCCGCGGGCGCCGTCTTCCGCTCCTGCCAGCCGGCCACGCCGGAGAACCGCGAGCGCGCCCTCGGCCGGATCCGCGGCCTCGCCGGGAAGGAGCGCCAGGACTTCCTCGAACTCGTCCGCGCCGCATGGGCGGGATCGGGGGAGGCGGATCCGATCTCCCCGGAGGCCTTCGCGGAGGGGGCCGACACCGTCGTCTACCTCGGCACCGCGCTCCCGACGTGGGGGGCGGAGACCGATGCCGGCCGCCTCGCCTCCACGGTCCGCCGCTGGAACCGCGTCCGCCAGGTGCAGTTCTTCGGCATCGGCGTCGGCGCCCACGGCAGCGGCCTGCTCTCCGACCTCGCCTCGATGACCCCGGTCGGGGGGAGCGCGGGGATCGACTAGGGGCGCCCGACCCCGGCCTCCGCCCTCCGCAGGGCCTCCTCCAGCTCCAGCGCGTACTCCTCGAGCCGCCGCGCCATCTCCCGCTCCTGGAGGCGGAGCCGGCGGCGCTCCAGGCAGGACTGGATGCGCGCCCGCAGGAGGACCGCGTTGTAGGGCTTGAGCACGTAGTCCTCGGCCCCGGCCTCGATGCAGGCGACCGCCTCGCCGACGTCGTCGTTGCCCGTCACGACGATGGCGGGGATGTCACGCAGCCGCGGGTCCCCCTTCATCCTCGCCAGGACCTCGCGGCCCCCGAGCCCCGGCATGGTCAGGTCCGTGAGGACGAGGTCGGGGGGATCGCGCCGGAGGTGGGCCACGGCGGCCAGGCCGTTCTCCGCGGGGACGGCCCGGCAGCCCATCTCCTCCACGAGCCGGCAGAGGATGTCGCGCAGCGCCGGGTCGTCGTCCACGACCAGCACCCGGTCCCCCGGGGCGGCGCCCCCCCCGACCAGCGTCTTGGCGAGGACCCGGGGCCCGGGGGGGACGGCGGCGCGCGGGCGCGCCGCCTCCCGGAGGGCCCCCTCGTACTCCCTCTGCAGCGGGGCGGGGATGGCCGCGAGGGCGAGTTCGTGGACGGACTCGTGCTCGAAGCGCCAGCGGTCCCCGGCGCGGCGGACGAGCAGGTGCGTCTCCTCGATCCCCGCCAGGCGCCGCAGGACGGAGATGGAATCCAGGCCGAGGGCGCCGGCCACCACCGTCGGCTCGAACTCGAATCCCTGGCAGGCGGCGAGATCGAGGATCTCCCGCTCCGGCCCGTCGAGGGCCGCGAGACGGTCCCGCAGGATCCCCTGCAGGTCCTGGGGAAGGACGGCCAGCGCCCGCTCCGGGCCGTGGGCGAGGGATCCCCGGGCCCTGAGTTCCCTGACCGCCTCGACGAGATACAGGGGATTCCCACCCGAGAGCACGGCCAGGTAGGGGGCGAAGAGGGTGGCGGTCTCCGGGGTGCGGAGGAGGTCGGAGACGACGGCCTCGGACTCCCCGGGATCGAGGGGCGGGAGGGGAAGGCGCTCGATCCCCGCCGGGGCGGGCCCCCCGGGGACGACGGTCCCCACCAGCAGGATCGGGCGGGTCGCCGCCGCGGCGGCGAGTTCGAGGAAGAGCCGCCGCCCCTCCTCCGGGGCGTGGTGGAGGTCCTCCAGCAGGAGGAGGATCGGCTCCTCCCCGGACAGGGCGAGGACCCGCTCGACGGGGTTGGTCGGGGCGCCCGTCGCCGGGGGGAGGGCGGAGAGGAGGGCCGCGCCGGGGGAGGAGCCCCGCAGCGGGGGGTGGGCTCCCCGGAGGAAGCGGATGGGGACCCCCGCCCGCTCCAGGCGGCCCGCCGTCTCGAAGACGAGGCGGGTCCGGCCGCTGCCCAGGGGCCCCGCGATGAGGATCGCGCTGCCGCGTCCCCGGGAGGCCTCCGCGAAGAGCGCGGCCAGCCGGGCCGCCTCCGCCTCCCGGCCCGCGAACTCCGCCGCGTGGGAGAGAGGGGCGCCGCGCCGCGGCGGGGGGGCGGCGGGACCGGCGGCGGTCCGGTGGGCCGCCCACCACGCGGAGTCCTCGCCCGCGACGAGGGCCTCCTCGACCTCCCCGGCGGAGCCGGGGCGCCGGGCCGGGTCCTTCTCGAGGAGGGAGTGGACGAGGGCCGCGAAGAAGGGGGAGACCCCGGGGGCCAGCTCCCGGAGGGGGGGAGGCGGGACGCGGATCTGGGAGTGGATGACGGCGGGCAGCTCCAGCCCGGCGAAGGGGTGGACCCCGCAGGCCCCCTGGTAGAGGACCCAGCCGAGGCCGTAGAGGTCGGTCCGCGGTCCCACCCCGTCGGCCCCGCCCTCGAACTGCTCCGGCGCGCCGTAGAGGCAGGTGCCGATGAACTCCCCGGCCATCGAGATCCGGGTCCTGTCCCCGCCGACCCGGGCGATGCCGAGGTCGGCGATCTTCACGACGTGCTCCGGCGTCACGAGGACGTTCTCGGGCTTCAGGTCCCGGTGGACGATCCCCGCGGCGTGGATGGCCGAGAGCCCCCGGGCGATGTCCCTCCCGACGCGGCGGCAGAGGTGCTCGGGGAACCTCCCCAGTTCGCGCAGCAGCCCCTGGAGGTCGGTCCCCTCGAGGTACTCCATGAGGATGTAGTGGACGGGGAAGCCCCCGGCCACGCACCGGCCCGCCTCGTAGGCGCGCACCACGTTGGGGTGATCGACGCGCCGGCCCGCCTCGGCCTCCCGGAGGAAGCGCTCGAGGAGGGGGCCCGGGGCGCCGGCGGGGGGGTGGAAGATCTTCACCGCCACCCGGTCGCCGAGGCGCAGCCCCGGGGTGTGCCGCTCGACCCGGGCGAGGTAGACGACCCCCATCCCCCCGGACCCGACGACGGACAGCAGCCGGCACGGGCCGACGGCGGAGTCGAGGATGGCGGAGTGTTGTGCCGTGACGTTCAGGGGGGTCCTTCCTCCGGGGAGGGATTCTCCGCCCCGCGGCCCGGAGGCGGAAGCACCATCCCGCGCTAGGATGGTCCGTCCGTTCCACCGGGGGAGCCCATGGATCGCCTCTTCAGCGGCATGCAGCCGACGCAGGACGCCCACATCGGCAACTGGCTCGGAGCCATCCGGAACTGGGTCGCGCTCCAGGACCGCTACGAGTGCCTGTTCTGCGTGGTGGACCTCCATGCCCAGACGGTCCCCTACGACCCGGCGGTGATGCCCGCCCGGGTGCTCAACCTCGCGGCGGCCTTCATCGCCTGCGGCATCGACCCGGCCCGGAGCGTCCTCTTCGTCCAGTCCGCGGTCCCCGAGCACACGGAACTGACGTGGCTGCTGGCCTGCCAGACCGGCCTCGGATCCCTCGAGCGGATGACGCAGTTCAAGGACAAGTCGGGACAGAACCCGGAGAACATCAACGCGGGCCTGCTCTTCTACCCGGTGCTCATGGCCGCCGACGTGCTGGCCTACCGCGCGAAGTTCGTTCCCGTGGGCGAGGACCAGGTCCAGCACCTGGAGCTGGCGCGGGAGATCGTGCGCAAGTTCAACCGCGCCTTCGGGGAGACCTTCCCCGAGCCGGCCCCCCTCCTCGTGCCGGGGGCGGCGCGGCGGATCCTGGGCCTCGACGGGAACGCCAAGATGTCCAAGTCCCGCGGGAACGCCGTCGCCCTCGTCGAGGAGCCGGACGCGATCCGGAGGCTCGTCGGGGCCGCCTTCACCGACCCCGAGCGCAGGCGCCGCTCCGATCCGGGGAGGCCCGAGGTCTGCAACGTCTACACCCTCCACGGGTTCTTCACCCCGCCGGGGCGCGTGGCGCAGATCGAGCGGGACTGCCGCTCGGCGGCGCTGGGATGCGTGGACTGCAAGAGGGAGCTGGCCGAGGGGCTCGTCGCGGCCCTCGCCCCGATCCGGGAGCGCTACGCCGCGGTGCGCGGGGACGAGGAGGGCCTGCGGCGCGTGCTGGCCGCCGGGGCGGAGAAGGCCCGGGCCATCGCGCGGGCGACGCTCGTCGACGCGCGGCGGAACATGGGGCTCCTCGAGGGCGGGAGGCTCGCGTGAGGGGCCTCCTCCTCGGCGCCCTCCTCGCGGCCGGCTGCGTCACGGAGACGACCGTCGAGGACCCCGCCGGGCGCGCCGCGAAGGAGGGGGGCTGGGCGACGAAGGGGGGGGAAGGGGCCGACGAGCCGGGACGCCACCCCGCCATGTTCGATCCCCCGGAGCGCCCGCCGGAGCAGATGGTGCACGTGCCCGCCGCGGCCTACGCGCCCGTGGACCAGTTCTTCGACAACGAGGGGTTCCTGGTCGCCGATCGCATCGTCATCGACTGCTCCTTCGAGCCCTTCCGCACGAGGCTCGTGGCCCTCTCCTACGAGGGGCGCGGGGACTGGGTGATCCGCGAGGAGGGGAGGGACGGGGACGTCGTGTGGGTGAAGCTCCGCAACGGGACCCCCGGCGCCGCCTACCAGTCGAACATCGTCCCGACCGCCACCTTCGGCAGCCACCGGGAGCCGCCCATGGTCGTGGACCCGCGCACGGGCAGGGTCGTCGGCGCCTCGCCGCGGTCGATCTTCGAGTTCGTGGGCACCGAGGAGATCCTCGTCCGCTTCCACCTCACCTCCCCCCGGGACCGCCCGGTGTGGTTCGAGGCGAAGGCCACCGGCACCGCGACCGACCCGGCCCTGTTCCGGGACACCGTCTACATGAACGCCAACCGCCGCCGGCACGTGAAGGGTCCGGACCTCTCCCTCCTCCTCGACGTCCGGCGCGCCGCCGACGGCGCCTGGGGGGCCCGCATCGTGGACCCCGGGTCCCCGGAGGGGGCGGACCGTTGACGGTCCCGCCCCGCTGGGCCGTCGCCGGCGCGGTCCTCGCGGCGGCGGGCCTCGGAGCGTGGGCCCTCGGCTCCGCCCTCGGGGAGGCCCGCTCCGCCTCCGCGCGGGCCGGCCGCGCCGCCGACGGCGCCGCCGCCG
>CAZWGT010000154.1:0-8873 GCA_964633345.1 uncultured Planctomycetota bacterium
CAGGAGTCGCTCGCCAAGCTCCGTACCATGGGCACCGAGAGCGCGTGGAGAGAACTGCTTTGCGCGTGCCTGGAGTGCCGGGAGGTGGCCTGGCACGACGCGGCCTCGGAGGAGGCCCTCGGACTCTACAAGAACAGCGTCCCTCTCCTCCTCCAGCGGTCCTGGTCGTTCCGGAGGCTGAAGAAGCCCCAGGAAAGCCTCCGGGTGCTCGATGAGGCTGCGCGGCTCGCCCCGGGAAACGATCACGTGCCGATGCTCCGGGGCCAGGTCCTCCTGGAGGACCTGAACCAGCCTGGATCGGCCATAGAGGAGTTCGACAAGGCCCTCGCCCTGCCGCCCGAAGACGCCTGCGAGCACTACGAGAGGGCCATGGCTCTCTCGAAGCTGGGGCTCGGGGACGAGGCCATGGCGGCGATCCAGCGCGCGGAAGACATCGGGCCCAACGAGCACTCGGTCCATCACGAGAAGGCCCGGATCCTCCAGCGACTCGGGAAGTTCGTGGATGCGCTCCCCGCCCTGGATCGGGCCGGCGCGCTCAATCCCGATTGTGGGGAAGTTCCCCTGGACCGGGTACGGGTCCTCCGGGAAATGGGAGAACTCGCGCGCGCCCGCGACGAGATCGACAGGCTGATTCGCGATGGCGGGGAGTCCCGCTCGGCACTCCACGAGAAGGCCCTCGTCCTCCTGGAGCAGAAGAACTTCCCCGAGGCGCTGATCGCCATCCAGCGATCCCTGGGCCTCGACCCCTCCTTCCGGAACGCCCACATCCTGCACGCCAGGATCCTCGAGAAGATGGGACGGAAGTTCGACGAGCAGAAGGTGTGGGAGGATGCCCTGAAGCAGTTCCCCGCCGACGCGGTCGTTCCCTATGAACAGGGCGGCTCGTTCCAGCGGCAGGGCAGGCTCGACCTGGCCCTCAAGTGCTATGAAGAGGCCCTGGCCCTGAAGGGGGACTTCGCTGAGGCCCACTCGGACCGCGGGGAGGTCCTGCTTTCCCAGAAGAACCCGAAGGAAGCGCTCGTGTCGTTCACCAGCGCCGTCGGGGCCAATGCGCGCCTCTGGCAGGCCCAAGCGGGCCGCGGGAAGGCCCTCCATCTCCTCCGCAGACTTCCGGAGGCCGAGGAGGCGTTCCGGGAGGCGATCCGCCTCAGGCCGGACCAGGCGTCGATCTACAACGGCCTGGGAAACGTCCTGTGCGCCCTCTCCCGGCCGGAAGAGGCCCTCAAGGCCTTCGACAAGGGGATCTCGCTGGACGGGAACCTGTCCCCTCTCCACTTCAACCGCGGAAACGTGCTCCGGGGACTCTTCCGGTTCGAGGAGGCCATCCCGTCCTTCGACAGGGCCATCGCGATCGATCCCAGGAACGGCGGGGCCTACTTCCAGCGCGCGGCGGCGCGCACGGCACGTGGCGAGGACGATGAGGCCCTGAAGGACCTCGAGAAGGCGCTGGAGATCCCGCCCCGGCTGGCGGTCGCGAAACGCGCGATGGCCGGCGTCCTAGCCCTCCTCGGCAGATTCGACGACGCGGAGAGGGCCCTGCGCTCCTTGCGTCACTGGCTCGGGGAGGATCCCTCCTATTGGGTGGCGTTGGGAGAGGTTCTCCTCGACGCGGGCCGCCGGGAGCCCGCGCTGGGAATCGCGGAAGAGGCACTGAGGAAGTTCCCCGGCGACGCCGGCTGCGCGCACTTGAAGGTCCGGTGCCTCCGGGGCCTCGGCCGCTTCGACGAGGCGCGCGGCGCCGCGAGCGCGTTCGTCCCCGGCACGTCGCCGCCCCCGGGCCCCGCGGTCCTGGCCTGCCTCGCCGCGTTCGCCGGTGACGAGGAGCGGGCGCGGACGCTCCTCCGGGAGGAGGCGGAGCCCAAGGACGCCGACGGGGCCTTCGCCCGTGCCCGCGCCCACGCGATCCTGGGGAACGCGAGGGAGTCCGTTCGCTGGCTGTGGATCGCCGCGGATCGGGGGATGCGCCGCTCCCCCTTCGCCGCCCCGGATCCCGACTTCGAGCGCCTGGAGGCGGACCAGGACTACCGCGCGGTCCTCGAACGCCTGCGGAAGGGGTCCGCGTTCCCCGGAATCCCGGGCGTGCCGCGTTGACAGGGGCGGACTAGGGCCTCGAGACCCGGAGCACCCGGCCCACCCCCTGCTTCTCGAGGACCGTCTCGGTGCCGTCGAGCCAGACGACGCGGACGCGATCGACCGACGTCACCGGGCCGAGCCCGAAATGGAATCGATGGTCGCTCGCGGACATGTAGGACCCGCCGCGGATGCGGAACCGCGTCCGCTTCTTCCCGCCCGCCTCGACCTCCACGCGGAGCGCCGCCGGGGCGTCCACGATCAGCCACGCCCCCCGGCGCGGGGAGTCGTTGCGCAGCAGCGTCGGCGGGGCGTCGAGGTTCGAGACCACGAGGTCGAGGTCACCGTCCCCGTCGAGGTCCCCGGCGGCCACGCCGCGGCTGGATTCCACGACCTCGAGGCCGGGGCCGCCCGTCTCCGTGGCGTTGCGGAAGGTCCCCCCCTGGTTCTCCATCAGGGTGTTGCGCTGGCGGTAGGTCTCGGTGCTCGCGGGCGCCGTGTCGGCCTGGGGGTAGATGTGGCCGTTGGCCACGAAGAGGTCCTCGTCCCCGTCGAGGTCGAGGTCGGCGAAGACCGTGCCCCACTTGAGCGACATGTAGGTCGGCGGGGTCACCCCGGAGGCGGCGGAGACGTCGGAGAACAGCCCCCTGCCGAGGTTGCGGTAGAGGGTGGCGGTGTCCTTGGCGAAGTTCGTCACGAGGAGGTCGGGGCGGCCGTCGTCGTCGTAGTCCCCGGCGGCGGTGCCCATGCCCGCCTGGGAGGTCCCGCGCTCCGAGAGCGCCGCGCCGGACCACAGGCCCACCTCGGAGAAGCGCCCCTTCCCGTCGTTGCGGTAGAGGTAGTTGGGGTTGGAGTCGTTGGCGACGTAGACGTCCACGTCCCCGTCCCCGTCGTAGTCGAGGGCCGTCACCGCGAAGGAGTAGAAGTTCCCCGCGTCCACGAGGCCGTGCTCCCTCGTCGCCTCGACGAAGCGCCCGCCGCCCTCGTTGCGGAAGAAGGCGTTCGCCTTCCCCGGGAGGCCGAAGGGCCCCATGGCGACCTTCCCCTCGTTCCACTCCAGGGTCGGCTGCGCGGCGAGGACCGACTCCAGCGTGGCGTCGATGTAGGCCCCCACGTAGAGGTCCTCGTCCCCGTCCCCGTCGGCGTCGAAGAACGCCGCCCCCGAGGACCACCCGTCGATCCCCGGCGGGTCCTTCATCCGCTCGAAGGTCCCGTCGCCGCGGTTGCGGTAGAGGGAGTCGGGGCCGAAGTTCGTCACGAAGAGGTCGGGCCTCCCGTCGCCGTCGGCGTCGCCCACGGCGACGCCGGAGCCCCAGCCCCCGTCCCGCACCCCGGCGGCGTCCGTCACGTCCTCGAAGGTCCCGTTCCCCCGGTTGCGGTACAGGCGGTTCCCGGGCTTCTCCACGACCTTCCCGGGCTCCGTCCTCCAGCCCGACACGAGGTAGAGATCGAGATCCCCGTCCCCGTCGTAGTCGAGCAGCGCCAGCCCGTTCCCCTGGGAATCGAGGAGGTGGGGCTTCTCCTTCCCCCCGCACCAGGCGATGGCGGTGAGGCCCGCCTCCTTCGCGGCGTCCGTGAAGCGGAACGGGGGAGGGGGCGGACCGGGGGCCGCGGAAGCCGACGGAGGCCCGGGCGCAGGCGGAGGCGGCGGGGGAGTCTCCCCGCCGCACCCCGCCAGGAGGAACGCGGCCAGCACGGCGGAACGCCCCAAGGCGCTACTGGATCAGCGGCTTGGCCGCGGCGTCGAACTTGTCCCACGCGGCCTTGCGGCCGGCGTCGTCGGCGGCGGTCTGGAGGGCCTTGCAGGCGGCCAGGCACTCCGCCTTGGCGGCGCGGGTGACGGTGACGTAGCCCTCCTCGTAGACGCCCTTCGCCTCGCCCTCGGCGTTGTGGTGGTGGCCGCCCTCGAGCAGGCGCTTGCGGATCCCGCCGACCGCGTTGTCCCCCTCGTTGGCGAACAGCGCGATCTCGGCGGCGGCCTTCGCGGCGTCGCCCTTCGCCATGGCGGCGGCGGCGTGGCCGTAGTGCTGCTCGAGGATGGCGCGGACGACCCCCTTCTCGGCCTTCTTGGCGCCGAGGATGACGTCGGCGAGGGAATCGTAGGTCCCGGTGAGGCCCTTCCCGGTCTCCTGCCCGAGGGCGAAGGAGGCGGCGGCGAGCAGCACGGCTCCGGCGGCGGCGGCGGCGATTCTCATGGTGGTTCCTCCCTTGCGGGCGGCGGGCGGGCCACCGGGCCCCCCGGGCTCCGCGGGACCAAGGGTACAGCGGTGGAGGGGGGCCGCGGAATTCCCATGGTAGGATTTCCCCCCTGTCTCGCGGCCGGACGACTCCGGATGCAGGTCCGGGCCGGCCGCCGGTCGTCGTCCCCAGGATGAGTCCATGGTTCCCGCTCCGCAGCGCCGCAAGGAGACCGATCTCGCCGCCCACGCGGCGCTGCTCAAGCCCTCGGTCCTCTCCGTCGAGGCCCTCGCCCCCGACGGGTCCGTCGGCGCGCGCGGGGCCGGCTTCCTCGCCGGCGACGGGCGCGTCGTCACGGCCCGCCACCTCCTCGAGGGCGCCGCCTCGGCCCGCTGCCGCCTCTCCACGGGGCGGGAGCTGCCCGTCCGGGGCCTCCTCGCCGAGGACCCCCTGTCCGGCGTGGCGGTCCTGTCCGTCGATCCGGCGGGCGGCGCCCTCCGCGCCCTCGCCCTCTCCCCGCGCGTGCTCCGGGAGGGGGAGAAGGTCCTCCTCCTCGGCTCCCCGGCGGCCCTCGAGGGGGCCATGGCCGAGGCGACCGCGTCGGAGCCGAAGGTCATCCCCGGGGTCGGGACCATCCACACGCTCACCGGCCGCTGGCCCCCCGACAGCAGCGGCTGCCCGGTGCTCCGCGCCGGGGGCGAGGTGGTCGCCATGGCCTCGGCCCGCGTCGCCGAGGGCCGCGTCGTCCGCTTCGCCGTCCCCGCGACGGTGATCCGCAGGATCCTCGACGGGGCGAAGTCCGCGGCCCCCTTCGCCGCCCCGGCCCCGCCCCCCGTGGCGCCGTACCTCGCGGGCGTGGGCGCGTGGCTCGAGGGAGAGGGCGAGGAGGCGGTCGGCCTGCTGCGGCAGGCGGCCGAGGCCGCCGCGTCCGAACCCCTCGGCTGGTTCCTCCTCGCCGAGGTCCTCCTCCGCGCCGGGGACCACGCCGGCTCCGCCGGGGCCCTCGTCAAGGCGGCCGCGCTCCGGCCCGACGACGTCCCCACGCAGCTGGCCCTCGGCTCCGCCTACCTCCGCGGCGGCATGGGGGCGGAGTCCCTCGAGGTGTTCAAGGGCCTCCTCCGAACCCGCCCCGAGGACCCCGACGTCCACTTCCACCTCGCCCTGGCCTACCTCGAGACGGGCGAGTACCAGAGGGCCCTGGATTCCCTGCGCGTCGTCCAGGGGATCCGCCCCGACTACCCCACGCTCCACCTGCGCCTGGGGCTGGCGCTGGCGCGCCTGGGCCGCGCGCTGGGCGCCATCGAGGCGCTGAAGGAGGCGTCCCGCACCGCCGCCACCGACCCCGAGGTCCACTTCCAGCTGGGCGAGCTGTACCTCGACCTCGGCCGGGGCCGGGACGCCGAGGAGGCCTACCGCCGAGCCCTGGAGCTCGACCCCGACTTCGCCGGCGCCCACGCGGGCCTGGGCCTCGCCTACCGGGAGATCGGCCGCCTGAAGGATGCGGCCGAGTCCTTCCGCGAGGTCGTGCGCCTGCGCCCCGCGGACGCGATGGCGTGGCGCAACCTCGGGCTCCTCCTCGACCGGCTCGGCAAGCCGAGGGAGGCCCGGGAGGCCTTCGAGCAGGCGGTGGACAGCCGCGCGGAGGACGCCGACTCCCACTACCAGATCGGCGTCGTGTCCCGGAAGCTGAACGACCTCGAGCGCGCGGCCTCCGCCCTCCAGCAGGCCGTCGGCCTCTCCCCCGACATGGCCGACGCCCACTACCACCTCGGGTTCGTCTGGCGCGACCTGAAGAAGCCCGAGGAGTCCGCGCGCGCCTTCATGGAGGTCACGCGGATCCGGCCCGCCGACGCCCTGGCGTGGAACAACCTCGGCAACGCGCTCGCGACCATCGGCCAGGATCGCGAGGCGGTGGAGTCCTACATCAAGGCGGTCCGCATCCGCCCCGACTACGCCGAGGCCTTCGTGAACCTGGGCACGGCGCTGCGCCGCTACGGGAAGCTCGAGGAGTCGGTGAAGGCCCTCCGCGAGGCGATCCGCGTGCTCCCCGAGCACCCCCGCGCCCACCTCAGCCTCGGGATCTCCCTGGCGGAGCTGAAGGAGTACTCCGACGCCAACATCGAGCTCCGCAAGGCCCTGGAGCTGCAGCACGACCTCGCCGAGGCGCGCTACAACCTGGGGCGGATCCAGGTCCTCCTCGAGGACCGCAACGCCGCCTTCGCCGAGTACAAGCTCCTCCAGCCGATGGACGCGGCCCTGGCGGAAAAGCTGTTCAAGGAGATCTACGGGTAGTCGGAGTCCCGGGCGTAGCATCGAGACGTTTGCCTTGATTCCCCCCGGGGGTCCGTCCGCCCATGATCCGCACCGTCCGTACCGTCGTCCGTGGCGTCACGGAGCGCGTCCGGCTCCGTCCGGCCACCGCGCTCCGCGAGAGCCTGGCCGAGGGGTACGACGGGCGGCGCCTGCGCGCCGACGTGCTGGCCGGCATCATCGTCGGGATCGTGGCGCTCCCGCTGTCCATGGCTCTGGCCATCGCCAGCGGGGTCCCCCCCCAGCACGGGCTCTACACGGCGATCGTCGCGGGCCTCGTCGTGCCCCTCCTCGGGGGCTCCCGGACCCAGGTCACGGGGCCGACGGCGGCCTTCGTCGTGCTGCTCGCCCCCGTGTCGGTGCGTTTCGGGATCGCCGGGCTCCTCGTCGCCTCCGTGATGGCCGGGGCGATCCTCGTGCTGATGGGGGCGCTGCGCCTGGGGTCGTTCATCGAGTTCATCCCCTACCCCGTGACCACGGGGTTCACGGCGGGCATCGCCATCGTGATCGCGGTCCTCCAGGTGAAGGACCTCCTCGGTCTCTCGACGGAGCCGCTCCCGGAGCACTTCCTCGAGCGCTCCGGGGTCCTCGTGCGGGGGCTGCCGTCGGCCCGGTGGCAGGACGCGGCGGTGGGGGTGTCCACCCTCGTGGTGCTGCTCGGCTGGACCCGGGTGACCCGGAAGGTCCCCGCGGCCCTCGTCGCCCTCGTGGCGGCGGCGGCGGGGGTGTGGGCCCTGGACCTGGACGTGGCCACCATCGGGAGCCGGTTCGGCGGCATCCCCTCCCTCCCGCCGATGCCGGTGCTCCCCTGGAACCTGCCGGGCCCGGGCGGGGAGCCCTTCGTCCTGACCTTCGGCGTGATCCGGACCCTGCTCCCCTACGCGGCGGCCATCGCGATGCTCGGCGCCATCGAGTCCCTGCTCTCGGCGGTGGTGGCGGACGGGATGGCCGGCACGCGCACCGATCCGGATTCCGAGCTGGTGGCCCAGGGGACGGGGAACCTTCTGGCGCCGTTCTTCGGCGGCTTCGCCTCGACCGGGGCCCTGGCGCGCACGGCGACGAACATCCGCTCCGGCGGATCCACGCCGATCGCGGCGGCGGTCCACGCGCTGTTCGTGCTGGCGGTGGTGCTCGCGGCGGCCCCGCTGGTGGCCTTCCTCCCCATGGCCTCGCTGGCGGCCCTCCTCATGCTGGTGGCGTGGAACATGAGCGAACTGAAGCACGTGCGCCATCTCCTGCGCGCGGCGCCGAAGAGCGACATCGCGATCCTGCTGACGACGGTCTCGCTGACCATCTTCTTCGACATGGTCGTGTCGGTGACGGTGGGCGTGATGCTCGCGGCGCTGCTCTTCATGAAGCGCATGGCGGAACTGTCGGGCGCGACGCTGGTGGGGGAGGGGCACCCGGGTCTCCGCGAGCCGCTCCCGAAGGAGGTCGTGCTCTACGACGTGGCGGGCCCGCTCTTCTTCGGCGCGGCCGGCCGCGCGATGGCGAGCCTCGAGACCCTGGCGGGCCACGTGAAGGTCGTCATCCTCGACCTCGAGGACGTGCCGGCCATCGACGCCACGGGCCTCGTCGTGCTGGAGGAGTCCCTCGCCAAGCTCGGGAAGCGGGGGATCTTCGTCATCCTCGCCGGCCTCCAGGTCCAGCCGACGAAGGCCCTGGCCAAGGCGGAGATCGTCCCCGTCGAGGGGAGGCTCGCCTTCACCTCCTCCCCGGAGTTCGCCATCGGGATGGCGAAGGCGCGGGTGGCGGGGTAGGTTTCACCGTCGGAGGTGAGGTTCGGTGCCGAGAAGGACCGTCGTCGGTCTGTCCCTGCTCGTTCTCGCGGTGATTCTGCTCCTCCTTCCAGCAACGAGGTCCAGCGACCCGGAGCCGTCGCCTCTTCCCGGCGAACCACCGGCAGTCCCGGCGACCACGGCCGCGGAGCCTCTTCCACCCGCCCCGGAATCGAAGCCGATTCCGTCTGCCCTCCTGGACGCGGTTCCGACCTGCTACCGTGTGCTCGACCCCGAGGGTCGTCCGGTGAAGGGGGCCCGGCTGTGGGCGGACTCGGAGGGCGGTGCATCCGAGACCCTGCTCGGGGAGACGGGCGCCGAGGGGACGCTTCCCATCGCACCGTCGAAGGGGCCGCGTCTGGCGGTCCGGGCCGCAGGCCTGGTCGCCTGGAGGGGGGATCCGGCCTCCCTTCCCGTGGAAGAGGGGGCGAGAGTCGTCCGTCTGGAACGGGGGGCGATCCTCCGCGGGCACCTCGCGGACCGCGAGGGTCGGCCGCTGCCGGTCGCTGCCGATCGCGCGCTGGCCGATGTCGTGGC
>CAZWGT010000155.1:0-8799 GCA_964633345.1 uncultured Planctomycetota bacterium
GGGTCAGACCCCTTCGGTCTGGGGTCAGACCCCGGACCGAAGGGGTCTGACCCCGTGTACAATCCGCTCGACAGGAGGGACGGGCATGGGGTGGCGGGCGGCGGCGGCGTTGCTGCTCCCCCTCCTCGCCGCCTGCGAGGACCCCGCGATCCCCCTCGTCGCCGGCCGCAAGGGCGAGGCCGACGGCGAGTTCCTCTCCCCCCGCGCCATCGCGGCCGCCGGCGGCCGGGTCGCCGTCGTCGACCGCTCCGGGCGCCTGCAGGAGTTCGGCGCCGACCTCGTCTTCGTCCGGTCGTTCCCGGTGATGCCCCCCGGCGCGCGGCGCGGCTTCCCCCTCGGCGTGCTGGCCGACCCCGCGGGCGGCTGGCTCGTCGTCCACACCCACGACGCCGCCCTCGTGCGCTACGCCGCCGACGGCAGGGAGATCGGCCGCTTCGGCGAGAACGGCGTGAAGGACGGGCAGCTCTGCATGCCCCAGCGCGCGGTCCCCTTCCGCGGGAACCTCCTCGTCTCCGAGTACGGCTACGAGGACTGCTGGCGCGTGCAGGAGTTCACCCCCGCCGGCGCCTTCCTCCGCCGCCTCCCGGGGGAGTTCCGCCGCCCCATGGGGATGGCGGTGGACGCGGCCGGCGTCCTGTGGGTGGCCGACACGTCCGGGAGCCTCTTCCGCTACGACGCCGCCGCGGGGCGGCCCCTCGGCTCCGCGACCACCGAGGGGAAGGGCGCGGGCCAGGCCGTGTGGCCCGCGGGGGTGGCGGCCCACCCCGGGGGCGGGGTCGTGATCGCCGAGGCCGGCAACCACCGCCTCCAGCGGTTCGCCCCCGACGGCCGCTCCCTCGGGACCTTCGGCCGCGCCGGATCCCTGCCGGGGGAGTTCAACACCCCCTACGATGTCGCCGTGGACCCGCCGTGGCTCTTCGTGGCCGACACCGAGAACCACCGCGTCCAGAGGTTCCGCCTCGACGCCGTCCCCTGGGAGAGGCCCGGAGAGGGAGCCCGATGAAGCCCGTCCCCGCGGCGGCCGCCGCCGCCCTGCTGCTGCTGCCGGCCGCCCTCGCGCGGGCCGACGTCACCGCGGACTCCGGATTCGGCTTCGAGGGGTCCGCCGTCCCCGGCGCCGTGGCCCCGGTCCGCGTGGACCTCTCGAGCAGCGAGAAGACCCCCATCCGCCTGCGGGTGGAGGTCTCCCCCGCCCGCGGCATGGGCGGCGTCTCCGCGGACGGGATCGTGCACTCCGTCGAGGTGTACCTCGCCCCGGGGGCGAAGAAGCGCCTGACGATCCCGGTGCTCCCCCGCGTCAACGCCGGAGGGGACTGGACCCTCACCCTCACGTCGGAGCGGCGCACCTTCCTCCGCCACGGGACCCTGTACGCCGACGGCCGGACCCTCACCGTGCCGGTGGGCCCGGGCAACGCCGCCGCCGGGGCGGGCTCCTTCCAGTTCGTCGAATCCGCCCCCCCCGTCCTCGGCGTCCTCGGCGACCCCGCCCGGCGCTCCGCGTGGCTCGGCGACGAGTCCCGCTACGCGGCCGCCGAACGGGACGCCCGGTCGAAAGGGGCGGTGTACTCCAACCAGAACGGGGTCCCCGAGATCCGCCCGAAGGGGACCCCGGGGGCCGCCCTGCCCCAGACCGTCTTCATCCCCCCCGAGGCGGCCCCCGACTCCTGGCTCTGCTACGAGGGCCTCGACGCGATCCTCTGGCTCGACCCCGACCCCGACGCCCTGAAGGACGCGGCCCGCGTCGAGGCGCTGCTCGAGTACGCCTCCTGCGGAGGGCGCCTCGTCGTCGCCCTCACCCCCGGGGCCCGGATCTCCGCCGCCTCCCCCCTCGCCCTCGCCCTCCCGGCGGAGGCCTCGGGCCACGACGACGTGCCGGGGGAGGAGATCCTCGCCGCCCTCGGGGGGACCGGGAAGGAGGCGGGCCGGGCCCCCGTGCCCGTGGCCAGGATCGGGCGGTTCGCGGGGAGGGCGACGGCCACGCTCCCGGACGGACGGCCCCTCGTGGTGCGGAGGAGCCGCGGACTCGGCACCGTGGTCGTCGTCGCCTTCGATCCCCGCCTCCTCTCCTCCGCCGGCGCGAAGGAGCACGCCCTCCTCCTCGGCGCCCTCCTCGGCTCCGCCGCGGCCGCCCCCGCCGACGCGGCGGAGGGGCACCAGTTCTACGGGTCGAGCGTCGAGCCCCTCGTCAACCACCTCCGCAAGCGCTTCCTCTCGACGCCGCCGCTGGGGCTCCTGGTCCTCGGCCTGGCGCTCTACGTCCTGGCCATCGGGCCCGTGGACTACTTCCTCCTCAAGAGGAAGGGGAAGCTCCGCCGCACCGTCGTCACCTTCCCCCTCATCGTCGTCACCTTCACGGCCCTGGCCTACGGCGCCTCCTTCCTCCTCTTCGGGGGCTCCTCCGGGCAGGCGCGGGTGGCGTGGCTCGACTTCGCCACCGCCCCCGGCGGGAACGCCGACGTCGTGCGCGGCCTCGACGTCGCCGGCGCCTACTCCCCCACCGGGGCCACCCTCCCCGTCGCCTACGAGCAGCCCCGCTCCTTCCTCGGGGCCCCCTGGATCGGCTCCGGCTTCTTCTGGAGCGGCGGCGACGGGGGCACCCTCGACGGCACGATCTCCTACGGGCCCGACGGGCGGCCCGCGGGGGCCTTCGACCTCCCCCTCCGCTCCCACCGCACGGTGCAGGCGCGCTTCTCCGGGGAGATCCCCCTCGGCCTCGACGCCGCACTGAAGACCGCGGGCGGGGCGCGGATCCTCTCGATCCGCAACGGGCTGCGCCTCCGGATCCGGGACCTCTGCGTCGTGCAGGAGGGCGGCGTCCACTTCCCCGGGGACCTCGAACCGGGGGCGGCCCTGGACGTGGACCTCGCGGACCGGGCGCGGGTGCAGTGGAAGACGGCGTTCTCCGATCCGAGGCTCCCCGACGCCTTCGGCTCCAACGGGGGGTTCTTCGTGCAGGACCAGTACGGGGGGAGGTTCGGCCGGGGGGGGAACGACCAGTTCGTCCCCGCGGGCCCCACGGAGGCCGAGGACGGGGCCGCCCGCGTCCTCATGGCGCGCGCCGCCATGGGGGTCTCGCTGGCGGGGCTCTCGGCGGGCGGGGTCCGCGGCCAGTCCCGGGCCCTCGGGCGCCAGGGCCTCGACCTCTCCCGCCCGGTGCGGGAGGGGAGGACCCTCGTGATGGGCTGGTGCGACGGGGACCCCGCGGGGGTGCTGCCCCCGGGGAGGAACATGCGCTCGTCGGTGGTGGTCGTGCGCCGGGTGCTCCCGGAGGAGGAGGGGAAGTGAGCGGCATCGTCCATCTCGAGGGCGTGGAGAAGCGCTACCGCGACGTCCACGCGCTCCGCGCCATCGACCTCGACATCCAGGCCGGGGACGCCTTCGGCTTCATCGGCCCCAACGGCGCCGGGAAGACCACGACCCTCAAGATCCTCGCCACCCTGCTCCGCCCCACGGCCGGGAAGGCCCTCGTGTGCGGCGTGGACGTGGCCCGCCGCCCCGACGAGGTCAAGCCCCTCATCGGCTACATGCCCGACGTGCTCGGGGTCTACGACGACATGCTGGTGCAGGAGTACCTGGAGTTCTTCGCCGCCGCCTACCGCATCCACGGGGAGAAGCGGAAGAAGGTCATCGACAACGTCCTCGAACTGACCGACCTCGGGGGCAAGCGCGACGCCCAGGTGCGCAGCCTCTCCCGCGGCATGGGCCAGCGCCTGGGCCTGTCGCGGGTCCTCCTCCACGACCCCCAGGTGCTGCTCCTCGACGAGCCCGCCGCCGGCCTCGACCCCAGGGCCCGGATCGAGTTCAAGGAGCTCGTCCTCGAACTCCGCCGCATGGGCAAGACGCTCCTCATCTCGAGCCACATCCTCAGCGAGATCGGGGAGATGTGCAACACCATCGGGATCATCGAGCAGGGGAAGATGCTCTTCGCCGGGTCCATCGAGGAGGTGCAGAAGAAGGTGCGCCCCGGGACCCGCGTGCAGGTGCGCCTGAAGGAGGACGCCGCCGCCGGCAGGACCCACTCCGAGGCCATGGAGATCCTCCGCGGCCACCCCTCCGTCGAGGCGCTGCGCCCCGGGGACGGGATCTTCGAGGTCCTGCTCCGGCCCGAGTGCACCGACCCGAGCGAGATCTCCCACGACCTCTCCTCCCGCGGGTTCCGGATCCTCCACTTCGCCGAGGAGGCGGTGGACCTCGAGGAGGTCTTCCTCCACGTCACCAAGGGAGTGGTGTCCTAGGGGAGCCGACGGCCATGCCCTCCGTCCCCGCGGCGCTGCGCGATCCCCTGCTGGAGCGGGACTACGTGCGCCTGTGCTCGCGGCCGGCCTTCTTCCGCAACCGCGCCCTCGGCCCGGCGCTCCTCGGCGCGATCCTCCTGATGATGTACGGCTTCCGGGACGAGGCCGCCTCCCCCGACGAGATGGGCCGCTCCATCCACCTCGTCTTCACGTGGCTGGCGGCCTGCCTCACCTCCGCCACGGCGGCGGCGGAGACGGCGGTGGCCATCCCGACGGAGCGCTCGACGGGGTCGCTCCCGGTGCTCCTCACGGTGCCGAGGTCCCCCCTCCGGCTGGCGGCGGGGTTCTTCCTCTCCCGGGTGCTGGTCGCCCTGACGGCGCTGCTGGCCGTGCTCCCCCTCGAGGGGATGGCGCTGCTGCTCGGCGGCGTGGACATCGCGGACGTGGGCACGGCGCTGCTCTGCATCCTCGCCGCCACCCTCTTCGGGGCCGGCGCGGGGCTGTTCGCGGGCTACGACGCCCCCGACCACCGCCTGGCCGTGGGCCGCGCGGGCCTCCTCTCCATCGGGCTGACCCTCCTCCTCCCCCTCTCCCTGGCCGTGGCCGGGTACGCCCTGCACGACTTCGAGACGGGCACCGGCGGCGATCCCCGCAACCCCGCCGACGCGGAGGCGTGGCTCTACGTGTCCGCGTGGGTCGTCTTCCTCCTGAACCCCCTCGGGGCCCTGGCCGTCCACACCTTCGAGATGAACCGGCTGGGGATGCCCCCCATCCACGCCATGGGCCTCACCTCCTCCGGCATCCCCGTCCTCGTGACGGGGGTCGCCGCGGCGGGGGCGCTCCTGGCCGTGCTCCTCACGGGGAGGCGCCTCACGGCCGACGCCGAGCGCGCCACCGTGGCCGCCCACCGGATCGGCCCGTGGCGCCGGTTCCTCTCGCTCTTCGGGAGGCGGGCGCCGCGGGAGGCGGCGGCCGTGTGGCCCGAGGCCCTCCTCTGGAAGGAGTCGCGGCCGCCGCGCAACCCCTGGGTCCGCTGGGGCCTGCACCTGGCGGTCCTCGGCTACGCCGGGTTCCTCGGGTGGTTCTGGTTCTCCCCGGAGATCCAGCGGGAGTTCACCGGCCCCCGGCACCGGGAGACCGCGCTGTTCGACGTGCTCTGCTCGCTGCCCCTGTGGCTGTGGTTCCTCGGGACCGCGGCCTCCACCGGGACGCTGCTGGCCGAGGAGCGGGAGCGACGGGCCCTCGACCTGCTGCGCGCGGCGCCCTTCCGGCCGCGGGCCTTCTTCCTCGCCCGCTTCCTCGGCACCGGGTGGCGGCTGCTCCCCGCGGCCCTGGCCACGATCCCCTTCGTGCTCGCGGGGACCTGGCTGGGGATCGTGCACCCGCTGGGCGTCCTCGCCTGGGGGATCGGGGCGGCCCTCGTGGCCCCCTTCGTCGCCCTGCTCTCCTTCCGCGCCGGCATGGGGGCCGTCACGGTCCGCTCGGCCCAGCGCCGCGTGGGCGCGGCGGTGGGCGTGTTCATCGTCGGCTGGCCCTTCCTCCACTGGTTCCTCGAGGAGGCCTTCCGCGCGCGGGACCACGTCCACCAGGTGCTCGTCTGCGCGAACCCCTTCGTCTCCGTCACCGGGCCCTACCTCCTGTTCATGCGCGCCGCCTTCGACGACGACCGGGACCTCCTGCGCATGGGAACCGCCGGGTCGCTGGCCGCCCTCGTCTGGGCCCTGCTGGCCTGCTGGCTCTGGCGGCGGCTGCCGGGGGACCTCGACCGGGCGCTCCACCGGGCGGAGGACGCGTGAGGGCGGTCCTCGAGCGGGACTACGTCGCCGAGGCCGTCCGTCCCCGCGCCTTCCTCGCCCGCGCCGCCGTCGGGGCGGCCGGCGCGGCCGTCCTCCTCGTGCTGGCCGTGGGGGCCGGGGCCCTCGGCGGGAGGGACTGGGACCGCGTCGGCGGGGACGCATTCGCCGCCACGACGAAGGCCCTGTTCGTCTTCCTCTGCGCGACGACGCCCCTGCTGGTGGTCGGGAGCCTGCTCGCGGAGCGCCAGGGCAGCACGCTCGAGATCCTCCTGACGACGCCGGAGGGGGCCATGGGGGCCGCGGGGGGGAAGTTCCTCGCGAGGACGGGGACGGTCCTCGGATGGCTCGCGGCCGCGCTCCCCCCCCTCACCGTGGCGGTGCTCTTCGGGGGCACCTCGTGGCGGACGCTGGCGAACACGGCCCTCGCCCTCCTCGGCACCGTGCTCGAGCTCGGCGCGTGGGCGCTCGTCGTCTCCGCCCTCGTGCGCAAGCCCGCCACGGCCGCGGTCCTGGCCTACCTGCTCCCCGGGGCCCACTGGTGGGCGGCGGGGTTCCTGCAGCACGAGGCCGCGGCGTCCGTCCCCGTGGCGCTCGTCGCCTCCACGGCCCCCTTCGCCTCCCTCGATCTCGGGGCGTGGGACGCCCTGCTCGCCGCCCCCGCGGCCGCCGGGGCCGCCGGGCTCCTCCGCCACCCGGGCCTCGCCTACGTGCTCTTCGCCGCGCTGGCGGCGGCGGCGGCGATTCCCCTCGCGGCGGCCGCGCTCCGCCGGGAGGAGGCGGGCGCCCGCTCCCTCGTCCGGCGGATCCCCCGATCCCCCGCCGACGGGCGCCTGCGGGCGCGGCTCACGGGGGGGAACCCCGTCGCGTGGAAGGAATCCCTCCTCCAGGACACCGCGTGGTCGCGATTCCTCTACTACCTGGTGATCGGGCTCCTCCTCGCCGGGGAGATCGCCACGGCCGTCCTGCTCCGCCGCGGGGAGTGGACGAGCGCGATGGACTGCGGCTACCTGGCCTTCGTCGCCGTCGCGGTCATGGCCATGGCGTCGCTCCAGGGCGCGGCCTCCATGTCCATGGAGAAGGCCGGGGGGGCCTTCGAGATCCTCCGCGCGACCCCGCTGACGCCGGGGGAGATCGCGCGGGGGAAGATCCTGGGAACGCTGCTCGGCATGGGGTTCCTGCTGCTGGTCCCCGCGGCCCACCTGGCCGTCACGACGGTCGCGGGGATCCACCACCCCGCGGCCTCGGCGGCGGGGCTCCTGGCCCTGCTCCTCCTCACGGCCAACGCCGCGGTCCACGGGCTGACCTGGGGGGCGGTGGCCCGCACCCCCGCCTCGGCGCTGGTCGGCGGGGCGTCGCTGGTGATCTTCGCCTTCGCCGGCTGGTGGGGGCTCTGCTTCCTCCCCTTCCTGCTGGCGGGGATGCGCCTGCTGCGGCGCGACGACACCTCGGACTTCTTCGAGATCATCGTGGTGCCGGCGGCGCTGTGCGGCTCGCCCTGGCTCCTCTTCACGAACCTCCTCCCCGCCATCGACGGGATGGAGGCCGGGGGACGGGGGGTCGCGGTGGCGGGCTGGGGGATGCTCTCGGGGGTCTCCCTGACCCTCTGCGCCACCTACCTCGTCTACCGCGCGCGCCGCCTGCCCGAGGTCCTCGCCCGGGAGATGGCCCGGATGTCGGAGGGCGGGGACCCGCGCTCCCCCTACCCGCGGTACGGCATCGAGGCGTTCGCGGCCCGCCGCACGGCCCGCGGAGGGGGCGCCCCGTGAGGGCGGTCCTCGAGCGGGACTTCCTCTCCACCTCCTCGAAGGGGCGGGCGTTCCTCTTCCGCTCCCTCGTGGCGGCCCTCGTCGCCGGGACCGCGTGGCTCGTCCTCCTCGAGAACCAGCGGCTGATGGTGGACCGCCCCGACGAGGCGGCGCGGTGGATCTTCGCCGGCGGCGCCGGCGCGCTCCTGTCCCTGCTGTTCCTCCTCGCGCCGCCCTCGGTGGTGGGTTCGATCCTCGAGGAGCGGGAGCGGCAGACCCTCTCCCTCGTGCTCGCCTCCCCTGTCGGGCCGGTCTCGCTGGCGGCGGCCAAGCTCCTCTCCCGCTCGATGGCGGTGCTCACGTGGGCGCTGGCGGCCATCGTCCCCCTCGTGGCGGTGACGCTGCTCGGCGGCGTGGCGGCGGGCCAGGTGGCCGACCTCGCCATGCTCTCCGTGGGCGTCGTCGCGGAACTCGGGGCCTGGGGGGTGTGGATCTCCAGCGTCACGGGGCGCCTCGCGACCGGCGCGATCCTCGCCTACCTTCTGCCCGCGGTGCGCTGGGCGCTGACGCTGGCCCTCGCGGGCATGTTCGCCGTGCCGGGGGCGCCGTGGGAGGAGAAGGTCCCCGACCCCGCCGACCGGGCCGCGCTCTGGGTCCTCGCGGCGACCACCCCCGCCCCCGGCATCGGGCGCATGGCCGATCCCGCCCAGTACGAGCGGGCCCTGCAGGAGAGCCTCGGGGGGCGCTGGAGGCAGCCCCCCTTCGTGTACATGGTCCGCAACGGGGCCGTCGTCCTGGTCCCGAACCCCGCCGCCGTCCCCGCCCCCCCGCGGCCGCCGGCGGCCCTCCTCCAGCCCGCCGCGATCTACCTCCTCTCCTCCCTGCTCTTCGCCGCGCTGGCCACGTGGCTCGCGGGCCGGCGCCTCGCCCGCGAGGCGGAGCCGCGCCGGGGGTGGTTCGCGGGCATCGTCGATCGGAAGCGGGCCCGCCGCGCCCCGCCGGCCGGGGGGAACCCGGTGGCGT
>CAZWGT010000156.1:0-3843 GCA_964633345.1 uncultured Planctomycetota bacterium
GGTCGAGCTGGTGGTCGCCGACGCCGCGGGGAACGAGGTGTTCTCCTCGGGGAAGGTGGACGCGAAGGGGTTCATCGACGAGGGGGCGTTCATCTTCAAGGCCGAGGGGGTGGACCGCGCGGGGAACCTCATCGACCGGCACAACCTCTGGGAGATGGTCGGGGCCCGATTCCGCCGCTCCCTCTTCCCCGGCGTCACCGACGCGGGGGAGTTCCGCTTCGCGGCCCCCGTCGCGGCGGCCGGGCCGCTGACGGTGAAGGCGCGACTGCGCTACCGCAAGGTGGACCAGACCCTCATCGAGTACCTCTACCCGGGGAAGGGGATGACCGCGCCCATCACCGACATGGCCGAGGGGACGGCCTCCATCGCCGTCGCCGCCCGCCCGTGAGCCGCCGCGCCTCCCTGGTGGTCCGCTGGACGGCGGTGAGCGTCCTCCTGACGGCGGGCGCGGGGGTCCTGGCGTGGAGGCTCGGCGCCGTGGACGCGAGGCCCGTGGTGGCGGGGGACCGGACCGTCGAGGGGCTCACCGACGTGCAGGCGAGGAACCTGCCGGCGGACCTGCCGCGGTTCCGCTTCCGCGTCCAGAGCCTCGGCCGCGCCCCCTTCGCCGGGACGCGCACCCGCAACCTCCCCGAGGACATGGGCACCGGGGTGGGGCTCTTCGACGCCGACGGGGACGGGGACCTCGACGTGCTCCTGGCCGGGAGCGGGCCCCTCGGCAAGGGGGGGCCCTGCCTCCTCCACCGCAACGACGGGGACCTGCGGTTCACGGACGTCTCGGCGACGGCGCTGCCGCCGGTCGCCCTGATGGGCATGGGGGTCGCCGCCGCCGACGCCGACGGGGACGGGGACGTGGACGCGCTGGTCACCGGGTACGGGCGCAACCTCCTCCTCCGCAACCGCGGGGACGGGACCTTCGAGGACGCCACCGACGCCGCGGGCCTCTCCGGAGGGGGATTCGGCGCCTCGGCGGGGTGGGCCGACCTCGACGGGGACGGGCTCCTCGACGTCTACGTCGCCCGCTACGTGCGGTACCGCGAGGACCCGGCGCTCCGCTCGACGGCCAGCCGCCAGTACGGCCTGCAGATCCCCGCGGTCCTCAACCCCTCCACCTTCCCCCCCGAGACGAACCTGTGCTTCCGCAACCTCGGGGACGGGACCTTCGAGGAGGTGGCGAAGGCCTGGGGCATCGACAACCCCTCGGGCCGGAGCCTCGGCGTGGCGGCGGCGGACTTCGACGGGGACGGGCGCCCGGACCTGTACCTGGCCAACGACGTCTCGGACAACGCGATGTTCCGCAGCCTCGGCGGCGGCCGGTTCGAGGACGTCTCCCACTCCTCCTGCACCGCCGACTACCGCGGGGCCATGGGCCTGGCCGTGGACGACGTGGACGGGGACGGCTGGCCCGACCTCTTCGTCACCCACTGGCTCGCCCAGGAGAACGCGCTCTACCACAACCTCACGGGGCTGCCGTCGAAGGAGGGCGCCCCTCGGCTGTTCTTCACCGACGCGGCGGAGCCGATGGGCCTCGGCTCCACGTCGCTCGACTCCGTGAAGTGGGGGACCGCCTTCAGCGACATCGACGGCGACGGTCGCCTCGACCTGCTGGTCGCCTGCGGCTCCACCTTCGAGGAGGAGGCCGATCGGACCCGCCTCGTCCCCGAACGCCCCCTCCTCTACTGGAACGCCGGGGGGAGCCGCGGGTTCTTCGAGTGCGCCCGGATCGCGGGGGAGGAGTTCGCGCGCAGGCGGGTGGCGCGGGGGCTGGCCGCCGGCGACCTCGACGGGGACGGGGACGAGGACTTCGTCGTCACGGTCCACGGGGAGCCGCCCCTGCTCCTCGTGAACGAGGGGTTCGAGGCGGTCCCGCGTCAGGCCGTGCGCCTTCGCGCGAAGTCCCCCGACGGGGCGGGGCGGGGGGCGCGGGTGGCGGTGACGGCGGGCGGGCGGACCCGGGTCCGGTGGGTCGGCGCCAGCCCCTCCTACCTCTCGACCTCCGCGACCGACCTCTCCTTCGGCCTCGGCGACGCGGGGCGGGCGGAGCGGGTCGAGGTGCGGTTCCCCTCGGGCGCGGTGCGGGTCGTCGAGCGCCCGGAGCCGGGGCTGCTGATCGTGGAGGAGCCGTGAGGGGCCTGATCCTCGTCTTGGCCTTCGCCGGCTGCGGCGGGGAGGTCCCCGCCGCCCCCCCGGCCCCGCCCGACCCCACCGCGGCCCGGGTCGCCGACCTCGTCCACCGGGCCAAGGAGCGGGAGCAGGCGGGCGACGGGGCCGGTGCCGAGGCGGCGTGGGAGGAGGTCCTCGCCCTCCGCCCCGGCCACGGGAGCGCGTTCTACGCCTCCGCCCGCCTCCGGAAGGCCCGCGGGGAGTTCCTGGGGGCCCTCGAGCGGCTGGCGGCCCTCCGGGCGGTGGAGCCCAACGCCGGGCGGGGGTGGCTGCTGGAGGCGGATCTGCGGTGCGACCCGGCCGCGGGGGGGCTCCGGGACCTCGGCCGGGCCGAGGAAGCCGCCCGCGAGGCCCTCGCCCGCAACCCGGAGGAGTCCGGACCGAGCCTCGCCCTCGGCCGGATCCTCTGGCTCCGGGGGAAGGACGCGGAGGCGGCGGAGCGCCTGGAGATCGCCGCCCGGATGAACCCCAGGGACGCGGAGTCCCGTTCCCTGCGGGGGGTGCTGGCCCTCCGGGAAGGGCGGGCCGGGGAGGCGCGGCGCTGGTTCCTCGACGCCCTGCGGGCCGGTCGGCCGGCCGGGGCCGGGGTCCCGGGGGAGGGGGACACCCTCCTCTCCCTCGCCCCGGATCGGCCCCCGACGCGGGGGGAGCTCCGGGCCGCCGCGGGCCTCGCCGCGCTGGGGGAGGCGGTCGAGGGCTACCGGCCCCCTCCCGGCGGGGCGGAGGGCCTCCTCGGGCGATAGCCCGGGCTTTTCCCCCCCCTCTGCCGGATTTTCCCGGTGTCACGGCATCCGTCGTCCATGGGAGGCGATTGGCTTCTCCCTTGCTTATGACGAACCGTCGCAATCCGGGTTTCGTGACGGTGGTCAATCGAGGGGAGGTCGCGATGAAGAACCGGCTGGTCTGGCTGGCGGTGGCGGCCCTCGTGGCCGCGGGCTGCAGCGGCAGCGACGGCGAGGACGGGAAGAACGGCGCCACGGGTCCCCAGGGCCCCCCCGGCGAGCCCGCCCCGACCCCTCCGCCGACCCCCACGGATCCGAACCTCGCCAAGGGCGAGGCCATGCCCGGCGCGGTCCTGACCGTCACCTCACTGGCGGGCGCCTCGGGGGCCGGCGGGCAGTTCCAGGCCGGCGACACCGTCCGCGTCACCTTCACCCTGGCCAAGGGGGACGGCTCCTACCTCGGCCTGGACGAGCTGAACTCCGGATCGATCTACATCTCGGGCCCCACGAACGACTACCAGCGGGTCATCCCCCGCCAGGCGGATCTCCGCACCTCCAGCGTGTTGAACGCCGACGGCTCCTACACCTACACCTTCGCCTCCCCCTTCCCCGCCGTCTACGCCGCCCCCTACAACGACACCGCCGCCTTCGGGACGACCGACGGCGAGAAGACCGGCCAGCCCCTGGCCAACGGGACCTACACCCTGGGTATCGAGGGGTACAAGACGTACTACGAAGGCACCGCGCAGTTCCGGGACCTCATCAACGTGACGAGGGACTTCCTCTTCGGCACCGCCACGATCCTCTCCCCGCGGGAGCTGGTGACCGAGGCCAACTGCAACATGTGCCACGACAACCTGCGCGTCCACGGCGGGTTCCGCTCCGACGTCAAGCTCTGCGTCCTCTGCCACACCGCAGGGGCCGAGGACCGCGATTCCGCCACCCCCCCCGACCTCAC
>CAZWGT010000156.1:3853-8781 GCA_964633345.1 uncultured Planctomycetota bacterium
GTCATGATCCACAGGATCCACAACGCCAAGCACCTCCCCTCGGTCCTCGGCTTCGGGACCAAGGCGGACGGGACCGGTGACCGGGACTACGGCCTGACCCCCCGCCCCTACGAGATCAAGGGCTTCGGGGGCATCGACGACTTGTCCGACATCGGGTTCCCGGTCTGGCCGAACCTCAACGTCGTCATGCCGAGGGACGCCGGCTACTCCCTCCTCTCCTCCACGGTCGCCCCCGGCCAGACCCTGAGCCCCCGAGGCAAGGACGACGAGTCGCGCCGGGGCGTGACGGCCTGCGCCAAGTGCCACGGCGACCCCGACGCCGGGGGCCCGCTCCCGGCCCCGGCCCAGGGGGACTTCGCCTACTCCCAGCAGACCCGCCGCGCCTGCGGCTCCTGCCACGACGACGTCGACTGGGCCCAGCCCTACAAGGCCAACGGGGTCACGATGCCGGCCCAGACCGGGGACACCGGCTGCACGACCTGCCACCCCGCCTCGGGCACCTCGCTCTCCCCCGTGGACGCCCACGTCCACCCGCTGACCAACCCGTCCTTCTTCCCCGGCCTCAACTTCGCCTTCACGGCCCTGGCCGACGGCTCCGGCGACCTCGACGGGAAGGTCGAGCCCGGCGAGAAGGTGACGGTCTCCTTCACCATGAAGGACGACGCCGGGGCGGACGTGCCCATGAGCACCCTGACCCAGGTCATCGGGACGAGCGCCGGCTCCATGAACTTCGCCATCAACGGGCCGACGACCAACAACAACCTGATCTTCTACGGCGCGGTCCCCCTGGCCGGGGTGCCGGCCTCCGTCCCCGGCCCGGGCGGGGCCGTCTTCACCATGAACCTCCCGCAGCCCGTCTACTTCGACCTCGCGGGCACCTCGACGGGGGCCCTGGAGTCCTTCACGACCACCCGGACCCCGCACTGGAACGTCTCGGGCGCCCCGACGACGGTGCAGGTCCGCACGGGCGCCTCGAACTCCACCGTCCTCACCGCCGCCGCGCCGGCGAACCAGAACTACATCGACGTGGCCAGCGCCGCGGGCTACGCCAAGGGGGACGTCCTCGTCATCGACGACGGCGTCGGGGGCAAGGAGGAGTACCTCCGCGTGCAGCTCGTCGAGGGCAGCCGGATCTGGTTCGCCTCCTACTACCAGGTCTTCTCCACGACCTTCGCCAACAACTACCAGCCGTTCCTGCGCACGTCCCACGCCGCCGCGGCCGTCGTCCAGGAGGTCACCCTGGTCACCAAGGCCACGCCGGCCGACTACACCCTCAACGCCGCCACCGGGACCATCACCGAGGTGACGGAGTTCGGGGCGGGCAACAGGGTCGTCGTCACCTACGTCTCCGACTTCGTGATGCCCGCGGTCTTCCCGGGATCCTTCAACGACAGCCCGGTCCTCGACGAGACCTGGGGCGACTGGGTCAACAGGCCCCTTCCCGACGGCACGTACACCCTGACCCTGTGGGGGGTGCGCCGCCTGCAGATCACCGCCTCGGGCGAGCCCACCGACTACTCCGGCTCCTCGAAGCCCGGGGTGAAGACCTTCCTGATGGGGGCCGCGACGTCCGAGACCCCCTACTCGGCCATCTCTTCGAAGGACAACTGCTACCGCTGCCACAACGACATGTTCTTCCACGGGGGCGGGAGGCGCGACTTCCAGACCTGCATCTCCTGCCACGGGAACTCCGGCGCCGAGGACTGGCCGCACTACCGGCCGAACTCCTCCAACGCCTATCCCGCCCCGAACAACGGGATCCCCATCGCCTTCCGCACCATGCTCCACAAGATCCACATGGGCAAGGACCTGCCCGACGCCTCGACCTACGTCATCTACGGGAACAACGGGTCCGCGAACGACTTCGAGGAGATCGGCTTCCCCGAGCTCATCAACGGGGTCAGCAACTGCTCCGTCTGCCACGGGGACACGAACACGAACTGGCAGTCCCCGCCGGGCCGCACCCACCCGGCCGGCCAGGCGAAGGAGACCCGGTCCTGGAGGGCGACGTGCGGCTCCTGCCACTCCAAGCCCGAGGCCCAGGCCCACATCGACGCGAACACGGCGACCAACACCACCGGCGCGGAGTCCTGCGCCGTCTGCCACGGCCAGGGCAGGGAGTGGAACGTCCCCCTGGAGCACTTCAACCGGTAGGCGCGACGGAGACCGGGCCCCGGCAGAGCCGGGGCCCGGCGAAGGCGGGGCGATGCGGACGATCATCGAGCCGTTCCGGATCAAGTCCGTCGAGCCGATCCGGATGTCCACGCCGGAGGAGCGCGCGGCCTGGCTGGAGGAGGCGGGCTGGAACCTGTTCCTGCTCCCCGCGGACCGGGTCCTCATCGACCTCCTGACCGACTCCGGCACGGGGGCGATGTCCTCGGCCCAGTGGGCCGCCCTCATGCGGGGGGACGAGTCCTACGCGGGCGCGGACTCCTGGTACCGGTTCGAGGAGTCGGTCCGCGCCATCACCGGCTTCCGCCACATCCTCCCCACGCACCAGGGGCGGGCGGCGGAGCGCATCCTCTTCACCATCACCTGCGGCCCGGGGAAGGCCGTCCCCAACAACGCGCACTTCGACACCACCCGCGCCAACATCGAGGCCCGCGGCGCGCGGGCCGTGGATCTCCCCATCCCCGAGGCCTCCCACCCGGAGGCGGAGCACCCCTTCAAGGGGAACATGGACCTCGGCGCCCTCGATCGCTTCCTCGCCGCGGAGAAGGGGAACGTGCCGATGGTGATCGTGACGGTCACCAGCAACGCGCGGGGGGGCCAGCCGGTGTCGCTGGAGAACCTCCGCGGGGTGCGGCGGATCTGCGACGCCCACGGGCTGCCGCTCTACCTCGACGCCTGCCGCTTCGCCGAGAACGCCTGGTTCATCCGGGAGCGGGAGCCGGGGCAGGGGGGGCGCTCGCCCCGGGAGATCGCGCGCGACATGTTCGCGCTGGCCGACGGCTGCACGATGAGCGCGAAGAAGGACGGGATGGCGAACATCGGCGGGTTCCTGGCCGGCAACGACGACCGGCTGGCGCGCCTGGAGACCGATCTCCTCATCCTGACGGAGGGGTTCCCGACCTACGGGGGACTGGCGGGCCGGGACCTCGACGCCATCGCGGTGGGCCTGAACGAGGCGCTCGACCCCGACTACCTCCGCTATCGCATCGCGTCCGTGGCCTACCTCGGGGATCGGCTGCACGCCGCCGGTGTGCCGACGGTGCGGCCGACGGGGGGGCACGCGGTGTACGTCGATGCGCGGAAGTTCCTCCCGCACATCGAGCCCCTGCGCCTCCCCGGGCAGGCGCTGACGTGCGCGCTCTACGTGGAGGGGGGGATCCGCGGGGTGGAGGTCGGGCAGGTGATGCTGGGGCGGGGGGATCGGCCGGTCGATCTCGATCTGGTGCGCCTCGCCTTCCCGCGGCGGGTGTACACGCAGAGCCACGTGGACTACTGCCTCGAGGTGATCCTCGACGTGTGGAAGCGGCGCGAGGGGATCCGGGGGATGCGCATCGTGGAGGAGGCGCCGACGCTGCGCCACTTCACGGCGAGGTTCGCGCAGGCGTGAGGAATCCCCGGCGTCGGTGACCCCCGTCACCGACGCCTGACGCCCGTCATGGTCCACTCCCGGGGACATCCACCGACCCTCCCTCCGACAGGAGACCCCGATGCCCGGGAAAGACCTCGCGCTCCTCGCCGCGGCCCTCCTCCTCGCGTCCTGCAGCGAGGCGCCCGCCCAGACCGCCCCCGCCGACGGCGACGCCCTCTTCGCGAGGAACTGCGCCGCCTGCCACGGCGCCGACGGGAAGGGGGAGGGCCCGCTCGCCCGCCACCTCCTCCCGCGCCCGCGGAACTTCGTCACCGCGCGCTACCGCATCACCTCCACCCGCCAGAACAAGCCCACCGACGAGGACCTGCTGCGGACCCTGAAGCGCGGCTTCCCCGGCACCGCCATGCCCTCCTTCGGCCACCTCCCCGACGCCGACCTCGCCGCCCTCGTGGCGAAGGTCAAGTCCTTCGCCGCCACGCCCATCGACGCCTCCCTCGAACCCATCCCCGTCCCCCCCGAGCCGGCCGACACCCCCGAGGGCCGGGCTCGCGGCGCCGCCCTCTACGCCGAGGGGTGCGCCCCGTGCCACGGCGCCACGGGCCGCGGCGACGGCCAGCAGGCCCAGCTCGACGAGTTCGACATGCCCACCTGGCCTCGCAACTTCGCCATGGGCGAGTGGAAGGGCGGCAGCGACGGCAAGGAGATCTACCGCCGCATCGTCGGCGGACTGGCCGGCAGCCCGATGCCCGCGTCCCCCTTCGTCGGCGACGACGCGTGGCACATCGTCCACTGGGTCCGCGCCCAGTCCGACCTCGACGAAAAGGGAAGGAACGAACAGAAGCGCCTCACCATCCGGGCCGCCGCGGCGGGGGCCCCCCTCGACGGCGACGACCCCGCGTGGACGAAGGCGACGGAGTCGTGGGTCGCCCTCATGCCCCTCTGGATGCGGCGCACCCCGCGCATCCAGGGCCTGCGCGTCGCCGCGCTGAACGACGGCACCCGGCTCTCCGTGCGGCTTCGGTGGGAGGACGCGACGAAGGACGACTCCACCTTCGGCCAGCGGGAGTTCCGCGACGGCGTGGCCGTGCAGTTCGCGGCGGGGGAGGACCCGCCCTTCTTCGGCATGGGGAGCACGGGGGAGACGGTCTCCATCCAGATGTGGAAGGCCGACCGCCAGGCCGACGCCGGCGGCGGGAGCGACCTCGAGGCCCGGTTCCCGAGGGTGGGAGCGGACGGCTACCCGGCCGACGGGACCGCGGGCGGGGCGGTCGTCCCCGACCTGCCGCTGGCGAAGCACGACCCCCTCTACCTCACCGGGAAGGCCGCGGGCAACCCCGTGAGCGACCTCTCCGGCGGCTGCCCCGCGGAGGACCTCGTCGCCGACGCC
>CAZWGT010000157.1:0-3434 GCA_964633345.1 uncultured Planctomycetota bacterium
TGCTCTCGCTGCTGGAGGAGGTCGGGCTCGGCTACCTCGCCCTCGGGCAGTCCTCGACGACGCTGTCCGGCGGGGAGGCCCAGCGCCTGAAGCTGGCCGCCGAACTCGGGAAGGTGGAGCACGGCCGGACGCTGTACGTCATGGACGAGCCGACGACGGGCCTGCACTTCTCCGACGTGGAGGTGCTGCTCCGCGCGCTCCAGCGCCTCACCGACCTCGGGAACACGGTGGTCGTCATCGAGCACAACCTCGACGTCATCGTCGCCGCCGACCGGGTGATCGACCTCGGCCCGGGGGCGGGGAAGGCGGGCGGCCGCCTCGTCGCGGCCGGGACGCCCGAGGAGGTCGCGCGGTCCGCGGGCGAGACGGGGCGGCATCTCGCGCGGAGGCTGGGGTAGCGAAGGCGGGGTCAGACCCCTTCGGTCTGGGGTCAGACCCCGCCTTTCCCCCCTCCGCGAATCGACTGCACGACTTCATCCACGAGCCCCGGCAGATCCTTCTCCATGTCCTTCACGCGCCCGCCCGGAACCGTGAGGATGAAGGAGGAGAGGTGGTCCCCGGGAGGGAAGACGGCGATGCTGAAGCGGTACCGCCAGTCCCCCTTCCGCGGCAGGAGTTCGATGTAGACCCTCGCCGCGAGCCCCTCGAGACGGTCCCGGAGGCCCGCGTCCACCTCCGCCCGGAGGCGGTGGACCAACGCCCAGTCCACGGCCGGCGACGGGGGCACCGCCGCCCATCCGGACGGCCGCGGCGCGGGCGCCTCCTTCCCTGCGGGGGGATCGGCGCCGAGCAGGTCCACGATCTCCTCGCGGACCTCCCCGGGCTGCACGCCGAGGCACTGAAGCACGCGGGCCGCGGGGCCGTCGTGTTCCCGGATGAGGCCGAGCAGCAGGTGCTCCGTGCCGATGTAGTTGTGCCCGAGGTTCTGGGCCTCCTCGAGGGCGAATTCGAGGACGCGTTTCGCCCGCGGGGTGAAGGGGAGCTGCGATCCGGAGACCGGGGAGTTCCCCTGCTCGACGAGCCGCTCCACCTCGTACCGGACCTTGCGCAGGTCCACGTCGAGGTTCTTCAGAACCTGGGCGGCGACCCCGGATCCCTCCACCACGAGGCCGAGCAGGATGTGCTCGGTCCCGATGTAGTCGTTGGAGAGCTTCTGCGCCTCCATGCGGGCGAGGGTCATCACCTGCCGGGCGCGCTCGGTGAAGCGGTCGAACATGGCGGCAGGTTAACCCAACGACGAAACCGGGGACAGGCCCTCGTCCCGGCTCCGCCGGGACGAGGGACAGTCCCCGGCCTACATCAGTTCCGCGGAGGCGTCGAGGGCGTCCACGCGGACCTCGGGGTTGACGTCGAAGCCGACCGTCGAGAGGATCGGGAAGTCCCCCCGCTCCCCGAGGATGCCGAGGCCGGTCGCCGCGTACATCCGCACGAACCCCTGCTCCCGCGGGTTGGCGAGGAACCCGAGCAGCACCTTCGCCGCCTCCCGGTTGCCGATCATCCCCAGCACCCGGCAGGCGTGGCCCCGGGCGATCACGCTCGACGCCCCCTTCGCCACCGCCCCGAGCAGCCGCAGCGTCTCCCCGTCCTGCAGGAGCCCGAGGGCCGTCCCCGCCGCGATCTTCAGCGACGGGTCCCACTCCTCCGAGACGACCTTCCGCAGGTCCGCCGCCGCCTTCCCGTCGTTCATCAGCCCGAGCGCGATCATGCAGTGCCGCCGGAGCGCCCGGTCCCCCCTGCCGAAGGCCTCCGCCCGGAGGTCGGCCGCCGCCTCGGCGTCCTCGAGGAGCCCGAGGGCGAGGGCCAGCGCGCCCCGCGCCGAGGGGTCCCGGGAATCGCGGAACTTCATCCGCAGCAGCGGGGCCGACGGGCGGTCCTCCACGATGCCGAGGGCGAGGGCCGTGAACGGCAGATCGATCGCCGCCCCCTTCTCGAGGAGATCCCGCAGCGCACGCTTCGCCCCGTCCCCACCGATCCGGGCCAGCGACATCGTCGCGAGGGAGCGAACGCCGAGGTCCCGGTCCCCGAGGGCGGCGGCGGCCAGCCCCTTGAGCACCGGCTCCTCGTCCCGGCGGCCGACCAGCCCGAGGGCCAGCGCCGCCCCCTGCCGCTGCACCTCGCGGTCCTCCGCGAGGAGGGCCAGCATCGCCTCGACGGGGATCGTCGCGCGGTCCCCGGTCTTCGCCAGCGCGACCAGGGCGAAGGACCGCACGGTCGGGTTGTTCTTCGACCCGTCCGGCTCCCGCTCGGAGAGGGCGATGTCCCGGAGCGCCGCCGCCGCGCCCGGGTGCCGCGCGAGCCCGAGGGAGGCGAGCACGCAGCAGGCCGTCTCCGGCCGGCGCCGGATCCCCCCCACCCGCTTCGCGTCGCTGGCGGGGTCGAGGTAGGAGAGCAGCGCCTCCCCGCCCGCGGGGCCGCCGAGGAATCCGAGGCCGAGGGCCGCCAGCCCCCGGACCCGCTCCTCCGCCCGCGGGTCGAGGAGGAACTCCCCCAGGATCTCCGCCGCCATCGGCTCCCCCGCCATGCCGAGGGCGAGGAGCGCCGATTCCCGCACGTCCCGCTCGGGATCGTCGAGGGCCTTCCGGAGATCCATGAAGGAGCGCGGGAATCCCATCTTCCCCAGGGCGAGGGCCGCGGCGGAGCGCACCTCCGGGTCGCCGTCGCGCAGCGCCCGGGTCATCGGGGGCAGGACCTCGCGCTCGAGGAACTCCCGCGTCACCGCGGTCCCCTCGCCGGGGTCGGCCGGTGCCTTCCCCCCGGGGGGGCCGTAGAACGGGTCCACCTCCCCCGGCGCCGCCGTCGGGGAGTCCCGCCGGTCCCGCGCCCGCAGGCGCTTCTTCAGGTCCACGACCCGGTCGCGGTTCAGGTCCCACCACCGCTCCCACGGCGTCATCTCCCCGCGGGTGGGCGGCGTCGGCACGGGGACCTTCGGGTTGAGGATCTCCGAGTCCGGCGGCACCCCGCCCGGGGACGAGCCGGGGGGCTTGTACGAGCCCCCGTGGGCGAGGGCCGCGGGGGCGGCGGCCGCGAGGAGGATCGCGGCGGCGGCGGCGGTCACGGCCGTCATGGTCCCTCCTAGAGGAAGGTGGCGACTTCCGCGAGCGGGTCGATGGTCATGAGGTTGTTCCCGTCGGCCCCGAGCCCGGCGAGGAGGGGCACGGGGCTGCGGTCGGCGAGCACGCCGAGCCCCGCGACGGCGTGCATGCGCACGACCATCTGCTCCTCCGGGTCCGCGACCGCTTCGACGAGGGCGAGGGCGGCCTCCCGCGTCCCGAGGATCCCGAGGAAGTAGCAGGAGTGCGCCCGCACGTGGACGGAGGACCCCTTCCGCGCGAGGCGGACGAGGGCGGGGGCCGCCTCCGGGTCCCCGAGGATGCCGAGGGCGATGGCCGCCGACAGGCGCAGGCGCGGCTCCGCCTCCTCGCCCAGAAGGCGGC
>CAZWGT010000157.1:3444-8695 GCA_964633345.1 uncultured Planctomycetota bacterium
CGCAGGGCCGGGGCCGACTCCGCGTCCCCCATCAGGCCGAGGCCGGTGATGCAGTGGGAGCGGACCGGGGAGTCCCCCTTCCCGAAGGCCGCGGCACGCAGGTCCGGCGCCGCCTCGAGGTCCCCGAGGAGGCCGAGGGCGATGGCGGCGGGTCCGCGGGCCCCGGAGTCCTCCCGGAAGATCCGCCGGAGCAGCGGTGCCGAGGGCCCGTCCCCCGCGACCCCGATCGCGAGCACGGCGAAGGGGAGGTCCTCCCCTCCTCGGGAGGAGTCCAGGAGGGGCCGGAGGGCCTCCCTGCCCGGGGCGCCGCCGATCCGCCCGAGGGCGGCGAGGGCGAAGCGCCGGGTCGCCTGGTCCCCGTCGTCGGCGGCCGCCTTCGCCAGGGCGGCGATCACCGGGGCGTCGGCGGGGCGCCCGAGGACGCCGAGGGCGACGGCGGCGCACTGGCGCATCCCGGTCTCGCGGTGGCGAATCCCCTTCAGGAGGAGCGGGAGGGAGTCCCGGTCCCCGAGGCGGGCGAGGGAGAGGGAGGCGCAGCCCCGCGCCACGTCGGGCACCGCCCCCTGGGTCGCGTAGGCCCGCCGCAGGTCCGCCAGGGCTGCCGGGGATCCCGCGTGGCCGGCGGCGAGGATGGCGCAGGCCAGCAGGTCGGTCGTCTTCCGGAGGCCCCCCTCCCTCTCCGCGTCGGAGGCGGGCGAGAGGAAGCGCAGGAGCACCGCCGCGGCGGCGTCCCCTCCGACGAGGCCGATGCCCAGGGCGGCGAATCCCCTCGTGCGCTCCCGGATCGAGGGGTCGTGGAGGATGCGGCGCAGGGTCTCCAGGGCGATGTCGTCCTTCAGCATCCCGAGGGCGAGGATGGCCCCGTCCCGCACGTCGGGATGGGGATCCCCGAGGGCCTTCTCGAGGTCGAGGAGGGAGCGCGGGAAGCCCATCTTCCCGAGGGCGACCGTGGCGGCGGAGCGGACCTCCGCTTCGCCGTCCCGGAGGGAACGGGTGACCGCGGGGAGGACCACCCGCCTGTGGAACTCCCGGTCGCTCTCCTCCACCGGATCCGCGGGGGCGGGGTTCTCCGCCGCCGGGGACATGTCCCCGAACCCGCCCGCCTTCGTCCGGGCGGCGTCGCCCCCGGCGGCCCGGCGCCGGCGGGCGGCCTGAAGGTAGCGATCCCGGTTGTTCCACCACCAGTCGCTCCAGTCCGACCCGGACCGCGCCCCCGGCCGGCCGGGATCCTCCCCCGGGGGGGGCGGCTCCGGCGCGAGGGGGGAGCGGTACTGGCCGCCGTGGGCGAAGGCGGGGAGCGGGGCGAACGCGAGGACCAGGGCTCCGACGGCCGAGGCAACGACACGCATGGACGGCCCCCCGTGCGACCCGGCCATCGTACGCGCGAACGGCGGGGCCGCAAGGGTGGGGGGAGCCAACTCGGGGTCAGACCCCTTCGGTCTGGGGTCAGGCCCCAGGCCGAAGGGGTCTGACCCCGCCGTCCTCTCGCCCCCGACGCCCGGCTACTGGATCGTCGCGATCTCGATGAGGGGGTCCACGCTGGAGGCGTAGTTGGAGTCGATGCCGATCTGGGCGAGGACGGGGATGAGGGCGCGGTCGCAGAGGTTGCCGAGGGCGGCGGTGGCCCCCATGCGCACGATGCTGTTGTCCCGGACGTCCTTCACGATGGCGATGAGGACCTTCGCCGACCGCGGCGCGCCGACCTGGCCGAGGAGGCGGCAGGCGCCGGAGCGGACGAGGGCGTTGCCCCCGTCCTTCGCCATGGACTCGAGGACGTCCACCACCCCGCGGTCCTGCAGGAGCCCGAGGCAGGTCGCCGCGGCCAGGCGCATGCCCGGGTCGTTCTCCGTGTCCACGAGCGCGCGGACCGGCGCCGCGGAGGCCGTGTCGTTCATCAGCCCGAGGGCCGTCAGGCAGGCCCCGCGGATCCCGGAGTCCCCGCCCGCGAGGGCGAGTTTCCGCATCGTCTCCGCGGACTCGAGATCCCCGTAGAGCCCGAGCGCCAGCGCGTAGCCGGCCTTCACGCTCGGCTGCTTCTCCTCCTCGAACATCCTCCGGACCGTCGGGAGGGCGGCCGGGTCCTTCCCGAGGGCCGCGGCGAGGGCCGCCAGGGGGAGGTCGATGCGCGCCCCCTTCTCGAGGTAGCGCCGCACCGCCGCACGGGCCTTCTCCCCCCCGATGCGGGAGAGGGACATCAGGCAGAACTGCCGGGTGTTGATGTCCTTCTCGTCGTAGAGCTTGCGCGCGAGGGTCTCGACCACCGCCTCGTCGGAAGCGTTGCCGAGGATCCCGAGGGCGAGGGCCGCCGACTGCCGCATCGGATCCCGGTTGTGCTCGAGGGCCTGCAGGAGGGAGGGGATCGCCCCCCGGTCCCCGAGGCGCGCGAGGGCGACGGCGCCGAAGGAGCGGACCGCCGGCTCGAACCGCGTCGCGCTGTCGTAGTCCCTGCGGATCGCGGGCGCGGCCGCGGCGTGGCGGGACATTCCGAGGCCGGTGAGGGCGCTCGCCTCGGTCAGGCTGGTGCGCTGGATGCCCCCCTCGCGCCGCCCGTCGGCGGCGGGGTCGAGGAAGGCGAGCAGGGTCGCCCCGCCGTCTTCCCCCCCGAGGAGGCCGAGGCCCACGGCGGCGAAGGAGCGGGTGCGGTCCGGTTCCCTCGGGTCGAGGAGGATGTCGCGGAGGTCGTCCCCGGCGAACGGCTCCCCCAGCATGCCGAGGGCCAGCACCGCCCCGTCCCGGACGTCCCGGACGGGGTCCTTCACGGCCTTGCGGAGGTCGAGCAGGGAGCGGGGGAAGCCCATCTTCCCGAGGGCGATGGTGGCCGCGGAACGGACCTCGGCGTCCTCGTCCTGGAGGGCCGCCGTGACGACGGGGAGGACCTGGGCCTCGAACACCTTCCGCGGGTCGAGGGTGTCCTCGGGCCGCGCCGTGGGCACCGCCCCGCCCGGGGAGCCGAGCCCCCCCGACGTGACGGAGCCGTCCCCGCCGCGGTCGCGGGTCCGAAGCCTCTCCCGGAGGTTCAGGTAGCGCCAGGCGTTCGCCGCCCACCACGCCTCCCAGTCCGTCGTGGAGGTGCCGCCCGATCCCCCGGTGCCCGGAGTGGGATCGTTGGGGACGCGCCCGCCGGGGCCGCGGTACTGGCCCCCGTGGGCGAAGGCCGGCGTTCCGGCGCAGGCGAACGCCACGACGGCCGCGGCCACGGTCACGATGCGCATGTCGGCTCTCCCTGCCTCTTCGGTCCGGTCCTGTATGCTAAGGCCCCCGGGCGGAGCGGCAAGCCCCCCGGGCCGACTTTCCACCCGGTGCCCCCCATGCCCATTCCAGAGACGCCCGCCGACTCACCCCCCCGGAAGCCCGCCCGTTGGAAGAGGGTCCTGCTCTTCGGCGGCGGCGGGCTCCTCCTCCTATTGCTCCTTCTCGTGGCGTTCCTCCCCGCGATCCTCTCCTCGGGGTGGGTGCGCGCGACGGTCGGGGAGAAGGCCTCGGCGGCGGCGGGCCGCCAGGTCGCCCTCGGGTCCCTCGACGTCGGCTGGTCGGCCACGGTCGTGAGGGAACTCGAGGTCCGCTGGGGGCCCGGCGCCTCCGACCCCGTCCTCGCCCGGGTCGGGGAGATCCGCGTCCCCGCGGGGATCTCGGCGGCCTTCGCCTCCCGCTACGACGCGGATGCGATCGAGGTTCTCCGCCCGGAGATCCGCGTGGACCTGCGGGAACTGCAGAAGCCCGCCCCTGCGAAGGCCGCCTCCCCGGCGGGCAAGGGGGACGGCAAGGCCGGCGGGGCCGACGCCCCCCTCCCCTCCTTCTCCGCGAAGGTCAAGGTGCGCGAGGGGACCCTCGTCCTCGTGGACCTCGAAGGGAAGGAGCGGCGCCTCGGCGGGTTCTCCGCGGACCTCTCCGCCTCGAGCGACGGCCCCGCGGAACTCAACTTCACGCTGGAGTCCGCCGCCGGAGGGAAGGCGTCCTTCCGGGCGAAGGCCTCCCCGTTCCAGGGAGGGAGGTTGGTGGCGACGGACGCCCTCGAGGCGACGGTCGAGGCGATCCTCGACGCCTACGACCCCGGCCTGGAGGGGCTGAAGGGGACCTTCTCGGCCACCCTCTCCGCCAGCGCCTCGGGCGACGGGTCGGTGCGCGACGGGAAGGCGGTGCTCGACGTGCGCGGGCTCTCGGCGAAGGTCGCCGAGGAGGCGGAGATCCACGCCGAGGCGGGCTTCAGCCGCACGAAGGAGGGGGCCGTCGAGGTGCGCGACGCCCTCCTCCGGATGCGGGGGCTCGAGGCCCGCGCGACGGCCTCGCTGATCCCCGGAGGCGTCCTGAACGGGACCGTGCACGCCACGGCCGCCCTCGACCTCCTCGCCGCGCGGGCGAAGCGGGCCGGCGTCCCCTTCGACGGGTACCTCGTCGGGGACGCGGTCCTGGAGGCCCGGGCCCACTCCGACGCCGCCGCCGCGCGGTTCACCGGGTCCGTCGTCCTCAAGGACGCCCAGGTGGCCTTCGGCCCGAAGTCCCCCCCCATCGACGAGCCCGCCGTCCGGGCGGAGTTCGACCTGACCCGCCGGGGCCCGCGGTGGACCGTGGGCGCGTTCTCGGTCAAGTCCGCCACCGCCGACCTCTCCCTCTCGGGGACGGCGATGGAGGACCTCTCGGCGGCCGACCTGAAGGCGGGCGCCAAGGTCCGCCTCGCCCCGGCCGTGCGGCTGGCCAAGGCGTTCGGCGCCCCGATCCCCGGGGAGGTGGCCGGGGACCTCGAGCTCGACGCGACGTTCCGCCGCTCGGGCAAGGACGGGGACGAGGCGAAGGGGACCCTCGTGGTCACAGGGCTCACGATCCTCCCCCCGGGGGAGGGAGCGACGGTGGTGCGGGAGGAGAGGCTCTCGGCGGAGTTCGACGCGGTGCCGGGAAAGGAATCCCTCGAGGTCCGGCGGTTCACGTGGAAGGGGGCCGGGGTCGAGGCCCGCGCGGCCGGCTCGGCCCGCATGGACGGCTCATCCGGGGAGTTCCTCTCCCTCGAGGCCGACGTCGACCTCGCCGAGGCGGCCGCCCTGGCCGCGGCCTTCGGCTCCCCCCTGCCCGCGGGACTGGCGGGCGCCGCCTCCTGGAGGGGCTCCGCGTCGTGGAAGGAGTCCTTCGCCGCCGCCGGCACGGCGGGCACCCTCGTCGTGCGCGGGCTCGTCGTGACCCTCCCCGCCCGGGAGGGGGCCCCGGAGCGGGACGTCCTCGATGCGGAGGTCCGCGAGACGCTGGACGCCGACGCGACGAA
>CAZWGT010000158.1:0-8562 GCA_964633345.1 uncultured Planctomycetota bacterium
GTGCCGGCCGCGGAGATCGCGGGGGACCTCGTCCTCGCGGACGGGACGACGCTGGCCGCCTCCGCCGCCGCGCTGGGGCCGCCGCCGAAGGGGTTCCGCGTCCTCCCGGAGTGACGGGGGGCTGACGGGGGAGTGACGGCGCGGTGACGGGGGGGATCGACCCTCGGGGGATGAGAACCCTGCTCGTCGCGGTCGTGCTGGCCGGCTGCGCCTCCGATCCCGCGCGGGACCGCGCCGCCGCCCCCCTCTTCCGCACCGCCGCCGTCGAGGTCCCTCCCGCGCGCCCCGAGCCCATCCTCCCCCCCGTGGCCGGAGCGCGGAAGGGGGTCTCCCTCGAGATCCGGTTCGAGACCTCCGACGGGACGACGGTCCTGGCCCCGCGGATCACCGCCTTCGCCGGCCGGAGGGCGAACGTGCAGGTGCTCCGGCAGACGGCCTACGTCCGGGACTTCGACGTGGCGAAGAAGGACGGGACCGCCGTCGCCGATCCGGTCATCGGGATTCTCCAGGACGGCATCGCCCTCGAGGTGCGCGCCCACCCTGCGGAGAGGGGGACGCTCCTCTCCTGGGTGGTGCAGGCGGCCCGGGTCCGCGAGCCCATGGCGAAGGAGACCTTCACCGACCTCCAGGGGAACCGCTGCACGATCCAGCTCCCCACCGTGGACCGCTCCGAGGCCGGGGGGGTGCGCGCGCTGGCGGACGGGGTGTGGGGACTCCTCGCGCGCCTCCCCGACGGAAAGGGGGGGACGGTCGCGGTGACGGCGCGGGCGACGGCGGTGGATCTGGAGTTCGACACGGCGGCCGAGGACGCGCGGGACATCGCCCTCGTGGACGAGGAGGCCAGTCCCGGGAACCGGGACTCCGTCCTTCCCGAGGTGGCGGCGCGGCCGGGGGCCCCGGCGGGATCCCTCGAGGTGCGCGCCGTGGCCCTGCGCACCCAACTCCCTGCGGGGTCCGTCGTGGAGATGTCCGCCCTCGGCGGCGCCGCCCTCGAGCCGCTGGCGCCCGGGGATCTCGCGGCCGTCACCCAGTGCGTCCCCGGGGCGCGGGTCGCCTGCCTCCTCGACGAATCCTTCGTGGGGGACTTCCGGTACGAGAAGGACCCCGCACCCGAGACCGTGGACCCGGTGGTGGAGGTGCGCGTGAGCGGCCTCGAGGCGGCGGTGGGGGAGGACGGCCTCCTCGACGTCCGCTGGACCACGACGCCCCGGTGGGACCGGTTCCGGTTCGCCCCGGCCGGCACCCACGATCTCCGTCGCGTCTCCATCGAGCGCCCGGCGTCCTCGACCCACGCCGCCCGGCTGGTGCCCGCGCCCGGAACCCGCCTCGTCGTCCTCGCCGCCCTCGCGGACGGGAGATCGGCCGGCGTGCTCGTGCGGTTCCTGCCCGAGGAGACCCTCGCCCGCTGAACCGGGGCGGCGGCGGTCCGTTGAGGGGGGCGATGACCTTCGGGAGGACGGCCGGGTCCGCGCTAATCGTCGCGGCGATCGCCGCGGGGTGCGGCCCGTACCCGTCCCCGGCTCCGCGTGTTCCGCTCCCCCCGCCTCCGCCCCCGCCACCGGCGGCCCCCCCGGAGCCCGCGGAGCCGCCCGAGCCCCCGCTCCCCGCCTACCCAGCCCCCGGCGCCGACCCCGACTTCCCCGCGAAGAAGGCGCCGGGGGCCCACGACTGGCTGGCGCGGTTCCCCGAGGACGGGCAGACGCTGGCGGAGTACGTGGAGGACTGCACGAACCGCCGGACCGCCGACCGCTCGTCGATGGTGATCCAGCCGCTGGGCGAATCGATCGCGGGCCGGGAGGTCCTGCTCGAGCGGGTGCGCGCCTGGGGGGCGATCTACTTCGGGGTCGAGGTGACGGTCGCTCCGGCCGTCGCGATGCCGGAGAAGGCGTGGAACGGGGCCCGCCGGCAGTGCGACGGGGATCGCCTTCTACGGTTCCTCGAGAACCGGGTCCCGGGAAAGGCGCTGGCCCTGGTCGGGCTGTGCGGGGAGGACCTCTGGTCGGGGGACCTCAACTTCGTGTTCGGGGTCGCCACGCTCCGGAGGAGGACCGGGGTCTACTCGCTGGCGCGCTACGGCGGGGACGGGGACGCGGCGTTCCTCCTCCGCACGCTGAAGGTCTTCTCCCACGAGACCGGGCACATCCTCGGCATCGAGCACTGCACCCGGTACGAGTGCGTGATGAACGGGTCGAACTCCCTCGACGAGACCGACCGCGCCCCGCTCTTCCCCTGCCCGGAGTGCCACGCGAAACTCCTCTGGAACACCGGCTTCGATCCCCGGAAGCGCTGGGAGGCGCTGGCCGGGTTCCTCGAGGGGGCGGGCCTGAAGGACGAGGGGGCCTTCGCGCGGAGGCAGGCGGCGAAGGCCGCTGCAAGGTGATTCCGGCGGCGCCCGTCACCCGCCTTCGGGATTTGTGTTCCGGCGGCGTCTCTCACCCTGCAACAATGCCCGGCCATGTTCGACATCGACACGAAGAGCGACGTCCCTCTGGGCGAGCAGGTGCGCCGGGCCGTGCGCCGCGCCATCGCCGAGGGAGCCCTGAGGAAGGGCGACCCGCTCCCCCCCGTGCGCCGCGTGGCCGCGAAGACCGGGGTGAACCTGAACACCGTCGCCCGCGCCTACCGCCAGCTGGAGGAGGAGGGCCTCGTCGAGACCGTCCGCGGCCGGGGCACCGTCATCCACGCCGAGAGGGCCCGGCGGAAGATCAGCCGCCGCGACCTCGCCATGCGGGCCCGCGACCTCGCCGCCGACGCCGTGCTGGGCGGGTGCACGCGGAGGGACGTCAAGGCGCTGCTGTAGGCGCGGGATGGACGTCCGCCGCCTCGCGCCCGACCTCGACGGCGCGCTGCTGGCCTTTCTCGCCGACGAATCCGACGGCCGCGGCGCCTGCTTCTGCACCGCGTGGTGGGTCCCGACGTGGGAGGAGTGGGAGGGCCGCACGCCCGCCGAGAACCGCGCCCTCCGCGAGGACCTGCTGCGCCGCGGCGAGAGGGACGGGTACGTGCTCCTCGACGGGGACCGCGTCGTCGGGTGGTGCCAGGCGGGGCCGCGGGACCGGCTGGCGAAGCTCGTGAGGCAGTACGCCCTCGCCCCCGACCCCGCCTGCTGGGCCGTCACCTGCTTCGAGATCGCCCCGTCCCACCGCGGACGCGGGGCGGCGGCGGTCCTCCTGCGCGGGGTGATGGAGGACCTGGGGGCACGGGGTGCGAAGAAGGTCCAGGGCTTCCCCCGCTGCGGCGCCGCCCTCCCGCCGGGGGAGGCGTGGACCGGGCCCGAGGGCCTGTTCCGCTCCGCCGGCTTCGTCGAGGTCGCCCGCTCCCCGAGGGGGCCGGTGGTCGAGGCCCGGTGCGGGTAGGATGGACCCCCTCGTGGCCACCGCGGAAGAGACCACCGTCGACGAGCCCGCCTGGGAGATCAAGTTCCTCCTCCCGGGGGAGTCCGCGGCCCCGGTCGAGGCGTGGGCGCGGGCCGCGATGACCCCGGATCCCCACGGCGACCCGGCCTACGAGGTGACCACCCTCTACCTCGACACACCGCGCATGGACCTCTTCCACCGCGCGAGGGAGTTCGAGCGGGGCACGATCCGCGTCCGGACCTACGGGGCCGGGGGCCCGGTCTTCCTCGAGCGCAAGCGCCGCCGCCGGGACCGCGTCCGCAAGCGCCGCACCGGGATCCCCGCCGCGGAGGTCGGCCGCCTCGCCGCTCCTCCCGCGGCGGCGCCCTGGGCCGGCGACTGGTTCCGGGACGAGGTGGAGGAGCACGGGTACCGCCCGGTCTGCGCCGTCGCGTTCCGGAGGACCGCGTTCGTCGGAGGCGACGGAGGGGGGGAGTACCGCCTCACCGTGGACCGGGGGATCCGCTGCGCCCCGGCCTCCGCGTGGGAGGTCCCGTCCGTCCCCGCCGGCGCCTCCCCCGTCGGGATCCCCGGGGACGGGGCGGTGTGCGAACTGAAGTTCCGGGAGGCGATGCCGCCCCCGTTCAAGGCCCTCGCGGCGCGCCTGGGCCTCGAGCCCGCGGGCCTGTCCAAGTACCGCCGCGCGTGCCGCGCCCTGGGGCTCGCCGATGGGTGAGTGGCTCGAGGAGGCCCCCGCCGCCGTGGTGAACGGCCTGCCGGCCCACGCCGTGGCCCTGCGCATCGGCGTCTCCATCGCCGCCGGCTTCGCCGTCGCCGGCGTCTACCGCGCGTGCGTCCGCAAGCCCCCCGCGGAGCAGCAGGCATTCATGACGACCCTCGTCCTCATCTGCTCCCTCGTGGCCATGACCGCGATGGTCGTGGACAACTCCATCGCCCGCGCGTTCAGCCTCGTCGGCGCGCTCGCCATCGTCCGGTTCCGCACCGTCGTCCAGGACACCCGGGACACCGCCTTCGTGATCTTCGCCGTCGTCGCCGGGATGTCGGCCGGCGTCGGCAACTGGGTGCTGTGCGCGGTGGGGATCCCCCTGGTCGCGGCGGTCGCCCTCGTCCGCTCCCGGTCGGCGGCGGAGGCGGACCCGGGGACGGCGGAGGAGTCCCCGCTCCTCGTCCGCGTCGGCATCGGCGAGGACCCCCGGACCGCCCTCGATCCGATCCTCCGCCGCCACCTCGCCGCGTACCGGCTCGTCAAGTCGGCCACGGCACGGCAGGGCGCGGCCCTGGAGGTCACGTGGGCGGTGCGCCTGAAGGGGGACGGGGACGCGGTGGCCCTGGTGCGGGAGCTCAATGGGGCCCCGGGGGTGCAGCATGCCGAGTACGGCCGGTAGCCGGGCCGCCGCGCTGGCGGGCCTGGCGCTCCTCCTCGCGGCGGCGGCGCCGGCCCCCGCCCAGTCCGTCAGGAGGGAGCCCGACGAGAGCGACGCCTTCTTCAAGGGCGGGCCGATCCCCCGGCTCGTCCTCGAGATCGACGAGGCGGAGTGCGCGAAGCTCCGCGCGGAGCCGCGGAGGTTCGCGGCCGCGTCCCTGCGCGAGAACGAGAAGACCGTCTACCCCGGCGTCTCCGTGAAGATCAAGGGGGCGGCGGGCTCCTTCCGGCCGTTCGACGACCAGCCCTCCTTCACCGTGAAGATGGACGGGGAGGACGACGACCAGCGGTTCCACGGCCTCAGGAAGTTCCACCTCAACAAGTCGGTGCAGGACCCCACCTACCTCCACGAGTGGCTGGGCTCCGAGGTGTTCCGCTCCGCCGGCATCCCCACGCCCCGCGTCGCCCACGCCCGGGTCCGGATCAACGGGCGGGACATGGGCCTCTACGTCCTGAAGGAGGGGTTCGACCGGACCCTGCTGCGCCGCTGGTTCGAGAAGCCCGGGGGGAACCTCTACGACGGGGGCTTCTGCCAGGACATCGACGGGGACCTCGAGCGGGACGAGGGGAAGGGGGAGGTGGACCGGCAGGACCTCGCGCGCCTCCGGGCGGCCTGCCGCGAGCCGGACCTCGTGAAGCGCTGGACCATGATCGGCGACCTCGTGGACGTGAAGTCCTTCGTCTCGTTCATGGCGATCGAGCTCATGCTCGGCCACTGGGACGGCTACAACCAGAACCGCAACAACTACCGGCTCTACTTCGATCCCTCGACGGGCAAGGCGGTCTTCCTCCCCCACGGGATGGACCAGATCCTCGGGGACCCGGGGGCGTCGATCCTCGACAACCCGGTCTCCCTGCTGGGGGCGGCGGTGATGAAGAACCCCGCGTGGCGGACCGAGTACCGCCGGCGCGTCGGCGAGTTCCTCCCGCTGTTCGGCGCGGACCGCCTGAAGAGGAAGGTGGAGGACGTCGCCGCGCGGCTGGAGCCGGCGCTCAAGGCCTGGGACAGGGAGCAGGCCCGGGCGTTCGAGGGGGCGGTCGCCGGGCTCCGCTCCCGGCTGGAGGCGCGGGAGAAGAGCCTCCGGGAGCAGCGGAGCCACCCGGAGCCGCGGCCCCTGGTCTTCTCGGGGAGCGCGCCGGCCCGCGTGGCCCGATGGCGGACGGCCTCGGAGTGCGACGACGCCTCCCTCGCGGCGGAGAAGGACCAGGGGGGGGAGGTCCTGCGGATCGACGCCGGCCCGAGCGGGCGGTGCGTGGCCTCCTGGCGCCGCTCCGTCCTCCTGGCGAAGGGGCGGTACCGCTTCCAGGCGGTGATCCGGGCGAAGGGGGTCGAGCCCCTGGCCGAGAATCCGCCGGGGCCCGGGACCGGGGCGGGGATCCGGATCTCCGGCGGCCGCCGCGGCGAGGGCCTCGTCGGCTCCTCCGACTGGAAGAGGGTCGAGTGGGAGTTCGAGGTGGCCGAGGAGATGGCGGACGTGGACCTCGTGGTGGAGCTGCGGGCGGCGAGGGGGGGGATCGCGATCCGCGCCGACTCCCTCTCGCTCTCGAGGATCGAGGGGGAGCGGTGATCCCCGCGGCCCTCCTCGCGCTGCTCCTCGCCTCCGACCCCCGGCCGCCCCTGGAGTCCGTCGGGGAGTTCCTCGATTCCCTCGGGGAGCCGATCCCCTCCCTCTGAGGGAAGGGGAGCCTCCGGTTCGGGGGCCTCCTCGCCGCGGAGTGGATCCAGCGGGACCGCCGCAACGCCGACGACCCGGGGATCGCCGCCGAGGCTCGCCTGCGCGCCGACGGCCGCCTCGGGGGGTTCCGCGCCTTCGTCGAGGCCGACCTCGTGGGCGCGGACACCCCGGACCACCTGTACGAGGCGTGGGCCGGCTGGTCCCCCTCCGACGCCCTCCTGCTCAAGGCCGGCCTCGTCCCCGTCCCCCTCGGGACCGAGGCCGCGACGCGCCCCGAGGACCTCGCCGTCCCCGGCCGCTCCTTCACCTCCTTCCTCACGATGCGGAGCGACTGGGGGATCCAGGCCGAGGGGCGGGCGGGGGGCGAGACCCTCTTCTGGCAGGCGACCCTCGGCTCGGGCCACGGCTTCGGCCTCGAGGGGCGGCGGCGCTCGGCGCCGGCGGCGGCGCTCCGCGCCCGGGCCGAGCCCCTCCCCTGGTGCCGGATCGGGGCCGGGGCGGAGCGCCTCTTCGACTTCGAGGACCCCCTCGTGCTCGAGACCCCCCTCGGCGACGCCGTCTTCCTCACCCCCGACCTCGACGGGACGGGGGGGCGCCTCCTCCTCGGGGAGGCGGGGATCGAGGCGGGGCCGGTGGAGGCGGGCTTCGAGGTCGTGCGCGGCGCCACGTGGGGGGGGCGGGCCTCCTTCGACGAGTTCACCGCGTGGACGGGGACCGCCTCCGCGGATCTCGGGCGCGGGTGGTCCCTCGGCGTGCGCTACTCCAACGGGGACATGGACCGGGACCTCTTCCGCACCGGGTGGACGACCTACGACCCGAGCACGCAGGAGGTCCGCACCTTCAGCGCCATGGTCGCCTGGAGGCCGGCGGACCACCTCCGCGTGGCCGTGGGCTGGGTGAAGACCATCGCCGACGACTCCCTCACCGTCTTCGGCGGCGGGCCGCCCACGACCGTGCCGCGCGCGCCGGGGGGGAACCGGGACTCCTCGTTCGTGATCCGGATCGAAGCCTCCTTCTAGCGCTAGACTCGTGCCATGGGACACCTGCGCCCGTTCCTGATCGCCGCCGCCTTCGGCTTCGCCGCGGACGCCTTCGCGCAGGACCCCCGTCCCGAGCCGGAGCCCTACATCCGCCTCCGCGAGGAGAAGGACGGGGTGAAGGCCCTCGAGGTGGCCACCCGGGAGTTCCTGCCGCCGGACGGGAAGGGCCCGCGGATCCACCTCGTCTCCGCCATCCACATCGCCGACGCCCCGTTCTACGCGGCGGCGCAGGCGAGCCTCGACCGCTTCGACCTCGTGCTCTTCGAGGGGATCAAGCCGGCGGGCGCGGGGACGGTGGACGCCGCCGCGACCCCCGAGCAGAGGGCCGGCACGACCCGCACCCGCCTCGAGCTGCTGCGGGCCGTGGCCCGCCGCCTCCGGGAGCGCTCCGGCGCGTTCCCCGCCGACCTCGATCGGCTCGCGGAGGGGGCGGGGAAGCGGTGGGCGTCCATCGTGCGGGGGATCCTCGTGGACGGGTGGGGGAGGCCCATCCGGTACGACCTCCGGCCGCCCGCGGCCACCTTCGCCAGCGACGGCCCCGACGGGAAGGCCGGGACGGAGGACGACCTCCGCGCCGAGGCCCTCGCCACGGATCCCCCCGCGGCCGCGTCGGGCCCGGGCCTGCAGTCCGACATCGCCCGGGCCCTCGGCCTGGCCTTCCAGGGGGACGTGATGGACGAGTCCGGGCCCCGCTGGCGGTGCAGCGACATGAGCCTCGACGAACTGGAGCGGAGCTTCGCCGCGGCCGGGGCCGACGCCTCGGCGCTGATGGCGCTCCTCGACGGGACCTCGATCCTCGCCCGCCTCGTGAAGGGCGTGTTCGGGATCGTGGGGACGAGCCGGACCATGGCCGCGATGCTCAAGCTCTCCCTCGTCGAGGCGCTGGCGGCCCACGACGGGGACCTCGGCGGGAGGACCCCCAACGATCGGGCCCTCATGAAGGTCATCATCGAGGAGAGGAACAAGGTGGTCGTCGCCGACCTGCGCGGCGTCCTGGCGGGGGAGCCCGCGGTCCGGGACGTCGGCGTGTTCTACGGCGAGGGGCACATGAAGGACCTGGAGCGGCG